>CAZWUU010000012.1:0-21880 GCA_964637485.1 uncultured Candidatus Saccharibacteria bacterium
AAGATAGTAAATATGTAGTAGATGGTCAGGAACCTGCTGATATCATCTATGATAATGATAACTTCCAAGTGACCATATCCTCTAGGGACGAAGCTGCGGTCATGGGTATGCTAAGAAAAGCACATACCGCTAGTAGGGGCCACGTTGAAGGAAAAAATATAAATGTAGGAGGACTTAAGACAAAAATATTCGAGGGCTCCTACAATTTAGATGGTGAATACGAATATTCGATAATTAGGCCGCTGAAATCGAAAATGTCTAGATATGGAAACCGTCAAAATCCATCTTTATTCGATGTGACAATGCTACTGCATTCCAATTTCCGTCCTATTTGCACGCCATTTTTTAGTGGTAGCGAATGGCAAAGCTTTCAGTTAGAACAGAGGACTTTTTTAGAATCTCTTGGGTATAAGGGTATATACTTTATTGACCAACGAATGAATATACTAGTTTATTCGCGGAAATGATAAACCCCTAAGCCGAATTGCTTAGGGGTTGGAGTTTGATACGCGTGTCTCCTTAGCGTGTTTCAGGACTAGTGCAGTAATACTTGAAGCTCCCAACCTGCTCGCCTTTACCGAGGAACTTCGCGTAAGGCCTTTCGCCCATAACGAACGTGATGGCCTCTGCTTCACCCTGTTCCAACACCTTCTCGTTCAAGCCGTCAACGAGGACGAGCTTGAAGTGGTCACGAACGCTATTTTGAATTCCGAATTCCCAAGCCTCGCCATGATAGACGAAGTATTTAGGGTCTTTCGGAACCACACTAGCCATCTGACCATTTTCGATGTTCGGAACCTGACTCTGCAACCTGCGATGCAGTTCGGCAATCGGTAGACGGTTGGTCTCGCGACTGCACATTGCTCTGTAAGGAAGCCTATACATACTTTGTCATCCTTTTATGTTGTATGTACCCACACGGAATGTGCGGGTAACTGTCGCCGTTTTTGAAGCGGGTACAGTACACAAGAAAGACCGTGTCCTTGCTGTGTGCTATACCCTATTTCAACTCTGTATACATTATAGCATATCTAATCCTTATCTGTCAAGGTCTGATATGGTGAGGCGGACCGTGGGGTTAAAGCGAGACCGTAGTTGCAAACTTCGGACATCGGAAGAAAAACTCCGACTTCCCTGCCAATAAACAGGTTCTAACGTCGTCCAGTCCTCGGAGCCAAAAATATTTCTACATTACAGCAATGAATTTGTCACTCTAAGACTCTAAGACAATACGAAACAGCATCATCCGCCCGATCAAATGTCGGGTAGCCGTACTTCAATGCTTCTTCCCTATAATGGGGTCGTTCAATCTCAAAGAATGTCCTTGCTTCCAATTCTTGCAATTCAGAGGTATTACCCCAACGTGGATCTTTTATATTTCTTTCAAGAGTTTCTGCTAAAGATGATCCGATTAAAACAACACCATCAAAATCTAAATCTCTTTTTACTAAATATGGGAGCATGTTTACACTCTCGAAGATGACCGGCCTCGAATCATCCCTGTACTTATATATTTCACTTAGAAATGCTGGCCATAGCCCTTCTGATTGAGCAATGAGGTTATTCCACTGCCTTTCAGGACTAGTCGTGGATAGATAGGTCAGTTCATCTTGATCAATATAAAAATTTGTCCATTTCCTATATTGCTCATTAGACGAGAGTTCTTCACGAAAATCATCAAGCATTACAGCAATACCATTAACTTTTTCTGCGAGTAAATTTGTCAAATATGATTTACCAGATGTTGGGATACCAGTTATAAATAATCTTTTTCCTGAATGATTCATGATTACCAGTTTACCAGCTCCCTATCTTCTTTGCTAAAATATCGCTCTCCATTACTCAATCGCGAAGTCAAGCTGTTCCCCTGGAATGCCGAGTGATCGTCCGTAATCACAGGCATCTTTCCATGTTTCTTTTTGATCGTGCTTAAATTCAAAAACCTTATCTTTAAATACGGCAATTATGTTGTTACCATTCCAGAAATGCATGTACCATTTTCCAGATTTAATGTATCGAGAAACTTTATCAATATCATCTTTGGTAACTTTTACCGTATACAAATGCAAACGATCGGCAGGATTTTCATCTTTTGAAATTCTAAAGTCGATGATGTCTATATAATTAAGGATTCGATTATCCTCTAGACTTTCTTCTACGATTGTACCTTTGTATTCTATAATCATATTTATATTTTATCATTTTCATCACTTTCTGGTAAAATATTTACTATGCGAATCGAGAAAAAAGTGTGGCCAGAATATTTCCAACAAATCGTAGATGGTAAAAAGACCTTTGAATTAAGGCTTAACGATTTTGATATTTCTGAAGGAGATACTCTTGTCTTGAACGAATGGGACCCAACTACCAAGGACTTCACCGGAAGGACACTTGAAAGACAGGTGGGTTATGTCGGTAAATGGAAAATAGACGAGCTTACAAAGTTCTGGTCACGAGAAGATATCGATGACAAAGGTCTTCAAGTTATTTCTCTCAAAGACTAGCGATACTTCGCCATCTCCTTCTCAGTCGGTCTCGTAATTCCATAGAACCCCTTCTTGATATTTGGGATCCAAATGTGGGCTTTATTCTCTTTCCAAAAGGTTCCAATTTCTCGTGCAATGTCGATACCAAATTAGGAGTCAAAAAACTTAATCTTCCCAGGACCAATTTCCTCAATCTTTTCCTCGCTCACTATCAAGCCAGCATTCTCCGATATTGCAACAATTTTCTGTAGATCGAATCTCTTCATATAATCCCTAATTGAATCATCTTCAGTGCCAGTGTAGTGACACCAGACATCGTACCCATGAACAAGATCGAGGGCTGAGAAATCAGACAGCCCTACTTTATTCTCATCGAGAAAGCCTGCAGGAATTATCGTCTTTGCCAAAATAATCGCTCCTGCGCTTCCTCCGTAAATCAGCATACCATCCCTTGCAAGAGATGAAAGAATATCAAGGGTTCCAAATTCCTTAAGTTCTTTGAGTAACTTATACGTATTACCGCCCCCGATGTATATCCCAGAGAATTGCATGAAGTCATCTTTTGCTTTTGTTTTTAAATCTTCCTCAACCCACATGACAATATCCTTAACGCCAAGAGGTCCGAGAACTGCTGAAAGCCAGGCAACGCACCCAGAATAAGGATACTTAGCAGTATTTGTAGCGATAGGAATATAGAGCAATGGCTTAGACAAATCTAAGGACCCGACAAATTTCTTGTCGAGCTCAATAGAATCTGTACCTCCGCCACCGCCTCCTAAAAATAATTTCATACTGAGATTTTAACATTATTTAAACTCATTATAAATTTAAAATTATTTCAACCTTTTGAGAAACTCCAAATCTCCTTTATCAATAAGGTTTTCGGGTAATTCGTTTATTGGAAACCATTTCCATTCCTTGAATTTTTCAGGTTCCATAAGTCTGGGTTCACCAGAGATTTCGCATTCAACAAAATAAACACGATCGCCTTCCTTTACCCCATCTTTCTGTCCAATAACCCTTATTGGAGTAATATCTGAAATGCCTATTTCTTCCGTGATTTCTCTTTTTAGAGTATTGATCAAAGTCTCATTTGTTTGTCCTCGACCACCTGGATAAGTCCAAACGGGTTTATCTTTAACGTACTCTCTAAGACCCATTAAAACCTTGTTATCTTTTCTGATGAAGGCGAAAATACAAAGCTGTTCAGGAACAATCTTGAATTTTGAAAGTAGGTATTTTATATTCAAAGGATTCGCAAGCATCTCCATGCTCGGCAATCTGTTTGGTCGTTTACGCTCGTAGCCATAATAAGAACCAAATTTGGATTGAATGATACCGATGTAATATTTCAAGCTCCTCTTGAAATATCTAGATGTATTATGTGGATCGGAATAGTTAAGGAATATCTTTCCGCTCTGGTTATCGATGTCTGCATCATAATAACTATCTTTCCATGAATCCATATATACCTTTTTGTGAATCTCTTTCTTTTCACTATTCTTTTGGCGAATGGACATGGTGGCAAAATGGAAATGCTCTACAAAACTAGTTTTGCAATCAATAATTGAGTATTCTGCTTTCCATAACTTGAGTGATAAATCACCATCTCCGTAATAAAAGGGATATTTATCTTCTTCACAATAACCAATGTCTTTCAATGCGCTTTTTAAGTACATGCCATGATTAATAGACAGCTTGTGTCCAAGAGTCTGTCTTACGTAATACATCTTTTCATATGGCAGGTTTCTCCAATAAAATGCGACCCCGCCGATTTTATTTCCTGCAGCTAATTCTTCTTCAAAAAGATTGAATGCATTCATTATTGAATCAGGAACAAGCAGGCAATCATCCGAGATCATGACGACGTATTTCCCGTGACATGCCCGAAAGGCTATGTTCATGTAGTAACCCCAACTTTTTTTGTTTATTTTTTGCCCATTCCAATAACCGTTATTATGCTGAACGATCGTAATCACATCCTTCTGGGAAGAGAGATATTTGACACTGCCGTCAGATGATCCTCCGTCTATAACAATTATTTCATAAGGAACCGATATTCTATTTTCTCTGATAGTACGAATAGCCTTCTTCAAGAAAGGCTTTCGATTGTAGCTTCCGAGCACGATTGAAATGGTGGGTTTTATCTGCATGGACGATTTGTGATTTCTGTACTGGTTACTATACCAAAACCCTTGATATATTTCAATATTTATTGTATGATTCTCTCCAGAAAGGAGGGTTCTCACATGAGACTCATTGAAAGTTCAGATACTCGGAAGTGTATCCCGAGTGACGTTTTGGTCTTGATAAGGCACGGCATCGACGTTTCTATTCTCTTACAAGACTTGAATCAGCCGCTCATCGAGGAAACTAAGCCTGACATCAGGACCTTGAGCAAGCAGCTGATCAGACTTTGTGGACGTATCGAAGCTGATCGAATCGTTCTCAGGCACAGCAACCGACTGCGGGCAATCCAGACGGCGTCCATCATTGCAGAGGAACTCTTTGCCATAGACATGCCGACCGAAATTATGGAGACCTCAGGGGTGCGAGAAATTTACCAAGGCGACTTCATAATCAGGGATCATGTTACTGGCACGGAATACAAACCTCTGGTTGATGCATGGAACGCTTGGCAGAAGAAGCTTGATGCATGCGAACTGCTTTACCGGTTCGGAAACCCGCTTGCAGATAACTCTGGAAAAGCGGAATTTCCCGAACTCGTGGGGTGGTTCAAAGAGTTTGGTGAGCATCAGGGAGATTTTTCCCTGCGTCTCTATCGCATGCTGAAAGAAGTCTTCGAAGTGTCGGGCGATGACTTACAAGTCATTGTCGGACACCAGGCATCGTGCTCAAGAATGCAAAGGATCGTCAGTGCGGCCTTACGGCTAAATAGCGCTGATGACTTCAAGCCTGGAGAGTTTGTGAAATTCCTCGAGAAGAAAGGCTCGAGAGTCACCATTGATCCCGCCTGCGGTATTGCGCTGAGAAAGCCAAATCAAAACCTCATCGTTTCGGTGCTCAAAAAGGAAATTAAATACCTTGAGAGCATCATCTAAGGACCCTGTGAAAACGGGGTCCTTTTTGTTATAATCTGCTCAACTTATGGAAAAATACAAACTTACTGAAATTAAAGACAAAAATGATTATAAGATTACCTATATCTGGCATCCCGGCATAATTCCCGAAGGCATACCTGTTCAGCAGGTGTACGGCTTTTGCAGCACCAAAGACAACCTGGTCGCCCTTGTTCGAGAAAAGGATGATACCAGATTCACTCCTCCTGGAGGCGGTGCTGAAAAAGGAGAAACCGCACTCGAGACATTGCACCGAGAATTCATGGAAGAGGCACAGTTTGTACCAGAAGATATTAAACTGCTCGGATCACTTGAAGTTATTAATCCTGGAGCCGAGGAAGAAATCCAGAAACATAATCTACAAGTAAGATTTGCATGCAAAATCGGACAAATGGATCACTTTGTCCCACTCAAAGACAACGAAACCGAGCAAAGAATATTTGTTTACTACAAGGATTTGCCGGAATACATCGGCTTCATTAACAAGTACACGAGCGGAAAAATCCAATACGATATGTATTGCGACTACGTTGAGGGAAAACTCGAACTATGAGAATAGCAATTGTTCAACCAAGAACACCGTATCATGTTGCTGGATCTGAGAAAGTCTCATTAAAACATGCGGAATATCTTTCCAGACTGGGACACACCATAGATTTTTATACTTCAATACCAACTGGGCTCGAAGAAACTTTTTTGTTTAAAGAATTTATAGCAAAAGACCTGGAGAACGTGAACATGCTTCGGTTTGATATAAGCAATTCAGTTCTTGGACTATATGAGCAAAAACCGGATACGGACCATGTGCGATGGGTTACTGAATCCATTGCTTTTGATGAAAAAATATTCGAAGCAATAAGCCAGAACAAGCCAGACGTTATCTTGTCCTACTATCTACCGGACAGCCTCTTTAAGCCAACGGGTGTACCAAACGTACTATATCTTTCTGGATATCCTTCTAAGCCAGTACCTTGGTATAAGTCTTTTATTAAGTTCTGCAGCGCCACTATCTCGATCAGTTCTATTGTCTCTGAAAAATGGTCTGAATATTTAACCGATACTCATCTTAAATATTTTTTAGGTACAGGAGTTGATTATCCTCTGGTGACTCGAGACATAATACAGCCAAAAGCAAAATACAATCTTGTTTTTGCAGGAAGACTGATTGAGAGAAAAGGAATTCTTACTCTAATTGAGGCTTTTAATGAAGTTTCGGCTGAACATAATGATATCCATTTATGGATATTGGGTGATGGAGAACTTAGACAAGAGGTAGAAGAGAAAATCACAAAATCTGGCATTGGTGAAAAAGTATCAATGATGGGTCTAGTTGATAATCCTTATGATTATTTCGCTATGGCTGATATTTGCATCTTTCCCTCTCATCAAGGGGATGGACTAATGGGTACGGTTCTTGAATCTATGGCGGCTGGGAAACCAGTCGTTACCACGATCAATAACGGCAATGAGGATGTAATAGAAAATGGCAAAAACGGAATTCTGATAAAACCCAACGATGTGCCAGATCTTAAACAGGCTATTACAGATTTAATTGCCAATGATGATAAACGAAAACTACTAGGGGAAAATGCAGAAAAATTTATTGCTGAACATGTCGCATGGGAAAAGAACACAAAGAAGCTTTCGGATATTTTGACTGAGATTAGACAGAAAACCTTGAGGGATTAGTTCTTAAATTCTGCCATCTCTTTCTCAGTAGGCCTCGTAATTCCAAAGAATCCCTGCTTGATATTCGGCAACCAAATATGGGCTTTATTCTCTTTCCAAAAGGTTCCTATTTCTCGTGCAATGTCGAGCATCATAATCAGAAACTTGAATAATAATATTTCGATGGTATATTGACGCAAACTTGAGATCAATCCTCAAGTCTAGTTCTTTACATAATATTGGCCAGCTCAATGCCTCTGGAACGGGCATGCTGGTCATCAACGCTCAAAACTATGATCGCATCTACAGATCTGGTTACAATACGCGCAGCTGAACGCGACGACTTCGAATGGGTCGTCGATCTAATGCACACAGCGCTTGAACCTTATTACGGAGGTGACCATCGCGCGCACGCACGACGAATCTTCGAGGCTCATATCGGAGGCGGTATCGACAGAATCGGATTTTTCTCGTTTGAACAACGCATGTTCATCGCCGAGATAAACGGCCTTCGTGCAGGACTGATTCATATCGTCGGTAAGCGCCAAGCTACCTATAAGATAAGTCCTCTCATCGTATCACCAGAATTTCAGGGGCGCTGTGGCGCTGGCTCAAAATTACTGAAACATGCTGAATATTACGCGAGGGGAAACGCGGCACGACAATTGTATTGCACTGTCGCCGAAAAGAATGTATCTGCTATGGCCTTCTTTCTGCATAAGGGCTTCATCCGTGCGGGAAGCTCTGACAGCCATTATAAGAATGGAGTCACCGAGACCATGCTCTACAAACCGCTCTACGAGACGGCGACTGTCGCAGCTTTCGATCAGCATCACATATCAGTCGTACCACTCGATGAGTCGCGCGATGATCACATGAAGCAGGTCCGAGACATGCTCATTGAAAAGCTATCTAAATCATTTGAGGGCATCGATGATACATGGGTTTCTGCACTCTTCTCGGGCTATTCCCGCCGTCACACAGCAGACATCAACTCAAAGTACAAAGTGATATTTGTAGCTCTTGATTCGAACGGTCAAGTGATCGGGGTCGCTGCGGGAACTCCGAAAAAAGGCAGTCCGATAAAGATCATGCCGTTCATTGCTAAGCATCTCGTCGCGTTCGAGGCACTTCTTGTCGATTTGCCTTATCAGATGGTGTCGTATGGCCACAAACTATACGTTCACATAGACCCAATGCCCGATGAAGTCATAGCCCTTCAGCGTCTCGGTTGGAAGCTGAATGCGGCCATGCCATCAGCATACGCCGAAAATGTAATCACCCAACAGTGGAGTCTTGATATTGGAGAAAAAACTATGCGAACAATACGTGTCAAACAGCGTTTCTTTGATCTGATTCGTTCAGGTCAAAAAACCCTCGAGGTTCGAATCGGTTACGAGAACATCAAACGTATCCGGCCAGGTGAGCACATCCAGCTCGTCACATTTCAATCTACACTTGAAGTGCGAGTAAAGACCGTGCGCCACTACAGAACATTTCGAGATATGCTGAGCGCTGAACCCTATCAGAAGATTGCGCCAGACTCTCCCTCTGAGGAGGACGTACTTGCACTTCTCGAGACAATCTATCCGCCACACAAACAAGCTCTCGGTGTCATTGTACTCGAGCTGGACCAGATGCATTAGCTGATCTAGCAAAGCTCATTCGGCCCGCATATAGTTGCGGGCTTTTTTATTCTAGGCGTATACCGACAACGCCATATTTAGTCTGTTCTTCTGTGTTATAGAATTGAGATATTTCCTCGAGGAGAGAATCTGGTGAATCTCCGCCAAATAGTTCATGCGGAAGATCTTGGAACATTGCCTTGAATGAAGGATATAAATGCAGACACGACACTTTCCTAACTACTCTCTGAGCGGGATCATCCGTACGGATAAATTCTATGGTGTCACCGACAGATATCTCTCTTCTTTTATCATCAAAAAGACGCGACTCAATTACCTTTGTCCCTTTCCTTATCTTTTCAAAAGGTATTGAACTGAGCTTCATAGTGTGATTGTGTATTGACATGTAGGCGTATTTAGTGATAGAAATGTATTGGTAAACAATAGCATATCTACAACCATTAACCAACTCTGCACATGCAATCCTGGAAAATTTCCGGTCGGCAAGTCGTCTCCAAACGTAATCTATTCTCATTTCCAAGTAAGCGCTGGAGCCTCGTGCAAGCTATCGCATCTGCTATTTCGTCCCCGAGAAAGCCAGATCTGCTGGTATTCTCAGCAGAGGAAAAGTTGATGCTCGAGAATATGGCCAGCGCTCTTTCAAGAGAAATTCCTCGTGCGCAACGCGCAAGTGCATTTCTTTCCAATTTTGTCGATATGGTGTACGGTTCGCTTGGTGGCCCCTCTCCAGTATCAGTCGTGCATATCAAAGATGGTCGTAACAAGAGAATCGCCATCCGTATTACTCAATATATCGAAATCACCTGATCATCTAGCAGGAAGCTCCACTTAGCAATACTAGATAGGATTATTCAGCCGAACATTTTCAAAGACTAGAAAGAAAGCCGACAATTAATCCTCTGAGTTTCCTATGTTGATCTGACTATAGAAACATGAATCCATCAACGTATATATCGTTGGTGGGTTTTTTCTATACAACAACAAATTCATTGTTAACCTAAAGTCTCATACACAAAGATACTTATATATATGTCGGTATTTACTTGTTCCATGCTAAAATATTCTCATGATCAAAGAATACATTGAGTATCTCAAAGATAATCCTCAGGGTTACTGGTTCAAAGCCAAACTATACGGATGGGGTTGGACGCCTGTAAGGTGGCAAGGATGGCTCGTCGTACTCGCCTATATTGCAAGTATGTTGACTATCGTATTCATTGCAGAAGATAGTCTGCCTGGAAATCCAGATTCCGGGAGTAATTTTCTGACGCTTGCACTACCAGTAATATTGCTGACCGCGCTTCTTATTATTATTTGCTACAAGAAGGGCGAAAAACCTCGCTGGCAATGGGGACCACCGAAGAGATAATCGCCCATATTTGCGATATTCAATTAACAGTGAAGCAACTCGCTAAAATTTGCATTCACAATTCCTAATTCCAAATTCGAAATCCAAATATTCACATCAATCACAATGACACTCTAGAAGTCCGGAACATACGACCCCTGCCCTATGCAATAGTACCCCTGCGCCCTATCGCAACCATTATCACCCGCGAACAGAAAATTGCCGGTGAGACCACTATTCAGAATAGGATTGCCTAAATTCTCGAGCCTTGTGCGCAGTCTGAATGTCTGCCAACCCTGCGCCATCGAACTCATATATGCGAATGTGTGCTCGAGAGCCACGCCCGGCTCTATTGGGGCTCCGCCAACTTTACATTCAAACTGTGGATCTTGCGGAGCAACATTTTGCGGACAATTAGTCGGCAACGCAAAAGCATAAACATCACGCACTTGAAATAGCGACAAAAAACCATCGACAACAGGCGTAGATGTCCTAAGCGATGTACTCATTCCCAAAATATTCTCTGTTCTCAAATATTGAATAAGATCGCTCCATCCGCCAGGCATGTCAAAATTATTTATATCCGGATATCGGTTGTGATTAGCAAAATATATTTCCACCGCTTTTCTCATCTCATGAATTTGAGATATGCGAAGAGCATCTCTGGCCTTCATTCTAGATTGAGATATAGAAACCATCAGAATAGACGATAATACTGACATAATGGATACAACCACAAGCAGTTCAATCAGTGTAAAACCTTGTTTATTAGTCATGTTTCGTATTATGAAGTGCTATTGATAAGCCAAAGCAAATAAAGGCCCAGATAAACATTGAGTAATATAGCCAAAATGATTATTGAGTCGTGCACAATTTCGGCGTACCTTTTCTGATGCCATGTTCTATAAAATACAAATTTTTCTTCTAATAATAAATGTAGCTTCTTCATGCTTTTATTGTGTCAATTATAACATCACGCACCTCATCATGATAATGGAAATATGCACGATATATATTTAAGTATTTGACAATCTTTGTCGTATGTATTATTATCTAGCGGTAAGTTACATCTCTCTGCTCCACATATATTTTGGACATTAGAGACCACTAGTCGACTTGCTTTTATTCTAAGGACTAGAAAAATATATGTCACCAAAAAGGAGCTTCGGACGCCGTCGCCATTTCGGCGGTAATCGTAAATTTAGTCGTGGCAAGTCAGGAAAGACTGCCCTATTTAGAGACGTCTCAAAATTTATCAACAAGACAGCAAATGCTGTCGGAGCTATAGAGTATAAGTCTGTTAGAACTTTCGATAGTTTTGCTTTGGACGCAAGACTACAAAATAATATTGTTACGAAGGGATACAAACAACCCAGTCCCATACAGGATCAAGCGATCCCCCACATCATGGATGGACGCGATCTAGTCGGACTGGCTGACACGGGTACGGGTAAGACCGCGGCCTTTGTTATTCCCCTGCTCAACAAAACCATTAAGAATGGCGGTGAGAAAGTCATGATAGTCGCCCCTACGCGCGAACTAGCCATACAAATTAATCAAGAGATCATAAAATTCGCTACAGGACTACGCATTTTTTCAGTCTGTGCGGTAGGCGGTATGCCCATCTATAGGCAGATCGCCGACCTGAGACGCGGACACAATTTCGTCATCGGTACTCCGGGCAGAATCAAGGATCTCATCAAGCGCGGATGCATAAAAATGGACACTTTCAAGATCATTGTTCTGGATGAAGCAGACCGAATGCTGGAGATGGGCTTCGTAAACGATATGCGTTTTCTCATGACATCTATGCCAAAAGAGCGACAAACGCTATTCTTTTCAGCAACTGTCTCTGCTGAGGCAAACAAAATTATTGAAGATTTTTTGAGTAATCCTGTCCGAATTTCAGTCAAAACCCGTGATACAGCCAGTGCGGTACATCAGGATGTCGTATATATCACTGACACTACCAAGCTGGATGTACTTCATGACCTTCTCTCTAAACCTGAATTTAATAAAGTACTTGTATTCGGACGTACCAAACATGGTGTCGAACGACTATCTGGTGATCTGCAGAAAAAAGGAATAAAGGCAGAATCAATTCACGGAAATAAAAATCACAGTCAGAGACAGCGCGCACTGACTTCATTCAAAAACGATGCAATAAATGTTCTGGTGGCCACAGACGTCGCCGCTCGCGGTCTAGATATTCCAGATGTGAGCCATGTGATCAATTACGAACTGCCGAGCACATACGAAGATTACATTCACAGAATAGGCAGAACCGGCCGTGGCGGTAAGACTGGAAAAGCGCTGACTTTTGTTGAACGATTTGACTCAAGACATAAAATATAATATTCTATTCATGGATTAGCCATGAAAACTCAACGCAAAAGGACCAGCAGGTGTCAGATCAAGGTGCTGAACGTTTCCAGCAAGGCCGACCAGAAGGTGGTGACCAGGTCTTCTGCCGGAGAGTTCAGACATCATTGATCCGTTCAAGGAACATCATATAGATGAGTCCTTCACGATCCCCCGCCAACTCCGGGGGATTTTTATTTGACAGGATTCCTAATTTTATTATATAAATCATATGGATCCTTTAAAATGAAAACCTCAGAAACTTCTTCAGGACTGTATTTGGTTGAAATCAGTCCAGATATTTGGTACATACCGAAATATCACCTGATCATCGAGGCCAATCGGCCTTCTGTTAGCAAAATTGAGAAACATATTCGTAAACTTGGTCTAATGCCGGTAAATGAACGAGACGGGGTCATCTCCCCTGACGACCTAGTAGCTCCGAACGATCTCAAGCTGCACGAACAGTTGCAAACCGTGACGATCGAAATGACAGATGCGTGCATGTTGAAATGCCCGCACTGCTACCTGACCGGATCGGGGCAATTGAATGTCGAAAGAAATGAAGGGAAAAGAAACATCAATCCGACTGTAATTTTGGATAGACTCACCCTGATCATTTCTCAATGCAAGGAAAAACAGCTCACAGTTCAATTCATTGGAGGTGAGCCACTCGTGAAGGTACGAGTTATCCGAGAGCTTATTCCGAAAATCCGTGATATTGCTAAGAGATATGACATCGAGATTATCTTTCAGATAATCACAAACGGTGTTCTTCTCGGACCTGCCATATTGGATTTCTTTCGCAAAAATAAAGTCGAGATTATTCTCAGTCTCGAAGGACAGCCGGACATTCAAGACACCTTAAGACCGTTTAAGAATGGATCGGGATCATCCGAGATCATTTTGAGAAATGTCAGTGGCTATGAAAGTGATATATCGGTTCTATTACTTCTGTGTAGACAGACGAGAAACCTGACGTCCGTGCTGAAATACCTCTTTGAGAAGGGTTTCGCACGAGTCAGTTTCAACTTTGTCTATACAAATGATCCGAGCATCGCTCTCACCAGCGAAGACTGCAACTACATTCTGGATGACATCGATCGTAACTGGGACTTCTACTATCGTAATCGCGGGCGAATTCGCAATTTCGAACGAATCAGTTCCTGCCTTGATAATTCGGAAATACAAATTGCTAGTTGTACCGCAGGAAGATCCTATATTGCTGTTGGCGCTGACGATAAATACTATATTTGTCAGAGAGCCTTCGGCATGCCAGAAATGACATTGGACAGACTGCGTATGCCAGATTCAACGTACAAGATCCATACTGTTCACGATTCGCCGGTCTGTAAGCATTGTTGGGCAAAGTATATTTGCGGAGGCATCTGTTGGTTTAACGAGTGGCAATGGTCTCAGGAATATCGAGAGATCCGTTGCAACTTTATGAGAGAGATCATAAAACGAGTGATTCGTTTGCAATACGCAAGGTGAACACTCATTCAGTACCTCAAAGCGCACGGCCATAGGGCACGGCGCTTTTTTCGTGCCCTATATACTCGTATGACCAGAACCTTCGGAATATTGCTATAATTTGATTGTGAAAAAGATTGACGTCTCACCGTTTACTTTATCCGTTCTAGCAAAAATATTCTTTGATTGGTTTTTGCACAATGCATCACAAAAACGGGCGTTTAGAGCTCAAAACGCAGATTAATATTTGCGCTAAACTTCCCATATGAATCACAACAACATCACAACAGCGCTAGAATTACCAAACAAAAAGATAGTAGAAAATCTCGGCATTGTGAGAGGCATCATAGTGCGTTCCCGATCTATATTCGGCACCATAGGAGGATCACTCCAGACGCTAGTCGGAGGTAACATCACGCTCTTTACGCAACTCTGCGAAAAGACTCGCAATGAAGCATTCGAACTCATGGTCAAGAATGCGGAAGATAAAGGAGCTAATGCAATCATAGGCATGAAATATGACACTACAGAATTATTGCAGGGTGTTACTGAAGTTCTCTGTTATGGAACAGCGGTAAAAATTGAATAGTCATCGAGTTTATTGCGTCCGGGAAGAATACTAGCCGCGGGTTTCCCCTTTGACTGAATAAATTGTGTATATTATTCGGCAATTTTACAAACCACATGATATGTGCTATAAACATGTCGGATTAACTTCAAAGGAGGTGATAGATATGAGTATTCCCATATATGAAGGCCCTGTTCGTTTTAACGAGCTTCAGCGAAAGGTCGAGTCCGGCGGATTGGAACGAGTCGTACTTCACCCTGATCCGTTCCATGATCTGCCCGAGGGACCGCATGTGGACATCAAAACCTGGTTGCCGGGCGCTCGCGCACCCGTCTCCTTCAAGGTTCGCGACGTTCCCCTCGCTCGAAGCATGGATGGTGACATCACGCTCAGTCGCTAGTAAAGCAATCCTCCCTATCTGAATTAGGGAGGATTTTTTCATATTATTGACCGAATCCTCTTTTTAGTGCATCATACGAAGCCAGCTCTTCACAACCCCCATAAATAATGAATAAAATGCCCGCCATCCTCATGGAAAACGGCAAGGTCATCGCCTTCAAAAAAGAATTTTCTGGCGATTGCAAGGAACTGTTCGACAAACTCTCTCTGGTAGCTCGTATACTGAGTTTGCGAGAAGCGTCCAAATGTACCATGAAAATGTGCCCGGACAATCCTGAACCGTTCTGCAATCATCATTTTGTCAGATTGGACATGGAAAACGGTCAATGTGAACACAGGGTCATATTCGTACACATTTCCCAATTCATCCTCATCTCTGATGCAGGAGATCTCTAAATCATGAAACTGCACATATTCGCAACAAAAATCGGAAGGAATCATTCCGCTACATCCGCCCTACCTATATATCCCGTTTGCCTACACTTCGTAAGAAGCGGCATAACAGTACCCGACGGTAGAATTACCAGCTACCTCCGTGAAGCTGATGCTATATTATGCGAAGTTCTCGGCTGTCCATGCTGTAGTGATGCCTTTGCAGACACCCAGTATATCTTGCATGTAGCATCCTATTTAGGAATACCCATCGAATTTGTTTCTCCGATCTGGAAAGTGGATGGCATGGGAATCAGTATAAGATCTGTACCGAAAAGACCCTGTATCGGCTCAAGTGGTATTTTCCCTGAAATTGAATATCGTAATCTCGAGGAATGGCGCAAAGATTACATGGCTATTTGCCATCAAGCGATTGATTCATTGAGACTTGTTGGGGTTTGAGACAAAGTATTTCATAGGCCGCGATATACGTATCGCGGCCTTTTTATTGCAGATTCACAGATATTGACTATATCAGTATTATATGATAATATAGCATCGGATCTTCAACCACATATTGACCTATGAAAATCATGAAATGGATCAGTGCCATGGTGATTCTTGTCTCCATGGTATTCAGTGCCGGGTGCATTTCCACCGGAAAGCACACCGTGACCAAGGACGGGGCTGGCAATTGCCAAGAGCAGTACAACGGGTACTTCCTGAACTTTATGGGTATGCCCTCCAGGCCTCCGTCGTGCAACAAATGCTCGACGCAGGTCCCGAGATACGTCACCCCCCAAGCTCAGCAGGTTCCCTGCCCATGTCAGAATCAGATACCTCCTCCATCCGCACCGTCAGTCGCAACTCCTCAGGGAGCTATTTACAACGGCGCAACAGGTGGAATGCGTGTTCAGCCAGTCACTTACAACGGCTCGCTGAGACAGGCACAGCCCGGTGCAAAGGTCTATTACATGAATGGGCAATTCGTCACCATGGAATGGAACGGTTACTCCTACGAGTACGTTCCGTACCACGGCCCGATTGTCCGATAATGATATAGATCATTCTTCTCAAAGCTTCGCTTTTCCAAGCGAGGCTTTTTTTAATTCACAAACTTAATCTCAAATGGATACATGCCCATACCGCAGGTTCCGTACAATACACCAGCTGACTGAACACCTATTGGTATGTCTTTTATTCCCGAATACGGCAACGATTCGCTGATATTGAGACTGGGGATCCTCACAGAAGCCGAACAATCAAATGTGTTGCTGGTGTTGAAGCGTATCGTGGTCGGAACTCCTTCTTTTGCAACACTCTTCCTAGGTCGATATCCTCCCCTAGCTGTGATTTCCACTACCTGCACACCATTTTCCATAATCACATTATCATCGTTATTAGAAACTTCAGGAGAAGTATTATTTCTCTGACTAGAAAAGATAATCAATCCAACAAACATGACTGAGACAATTAATAGTATTGTTGATCCTTTCATATAATTATATTTCGAACAGTGGAGGAATGATTCCTGTAATAACCAAACTGTTCAATATGTTCAGTATAGCAAACATAATAACGATGATACCCGCGGTCTTGAAGAAAACACTTGATCGAGATGAGTTTTTTATACTTAACGAGCTGAAGCTAATGAGAGATAGTACAGGCAACGTGCCTAGAGCAAATGACGTCATGGTCAGAGCGCCGCTCATAAAATCTCCGGTTGAAAGAGTATAAAGTTGCATTGATTGAGTAAATCCGCAGGGCAGAAAAAATGTCAATATACCAACAAGCACAGGGGTCAGAAAATGGTTAGTGGATTTGAACTGATGTGCATACTTAACGAAAAAGCCAGGCATAGACGGCATAAGCTTTTTTGTCCATGGGAAAATATCGAGCAGATTTATACCCAAAACGAGCATGACGAGTCCTATAAGGATACTCAATACAAAATTCCACTCGATACTCAATGTGAAAGCGGAGCCAATAGAGCCAATAACGCCTCCCAAGACAAAAAAGGCGACAAGTCTTCCTACATGAAAAAGAACTTGGGGTTTGATCCTGTCTCCGGCCTTTGCAAATGTTGTAGACATCGACAGTAACAAACCGCCCACCACTGCCATGCATGTAGATAGAGATGCCACAGCTCCAATAACAAACGCTGTTCCCATCGTCACACCATTACTACCATCAATCAAATTTATCAGACCCACCTTTTGAAGAGCTATGAATATGACGGTGAAAAACAATGCTATAGGCAGTGCGTACCTAAAATCCTTATAGGAGCGAGCGGAAGGAGTCTTATTCACGCCAATATCATAACCGCGATTGTTGACCTTATGAGATAACACCTGGGCCACTTGTTCATCACTAAAATCTCCAAAATCACCAGTCACCTCTACATTTCCCTGTGAAAGGCTAGCACTTACCCCTGAAACATTCGGAATAGTTTTCAATTCATCGTTTATAAGATATTCGCACGCCTTACAATGCATGCCACTTACAATAAATTTATATTTTTTTACTGATTGATTTTGCATTATATTTTTGTAGCTTTTATTCGTAATGAATTTAACACAACAGATACAGATGACATGGCCATGGCAAAGCCGGCAACGATCGGATTGAGAAGCCAGCCGAAGAATGGATAAAATACCCCCGCTGCCAGCGGTATACCAACCACATTGTAGACGAATGCCCAGAAGAGATTCTGCTTGATGCCTCTCATGGTGTATTTAGAGAGCTTGATAGCCTTGGTAAGTTTTGAAATATCACCGTTTAATAGTGTTATACTAGCGGACTCTATCGCAACATCAGTACCTGTTCCCATTGCTATGCCTACGTCGGCCTGAGCCAATGCAGGAGCGTCATTCACACCATCACCAGCCATCGCGACAATTTTTCCTTGGCCTTGATGTTGTTTAACAATTTCTAGTTTATCTTTCGGCAGAACATGTGCAATTACCCGATCAATTCCCACTTGCGATGCAATGTATTTTGCAGTTCTTTCCTCATCTCCAGTAAGCATGATCACCCAAATCCCTGATTTATGTAAAGCTTTAATTGCATCTGCTGATTCCTTTTTAATTTCGTCCGCAATCATTACAAAACCGAGAAACTTATCCTTAGATGAAATGAGTACGGGCGTTTTTCCCTGAACGGTATGTTCCCCAATTTCTTTTTCATCAATCGACAATCCAAGTTCCTGAATATATTTAACACTACCGACATAATAATCGGTTCCATCGATCCTGCCATATAGACCCTTGCCCTGCACTGAAGAAAAATCGGTTACATTCTTCATAACAGTGCCCTGACGTTCAGCGTATTTAATAATGGCATGTGCAATGGGATGTTCAGACTTGCTTTCAAGCGACGCTACGAGAGTGATAAATTCTGAATCATCAAGATTAGAATAGTTTTTGACAAAGACAACAGCCGGCTTACCGATAGTTATTGTTCCAGTCTTATCTACAATGACCGTATCAACCTTGTGAAGTCGCTCCAGAGACGCAGCGTCCTTTATGAGAATACCATTTCTGGCTCCCTTGCCCACGCCAACAATGATAGCCGTAGGCGTAGCTAAACCCAAAGCACAGGGACAAGCGATGACTAATACACTCACAAAAGATAATATTCCCAGAGATATCGCTTGCGACAGACCTATAAATTGAGATCCGACACCTATCCATACAAGAAGAGCGATGGATGAGACGACCAGGACAACTGGTACAAAAACGGATGATATTCTATCGGCCAACGCCTCTATCGGCGCCTTGCTGCCCTGCGCCTCTTCCACCATTTTTATAATTTGAGACAACAAAGTTTCTTTGCCCACCTTGGTAGCCTCGAAAACAAAGGATCCCGTAGTATTTATCGTACCGGCGACAACAGAATCTCCCACATTTTTTTGAACAGGCATAAACTCTCCAGTAATCATTGATTCATCGACAAAGGACACGCCTTCTATGATGCGCCCATCGACTGGTATTTTACTTCCAGGCTTGATTATGATCTTATCGCCATGAATAACCTGGCTGATTGTTATCTCTTGTTCTTTCCCGTCTCGGAGAACTATCGCATTTTTTGCCTGTAAGCCGAGTAATTTTTCGATGGCATCACCCGTTTTCTTCTTTGATGTTGCCTCCAGATATTTACCGAGGGTAATAAATCCAATTACTACAACAGTCACATCAAAATATGTGTATTCCGGTAAAGCCAGCAACGCCTTGAAAGGCGGTACGAGAGTGATCAGCATACTGTACACATATGCGGTCAGCGTACCGATACCGATCAGTGTATCCATATTTGCGATACCATATCGAACAAATCTTGTTACACCTCTAAGATACGGCTGGCCGACCCAAAACATAGCAACCGAAGCCAAAATCATCGATATAAAATTGAACAGTTGCATCGGCATGGGAAGATTTGGCATTTCGTTTGTCAGACGCGCTAAAATATCCCACATCATCAGTGCAAAAACCACAAAAGTCACGGGCATGATAAATTCTGTCTTGTTCTTCAAATTATCCAACTCATTTTCCTTGACCGACACGTGATGATGATCATGCTGTTTCTCAATCGGAGTGAGTGAGTATCCGAGTTTATCAATCTCTCGATTCATAGACTCGAGGGTCACCTTACCTTCATCAAATTCGACCTTCGCTTTTTCATTTGCATAGTTTATTCCCACTGAACGAACATGCGGAATTGAGGAAAGTCGCTTTGTTATGACGGAGGCACAGCTTGCGCAGTGCATACCGCCTACTTTAAAAATATGACTGGACATATATTTTAGATGTTATACCAGCTATTTCTCAGACCTTTGAGAGCTTGCAATCCACCTGACAAGAATTTTTCTACAGCATCAGCATTATCCAATATTTCCGCTCTGTTTGATTTCTGCCGAGTTTCTTTTGTCATGAGAATACCTATTTCATGATGCGCTATAATGGCGTTCAAAAAACGCAAGTCAAACGTCTCACCGGCCGGGCCGAGATTGGCCACAACTGGATCCCTGACTATTTTTATATCTCCATACCACTCCTTCTTCCATTTGTATAATTCAGCGATCGCCACCGGTTCATCGGCCAGAATCTTATTCGCCAATTCCTTCATCTCGGGCCTTGTCGTATTTTGTCCCAACTGCTCTGCGAGAATCATCGCACCGCGATGATGTGCAATCATTGAGTTTATATAGCGCAGATCGAATGTCTTATCGGCCGGACCAAGACTCATAGAATCATTCTCATACATGTAACTTCGATATTCCGGTGTCAGATAATAACCGAACCCCACACCGATGATAGCACCGACGATAATAAGCCCAATAGACAAATATATTGATATTTTCATATTATTTTCTTTTTAAGCGATATACTTTGATAATTTCCTCCGTAGCTTTTGCGGACTTACCCTCGACAATCTGATTAACTAAACAATGGCCCAAATGATGTTCCAGCAGTTTATCTTCGACATTAGATATACCCTGCTTCACGGCCGAAGCTTGAGTAATAACATCGATACAGTAGACGTCCTTCTCGATCATTTCCTGCAATCCTCGAACCTGTCCCTCAATAATTTTCAAATGCTTAACTAATTTATGTTTATCGGTTTTCATACCATAACAATATACCCCCTAGGGGGTATTGTCAACGGTACTTAATCCACAGCTCTACACTGTCCTAAATCTTCGAAATATAATCCCAAATAATATATAGACTGAAGGAAGCATAGAAGACCGAAGCGAATATCATCACTATATTTGTGAACAGACTAGGTCTCAATTCTTTTGCCAGCTTCGTATTATTGAGATACATAATGATCGGCGTATATATAGCCATGGTGAGACCACCCAATATGGCGCTTATGGTAAGCAGTGTGAGTGGTTGCTCAAGTGGCAGAAGTAGAGCATTCAAAACGATGATGCATATTATCAAGAAGTAATATATATGACTCAAAGAGATCTTTCGGAGGAATGCCAGATGATGACTGAATGGTCCTATTCTAGAATTTACATAAATGATGTCCGAGGCAATACGAGTAAAAGCGTCGATGATAGTCCACATAACTGAGAAAAGCATGAGAAATGACATAATAAGAAAAGTGTTAAAGCCCCACACTCCCCAGTTCTCACCGAATATATTTGCCTGAACCACAGCTACATTTATTCCTTCGGGTACTATTCCCTGCGGACCGAGAACTGCATGCGCATTTACACTGAGAAGCAATAAAGTGATGAGGCCAAAGAACCAAAAAATAAGACCTTGATCCACTCGCACTATATGCATCCATTTTCTCCAACGGCTCATGTTCTCATCATTTATTTCGAACTTATATCCCTCGAATGAGACAGACTCTGTCTTCCCTGTGATGGGATTAATGATCCTGCCAACATATTTACCCATTCCACGTTGCTTATCTCTATACCACAGAGACATACACAGATTTAGCATTCCGCTGGCTCAAGCAAAAAC
>CAZWUU010000013.1:0-18102 GCA_964637485.1 uncultured Candidatus Saccharibacteria bacterium
CATATTTTAGATTAAATAATAAACGATCTATTTGTAAATTATTACCAAGCAAAGTGAGCGAAGGCTTTGTTTGCCTCGGCCATCTTGTGTACATTTTCCCTCTTCTTGACTGCTTCGCCTACATTCTTTGAAGCAGCTATGATTTCTTCAGCGAGTTTCACATGTATCGGCTTACCCTTCTTAGATCGAGCGGCTTCGATTATCCATTTCATCGACAATGCATTTTTTCTTTCAGGACGAACTTCGCGAGGAACCTGATAATTTGCTCCACCGACACGTCGAGATCTGACTTCCATCTGAGGAGTAGTGTTTTTCAGCGCCGATTCGAATATTTCTAGAGGATTTTCGACTTTGGCCTGTTCCTTTATCGATTCCATGCAGTCATTGACTATCTTTCTTGCAACAGACTTCTTGCCTGACTCCATGACGTAGTTCGTAAATTTGGCGATCTTTAGGGAATCGTATTTTATGTCCGGATTTAAATCCCTCTTTGTATTTATTTTGCGTCTCATGATATTTATGCGGTCTTATTAGCTTTTGGCTTTTTGTTTCCGTACTGGCTTCGACCCTTTCTTCGCGCCTCTACTCCTGCGCAGTCCAACACACCTCTTACCACTGAATATCGTAGTCCTACATCTTTAACTCGACCTCCCCTAAGTAATACAACAGAGTGTTCCTGCAGATTATGTCCCATTCCTGGAACATATGCGGTGACTTCAATTCCATTAGAAAGACGAACACGAGCAATCTTTCTGATAGCTGAGTTTGGCTTTTTCGGAGTCTTCGTGGTGACCTTTACGCATACACCTCTTTTAAAAGGGGCTGGAAAAAATACCGGCCTGTTTTCGATAGAATTAAATGTTCTAGTAAGCGCGACTGACTTCGACTTGCGCTTAAAAGTCTTTCTCGATCTTTTTGTTAATTGATTTATTGTTGGCATTTATATATAGCGTCTTTGCGCTTGTTATTAGATCACTGTGTACTTCACCGTTTTTGATCCGAGCAGACCAAGACGATTACTACCGCGATCCTGTTAATTTGATTTTGTCCCTGAAATATCCAGGAAACAATGGACAAAACATACCATTTGGAACAAAAAAAGGCAAATTAGCTCAAATTTGCCTTACCGACCAGAAGAAATTAACCCTCCAACATTGTTCCCCGGGTCTGAAGATCTGCCCTGATTGCATCTATCGAGATTGAATACGGACACAGTGTGTCAGGTTCACTCTTCGAGTGAACCAACTTGCCCAGCTCTAGAGAACCGAGCAAGTTTAACAGAATTTCAGCTGGATATGCGGGAAGAGTCTTTCGTAAAATAGCGACTTCGACTATTTCATTGAGATGATCAGCTCTTTCCAGAACATCACGACACTCAGAATCTGAAAGAGCGGAAACATTGCGTATTACCGCTCGAGACGAAACAAGACCAGGATTAGAATTCATATATTTAAAGAACTATAACGACAAAGTACAATAATTTGCGCAAGTCGTCAATCGAATTTGGGCAAAAAAGAGCCCCGAGCACGATATCGCTATGAGTCTTTCGTCATCCCCTGTATGTGTTTTAGACATACCAATAAGGACTGGATAGACCGCACGAAATGTGTCGGGGCATTTTTGGCTTTTATGCTTATGCCGCATCTCCTGTCCCGGTGTGGGAACAAGAAACTACGTTTAGGCTCCGCATAGCCTTGGCCACGTGATGGGGCCGTTTTTGTGGTGTCTGGATTTTTGGGGTCCAGACGTCACCTAGGACTAGCGCTGACAGGCTCTCGAGGCCTGGGCATTCGGCTTCGGGGACGTGTGTGTTATGAACCGGTTAACTACTGATTGCTCAGTAAGTAACCGCTGAAGGAAAAGTCTACTCCGTTTCGATTTTCTGTCAAGCACAACTACTATATGGGTATTCCCGTCAAAAAACGAATGATTCCAGGCACTATAGGAGAAACCAAGCTCCATATGAACATGACTACTATGAGAATAAATATGGGTGCGTACGATTCCAGCATCATTCTGGTTTGACCATATTGATTCGGTAACAATGAAAACAAGACCTTAGAGCCGTCCAGAGGAGGCAGTGGTATGAGATTGAAAACTGCAAGGATGACGTTTATCAAAACGATATATAGAGAGATATTTATCATGCTCGCACCAAAAGCACTGCCAGAATCAGTCGCTCTTATAAGCAAAGAGAAAATTATCGCAATCAAAATGTTAGAAGCCGGACCGGCTAGCGCTATCAGTACTTCATCACGCCTTTTGTTTTTCAGATTATAAGGATTATAAGGAACAGGTTTAGCCCAACCGAAGGTAAAGCCTGCCATAGATGTAATGAGTGGAACGAGCAAGGAACCTATAGGATCCAAGTGTTTTATAGGATTTGCTGTCAGACGGCCAGCCATTCTAGCTGTGGGATCACCGAGTCTGTCAGCCGTAAAACCATGAGCCACCTCATGCAGAACGACCGATAGAATCAGTATGATAATGGTAAGTATTGTCATCGGATATGCCTTATGTTAGCATAACTTCTCACAAAGATATGGCTAAAGTCTGCGACATAACAAAGAGAGGATCACTCAATGGAGGCGGTTATTCCAACCGTACTCGTGCTACTCAGTTCAATCCTGTCGGTAAAGTCAGGAGATATCCGAATCTTCAGAAAAAGACAGTTTATGTACCTGAATTGAAGAAATCCGTAAGATTGACTGTTTCTGCGAGAGGAATGAGAACAATAGAAAAGAAAGGTGCTTTCAGAGCGCTAAGAGACGCCGGCATCATATAATATTCACGATTTGGTCGTTTGAATTAAGCGCGTTGCGCTTATTTTTTTATATTTTCGATCTGCCACTGACCTTCGCGAAAGGTAATCTTGTAAAAAGATTTCTTATCTAATTTATACGTCTTACCGTTTATATGAATCTTGCGACCAATAATGTAATCGGTCTCAACGAGATCCTTCATTATAAATTTTCTAATTTTTTCACTCGCTAAGCCGAATATATACAGATTCTGTCCTAAATAATTCAGGGACAAGACCAATTCAGGAGGACTGGCATTTGAGTATTTAAAAGTCGATGTAGAAACGGGAAAGAGCGCTTGCGCTGATGTCATCCGACCAAAATCAATGACATCACCGCGAGTTAAGTAAATCAGTTTTATATTCTTTTTATGTGCTTCGTATGATAGCGGATCCTTCTGATCAAAGGTTTCTATTTTTTCAGGAAAGATAATCGCACCGATATCATATCTATCAAGAAGGGACATGAATCCAGTGGAATATTTTGGCGACCATCCTGAAACGATCAGTCCATCTATCCTTCTAGAGTAAAATGGGACAATCCGACCAATTAATCTTTGAAACTCCCGAGTTGAACCTCCGTTTATGACATATCGCCTATCGTCAGGTGTTCTGACCATCACAGTCGGTGATCCGGTGAGATCATATACATATATTTCTAAAATAGCTTCTCTACAAAAAACATATACGTAGCAAATGAGACATATCAGACCAACAAATACAGCCCGTATGTATATGCTGGTTTTTATTTTCACTCATGAAGTATAATGACTTGGCACTAAACAAATAATAAAAAATATTTCAATAATCATCATGCAAGAATTTAAAACAAAGCAATTTTCTATCCCAAAGCTCATAGGTATTTCAGCCTCAAACATTGCAGAACATCTAAAACTCTACGAGGGATATGTTACACATGCAAATCTCGTATTATCGAAAATCAAGGAATTAGCGACGGATGCTGAAAAGAACATGGGCATGATCAGCGGACTCCAACGACGATTTGGCTTTGAATACAACGGTATTCGAAACCATGAGGTTTATTTCGAATCATTATCTGGCGGGGCTACAAAAATGACTGACGGCGATTTGAAAAAGTCTATCGAAAAAGAATTTGGTTCTTTTGATGCCTGGCTATCGTTATTCAAGGCCATAGCAACCACCAGAGGAATAGGTTGGGCAATATTATATTACGATCGCTCAGAAAAGAGGCTCCTAAACGCATGGATAGATGAGCAGCACTTCGGACAGTTGCAAGGATGCTCCCCGATTCTCGCGCTCGATATGTGGGAGCATTCCTATGTGGCAGATTACGCCCCTTCAGGGAAAAAGAAGTACATAGAAGATTTTTTCGCAAATCTTAATTGGCACAATATAGAAAAAAATTTCACTCAGGCCTGCGAATCATAAAAGAATAGAGGATTGCAAATATTGTATAGAAGATTATTACCCAGCCAAAATGAAACGATAGGACTGTTACTGTTGCTATAGGAAATCTTGAGAAGGTATCGGCTACATACAGAATAAAATCTAGAATAATCTGGCTCAATAATCCAAAAGACGTTCCAAAGAATGAATGGATTTGACCGAGCGTTCCAGTAACGAAGACCAACAACATCGTCCAAGGAACTATAGGTAAAACTATAATATTTGTGAAAAGACCAATTATAGATGTCTCACCCATCATCCATAGTAAATAGGGCGTGACGAATATTTGCGTAGCTAGGCTAGTAGCCACTACAGATCTTAGACCAAACTTTTCAGGAATGAAGCTTAATTTCTCTTCGAGAGGATTTGCCAAAATGATCAGGCCAGTTGTCGCTAAGAACGAAAGTTGAAAAGAAGGGTCATGCAAGAAAATGGTCGGATTTTCAATCAGCATTACCAACATTACAAATATGATAGAGCGAACTATGTTGTAATCTCTTCTCATAATCTCTGAAGTAAGGGCAAGTATCGCCATAAGACATGAGCGCACCACAGTAGCTCCACCACCGACCATGATGCCGAAGAGTACTATTCCCGAGGCGCCAACGACGATTCCCCAAACTCTGGGTAGCCGATCCAACACTTTTCTCATGGCAACCGCGATAATCGTAATATTGAACCCTGACAAGACGATGATATGTATGAGTCCCACCGCTCTAAATTTATCTATATATTCATTTCCTAGAGAAGACTTTTCCCCCACCACAAGACCAGCCCCCAGAGATGAAGCTGGTTCATGAATATATCGCTCAAGTGTGCGTACAAAATTTCTCTTCAAGAAAAACAGAATTTTATTTAGTTCAAACTGAGCGACTGAAACTAGTGATCGTGGAGCGGAATCAACTTCCGAAACAACAAGATCCTTCGCACTTTTGACCTCGTAATATATACCATCTTTAGATAGATACCCTTCGTAGTCAAAACTTCTGCCGATTTCACTAACAAAATTTGCTGGACGATTTAGTTTCCCGGAAAATGCGACTTTATCACCATAAAATAATTCTGGGTAAATCGAAGTTTTGACTCTGATATACAAATGAGAAGTGCAATCGCCTTTCTCATTGCTCCGATTATCACTCGGCTGTTCTTGAAGTAAGGCTATTCGATCTGTCATCAGCGTGAATGATTGGCCCGAATCCTTTCTCACCGGCTCATCGACAATATTCCCTGATATATATACCTCCTCTCTCAGGCATGGCGATATGTCTGGCGGACGATCAAATATACGAAATGATGTTCTGATTAAAAGAAGAATTGATAAAATCAACCAAAATAAATATGACCCGTATTTCACTTACGAATCATATGATTGACCAGATAAAATTATGAGAAAAATAATCTAAAAGCTAAACGAGTCTATCGTATTCAGCGACCAAATCTTTTTCTTGGGCAGAATCCAGAGCCTTCTTAAATTTTGCACCCCTTACTCCTTTTACTCTTTTTTCACATTCTTCCCATGATTTGTGAATCTTTACTTCGCCTCCCACCACGCTCACATATGAATATGCTTTAGTCTTGGAACCTGATTTCTTCTTATTTTTCATAAGAATAGGGTCGTGTGAAACATCCAAAACATCTTCTATATGATAATCGGAAAGGTCTCCATCGAATAACTCCATCTTCTTGCCCATGGCAAACGAAGTTGCTATTTCATCGCATCTTTCATTCCCAGCAACTCCTACATGTCCTCCTACATAAATCCACTTTATATGAGGTAGTCGGCTCAACAATTCATCCAACGAAATCCACAAATCTTTGTTTAGCACTTCTTGCTTTTCCTTTGTCATCCAACCGTTTTTCTTCCAGCCATGTATCCACTTTGTTGCTCCATTTATAAGGTAGAAAGAATCTGAATGTAAGGTGATATTACCAATATCTGATTTATCTATTATGAATTCAAGAGCTTTAAATGCAGCAGTAATTTCCATTCTATTATTGGTCGTCACGGCTTCATAACCTCCAAGTTCGTAAACCTTGTTACCAATAATAACTATTGAACCCCAACCTCCTGGGCCAGGATTACCTTTTGAGGCACCGTCTGTAAATATTTTTATTTCTCTTGATTCAAGATTTTTTTGCATATCATGAATATATCACATCCTCTATTCGCAACCGTATCTCTGGGCGATTGCCAAACATTGATTTTTCTACAGATGCCACGAGATCAAACCTTTTCCCTGCCACCAATGATTCTGCCCAGACTGACTTCGCCCCAAAAAAAGAAATCGCTTTCAGAGGAGACCCGTTCGCTTTGCCAAACACTATTTCTACATGATCATTGCTTTTGCCGAATTTTCTAACCGTGGATGGCTTAACGCCTCTGAACAAAAACATTGGTTTTTCATTACCGACTCCGAACGGAGATAATTTTGCCACATCTTGATACAGTTCTTGATTTACATCATCAATATTTAACTCGTAATCTATATAACACTTTTCCACTTCATCATGAGAAGATCCGGAGTGAGTAGTTGAATAAGAATTGTTCAGATGTTCCGGCAAGTGATGAATGAGTTCATGCGAAACACCAAAACCGCCAGAATGTTTATGACCTCCAAACTCAGTGAAAACATCCCTGGGAACTCCTCTCATAAGTTCTACTACGTTTGTCGTTCCTTCAGACCGACACGATCCTTTTATTCCTCCATCACCATCTCTGCCCCACAAAAACACAGGCCGTCTAAATTCTTCGGCGCATGTGTTCGCGGCAAGTCCCAACAGAGAAGGTCTCCAATCTGGATTACCCAAGACGATGACCGACGGAATATTTTCTCCGTGCCTGGAACGAATATTTTTCTTTACCTCTTTCACAAGAGAGGCTACAACCCCCTTCCTCTCATTATTTATACTCTCCAGATGTTCTGCCTGTTTCTTGGCTTCTTCGTCATCTTCTGATGTTAGAAACATAAAAGCATCCATGGGCACGCCCATGCGCGAGGCGGCATTTATTCTCGGTGTTATCATAAAAGCAACATCATCTTCCGTGATATCTTTTTGACTTATTCTCAATTTTGACAGAAGAAACCGCAGACCTTTTCTTGGACTTTTTCGTAAGACCTGCAAACCATAGTGGGCAAAAACTCGATTTTCACCCACCAAGGGAACCATATCCGACAAAGTGGCAATACCGACCATATCTAGCAGCCATTTCTCGTGGCCATCTTTCATGCCAAATCTTTCTTTTGACAGTATGCCCTGTATCAATTTGTATGCCACGCCTGTACCGCAAAGATTTTTGTCCGGATACATACAATCATGGCGCTTGGGGTCTATCACAGCAACGGCCGTAGGTAATTCATGAGGAGGCTCGTGGTGGTCAGTCACTATCACATCGATGTTCAACTTCTCTGCCAATTCCAAAGCTCCAGAATCGGATATTCCGCAGTCGACAGTTATCATGAGATCCACCTTTTTTTTCGCCAGATCTCTGACCGCATCATCATTTACACCAAATCCTTCATTGTGCCGGTGTGGAATATATGTCATAACATTTTCATAATTAATCCTTCTGAAAAAGTCGTGAAACATGGCTGCGCCCGGTATGCCGTCAGCATCGTAGTCAGAATAAATCGCAATTTTTTCCTTATTTCTTATAGCTGTGATAATCCGCGCAACCGCCACATCCAAATCCTTCATGAGAAATGGGTCATGAGTATCTCTAGCATAATCTGGCCTGATAAATTTTTCTGCCTGTTCCGAGTTCGTAATGCCTCGGTGAAACAGAATATGCGCGAGCAAATCTGAATAATGAGGGAGTTTGTTCTTTTCGTCCGGTGTAATAGATTTTCTCTTTTCGTATTTAGGCATACATCGAAGTATAATATAATACGAATCATATATGACAGATTGCATATTTTGTAAAATCGTTTCAAAAGAAATACCAGCTCATATTGTCTACGAAGATGAAAATTTTATGGCTTTTTTGGACATACGACCCATATCAGTCGGACACACACTGGTAATTCCCAAAGAACATTATCGCTGGGTTTGGGATGTTAAGAATATTGGTGAGTATTTCGAAATCGTTCGAAGGATAGCGCAGGCACAAAGAAAAGCATTCGGCTCAGAGCAAATCATCAGCAAAATCGTCGGGGAGGAAGTTCCACACGCCCATGTTTGGATATACCCGGGCACCGATGCAAAGGGAGATAAGAATGATTTTGCATCAAACCGGGATTGTCTTGCATTGTTTATACAAGATTCATTCAAATAATATAACCGGAATAACTATTTTATAGCTTCGAGACCCGGCAAAGTTCCTTTGGCCAAAAAATCTAGCATCGCACCTCCTGCCGTCGATATAAAAGTGTAATGCTCCTGTATACCCAAAGCTGAAATGGAGGCAACCGTATCACCTCCCCCGACTATTGTCGTTGCACCACGCAGTGTCGCTTCTCCTATCATCTTTGCCAATTCCAGAGTCGGACCTCTATAACCATCTTCATAGAGACCCAGAGGTCCATTCCATAGAATAAAATTGGCGGTACTGATTTTTTCTTTGAGTAGAATCGTAGTCGCTGGACCGGCATCCATTATCTTATCGTTTTTTCCTAAACCATCTGGAGTCTTTGCAGTGCCATCCTGAACAACCACATCGACAGGTATGAAAACCTTGGGATTCACGGCATATTCATGACAATTGATCTTGGCTGTTGAAAATGTCGACTGGCCTATTTCCAATCCCATGCACTTGTAGAAATCATTCGCAAGCGCTCCACCCACAAATACTGAATCGGCAATTTTTATAAATTTCTTTAGCAATGGAACCTTAGTCTCAAATTTTGCTCCACCCAATATGAATAAGAAGGGATGGTTGGGTGAAAATGCTTTTGAGAGATTGTCGATTTCATTTCTAACTTGAAATCCCACGTATCCCGGAATGTGCTTAGGCACTCCTACTATTGAAGCATGTTCTCTGTGACAGACCGGAAATGCATCGTTTACATATATTTCGGCCATACCCGCTAATTCTTTTGCAAATTTTCGATCATTTTTCTTCTCGCCTTCATGGTGCCTCAAATTCTCTAGAAGAACACACTCACCCGCACCGAGTTTATTGTCGATATAATCCCGCACCGTGCCATAATCCTCAATAAAATGTATACCCCCAATGATCTTGTTCAATACTTCAGCCACAGGCTTTAGGCTAGATTCCTCTCCGGAATTGACCTCCAAATGACTCACGATGATAACCTTGGCCTCGTGCTCTCTCAGATAACGTAAAGTCGGCAAAGCCGCTCTTATCCGATAATCATCTACAACCATGCCGTTTTTAATAGGCACATTGAAGTCTGCTCGGAGCAAAACTTTTACACCACGCAAATTTTCGATTTGTTCAATAGTTCTCATCAATTAACCGCATCTACTGCTTTTAATAGTTCTCGAAAACCCGGCATATTCACACTTTCTCTGCCGACCAATAGTCCGTCAACTTTTCCCAACTTAATAATTTCGCCTGCATTCCTAAAATTCACCGAACCGCCATATATAATTTTGATTTTCATACCAGTCTCTTGATCGAAGATATCTGACATAACCTTTCTTATAAAAATAGACATTTCGTATACCTGTTCTGGAACCATAGATTCTTTTGCCCCAATCGCCCAAACAGGCTCATAGGCTATAATTATTCTTTTGGCAGAATCATGGCTCATATCGGCAAACGTTTCTTTTATTTGATTCTTCAAAAAATCGAGATGCGCGCCATTTTCATCATGAGTTTTCTCGCCGACACAGACGATTGCTGTCATGCCTGATTCGATAACTCTTTTCATCCTCCTGTTTACTTTTTCATTCGTATCTCCAGCTGTCCTTTCCTCGGAATGACCGACAATCACATACCCCACACCCATACTCGCCAACATTTTTGCGCTGACCTCGCCTGTATGAGGTCCCTCCTCATCAAAAGAGCAAGTCTGCGCACCTATATGAAAATTAGAAATTCTGACCCTTGAGTCTAGTGCGTGAATGAAAACATGAGGAGGGCAAGCCACGACATCGATGTTTCTTAAGTTCTTAGTTGCAGAACGCGTCTTGCCCCCGATACTCTTTGCTTCATCCCAGGTTTTAGGATTCATTTTCCAATTGCCGATTATCAATTTTTTGCTGGACATAGTTGAATTATTCTATCACGTTTGTGATAAAATCATTTCATGTACCATAATCAACGGTTTGTTCGCGGATTCAGTTTTGTTGAAGTATCAATCGCCCTACTCATCCTTCTGATCCTTGGAGCATTGGGTATAAACGCATTTTTGAATGCAAAAACCACCAAAAACCTCGAGATCATAAGCACCGGACTTGTGTTTACACTAAACCAAGCCAGATCGGACGCTCTGGCCGGCAAGAATTCATCCGCATACGGAGTACACATAGCCAGCACCTCCTATTCATATTTTGCTGGAGGAACATACAACCCTTCGGCGTCGGATAATAGAATAAACAATATTCCTTCAGGCTGGAGACTGTCTACGTCCACCTCAAATGGAGAATCTCAATTTGTTTTTAGAAGATTGTCGGGCAATTCTACTGCGTCCGGCACTGTATCAGTAATATATCTGGCCAATCCAACCAAAAAAATTGACATCATTGTGGAACAAAACGGCAATATAAGTGTGGTAAAATAAGAGCACATGAAGTTCTCTTCTTTCTGGCTAAGGAAAGGCATAAGCGTTGTTGAAATCATTATAGGTGCGGCAATTTTGACCGTTGTCGTCACTGGAGTCGCGTCGGCTTGGCAATATTACATAAAGCTATCAGGTGAAGCTACGAGAATATCGCAAGCGCTATTACTCACCGAAGAAGGAGCTGAGGCCTTGCAACATTTGCGTGATACGAGCTGGTCTGAAAAGATTGCCCCTCTAGCTTTTGAAACGGAATATTTTTTGGTCTGGGATGGTAATAATTACATCACCACGACTACACCGACCATCATAAATGGTTCTTATCACCGATCCATCTTATTATCTACAGTAAAAAGAGATGCCATAACAGCAAATATTTCTAGTGTTGGAGATGTCGATACGGGCACCAGAATGGTAACTATGAAGATATATCCTAGTTCTTGCTGTATGGAACCAATATTAATTTCACAATTGCTCATACATGATGAATTCGATAACTAAAAAAAGTGGTTTTACATTATTAGAGACGCTCATATATGCGGCCGGCCTTCTGATTCTATTGTCTGGAATGGTTGCAATGGTGGTATTTCTCTATGGGTGGTATAGAGATGCCACCATGCCCACAAGAGTCGATCAGGTTGGTATCATTCTAATGAATAAAATGGGAAATGACATCAGAGGCTCGAATGTAGTCAATGACGGAAATAGCGTATTTAATGTTCAGAACGGTGCCATATCAACAACTGCTACGTATGGAAATGTATCAACAACAACCAGATATTATTTGGATGGAACTGCCATAAAAAGCCGTGTTAATAGTGGAACCGTGCAAACAGAGACTCCATCGGACGTTAAAGTGACAGGCTTTTTCGTTAAAAAACTTGTAACTCAAGCCTCTATAGGCATAAAGATCCAACTGTTGCTCGAGTACAAAACAAAAACAGAGACCACTACTAGAGTATACGATAATTTTATTGTCTTGAGACAATCATACAACTAAATCGATGTCATTACGTTCAAATAATAATCGAGGGTATGTGATCATAATATTAACGATTCTCTTTGCTTCAATCGGTCTCGTCGTGGTTTTAGGAGGAGCAACCCCCGTGATTACACATTACGCCTCCATCAAAGGAAGTTCGTATTCCAAGCAATCAATATTAGTGGCAAACAGCGCCTTGAATGAGGCGGTATATAGATTGAAAACTGGTAAAAATTTACCGAACTCCCTCACGCTTACTCTAGATACCGGGTCTGCAACTGTGAATACAACAGCGACACCTCAGGGCAAGAGAATTATTGTAGAAGGAAATAAAAACAATTATAGAAGAACATTACTCACAGAATTTATATTTGGCACAGGGGTCTCATTCCACTATGGCGTACAAGCTGGTCAGGGCGGTTTCATCATGCAGAACAGTTCCAGTGTTCTCGGTAACATATATTCGAATGGATCGATAGTCGGATCCGGAAACTGGGTCTATGGAGATGTCATTTCTGCAGGTCCTACAGGCCTCTTAGACGGAATCCGAGCAACAGGCACAGCGTTTGCTCACACTATCAGAAATTCTACGATAAATAAGGATGCTTATTACACAACCATTACAAATTCAACCGTTCACGGCATCAGCCACCCCAATAGTCCCGACCAACCTACAGTACCCATGCCCATATCTGATGAAATGATAGAAGGATGGAAAACGTGGGCTGAAGATACTGGCTCTGTTGAGTGCACCAATGGCAAATATTCGATAACAAGTACCATGACCATAGGGCCAATAAAAGTGCCATGTAACCTTGAAATAAAAGGCAATAATATAGTCGTCACAATAGATGGGCCCATTTGGGTCACTGGTAACATCACGACACAAAACGGACCGATTCTCAAAGCATCAGAGACATTAGGTGTTCACAGTGTTCCCATCATTGCCGACAATCCTGCCGACAGAACAGGTAGCAGTATCATCACGCTCGGTCAAAGCACTCAATTTCAAATCGCAGGTGCGGGAGGAAAGTTCATATTCCTGATTTCCCAGAACAACGCGGCAGAATTGGGTATGGACATCAATGCAATAGACATAGGTCAATCGGCAGGAGCACTCGTTGCCTATGCCGGACATGGTCAAGTAACTCTGGGACAAAGCGTTAATATAAAGGAAGTTACAGCATATAAGATAAAACTCCAAAATACGGCACAAGTGAGATACGACTCCGGACTTCCTAGCGTTCTATTCGAGTCAGGCCCTGGCGGAGGTTATACCCTTTCGCGATGGTCAGAAATATAAAATATTCAGAAATTTATTGAATAACATTCACCAGAGAGTACATTGGTGAAATCATGGATATAGCGAAAAATCCTACCGCGGCACCGATTACTACCATAAGAAATGGTTCTATGACCGTGGACATGTCCTTAGTCTTCTGTTCAACATCATTTTCATAATAGCTCGATACATTACCCAACATCTCCCCTATCTTGCCCGTCTCCTCACCCACGCTAAGCATCTCGGCGAAAAATACTGGATAAAGTTTTTCATTTTCTGAAAATATTTGTGACATCGGTTCGCCCTTCTTGATAGCTTCTTCGGCCTTCACCAAAACATCCTTGTAATACAGATTTTGAATAATGTCACGCGTTATTGTCACCGATTCAATGACATTTACTCCTGCGGTGAGCAACGATGAAAGTGTCCTGGCAGTTCTAGCTGAATTTACCTCTTGAACAAGGGTACCTATGACAGGAATCTTCAATAATAAGGCATGGAAAAATCTCTTTCCGCTTGGCTTCTTAGACCAAAACCAGACTGAGCCAGACAGAATCAATACTCCGATTGCAACGAGTATTCCGTGATATTGGATAGCGTCGCTTATTGCGATGATGATACGAGTAGTGGTCGGCAGAGGAACATTTAACTCCAAGAAAACTTTTGTGAGACTGGGAACCACAAACATGAACATCAGTATTCCTATGGCTATCATTACACACAAAATTACCCCAGGATAAAGCATGGCTCCCCTTACTCTTCTTTCCAAATTGTATGAACTCTCCAATTGATTGGCGATGGCCTTGAGTGAGTCTGCCAGTGTTCCGCTTTGCTCACCGGCATGAGCCATGGACGAGAAAATTTTCGGGAAAATCCTCTCGTGTTTACCTATAGCTTCAGAAAAAGTCCCTCCCTTGTTCACATCTCCTTGGATCTGCAAGAGAATCTCCTTGAAAAATTTGCTTCTTGATTGCTTTTCGAGAACTGATAATGCTCTGGACAACGGCAAGCCAGAATTCAACATTAAGCCCAAATTTCTAGCAAAATTTATTTTTTCGATAGTCTTTATCCTGGAAAGAAAACCTATATTCATATCCAAATTCAAAGAAAATCCACCCTTACTCTCTTTCAGTTCGATGATCTCATCGCCAGTTTCTCGGATCATTCTATACAATTCGAATCGGTCCTGGACATCTTTACTGCCAGAGTAGATCGAACCGTCAGGAGATTTTGCTTTGTATGTAAAATGAGTCATTTATTCTGATACAACTCTTAAAACTTCTTCTATTGTCGTTATTCCCTGTACACACTTGTATACACCGTCCTCCATCATGGAGAGCATACCTTCCTTGCGAGCTTGGGCTTCAATGATATCAGTGCTTGAATTTTTCATGACCAAGTCTCTGATGGAAGGAGTCACGAGCAATACTTCATGAATACCTGTTCTGCCCTTGTATCCGTCGTTTTCACTAGTTGGAACAGCTTTCCAGAACTGAATCTTTGCCCAGCCAGCATCAGACTTAACAATCTTCTCCGCCTTGAGAGCAGCCAAAACCTTGTCCAAATCCACGGTCTTTCTCAGCTGAGTCAATTCATCTTTTGTCATGTAGTATGGCTCCTTACTATCAGTCAGCTGTCGCACCAATCTCTGTCCTATCGCAATAGCCAGAGTTGAAACCAATAGAAATGGCTCGACCTTCATATCAAGAAGACGCGGAATGGCGCCTGCGGCCGAATTTGTGTGCAATGTAGACAAAACCAAGTGACCAGTAAGAGCGGCATTCACCGCAAGAGATGCAGTTTCATTGTCACGAATTTCACCGACCATGATGATATCTGGGTCTTGTCTTACCAATGTTCTGATACCTTGAGCAAAAGTGAAGCCTATTTCCGGTCTGACGTTAGTCTGATTGATTCTGGCCATCTGATATTCGATCGGATCTTCAATGGTTGAAATATTTACGTCTGGTGTATTCAAAATATCAAGCATCGTATACAAAGAGGTCGTTTTGCCTGATCCGGTAGGTCCTGTACACAAAATCATTCCGGTCGAAAGATTTAATGCCTTATGAATCCTTTCCAGAGACTCGCCGTGATAATGCAAATATTCTAGAGTAAAGCCGGATATACTCTCCCTGAGGAGACGCATCACCAATTTTTCACCATAGTAAGTGGGCAATATGGAAACACGAAATGAAACTTTTTCCTCATTTGAATCAACCTTGAACCTTCCATCCTGTGGCAACCTTTTTTCGTCTAATTTCAGATTTGAAAGCACTTTTATTCTTGCCGATATGGATGGTCCGGCCTGTTTTGGTAACACCATGGCATCGTGTAACAAACCGTCTATGCGATATCTCACCAACACCTGCTCTTCCATGGGTTCAATATGAATATCGGAAGCATTTTGGATGATGGCATGCTTTATGAGAGTGTCTACTATTCTCACCACCGGCAAGTCTTCGGCTATTTTTTTCAGATCAGCTTCAGATGTTGCTTCATCCGGATTATCAGACAACATTTTGAGTGACTCAGTCTCCTTTTGGAGCAAATCGCCAAATTCTGCCTTTAGACTCTTTTGGTATTGAACCAGTACTTCCTTGATAGATTCGTTATCGGTAAGTCTCGGTAAGATCTTCAGATTGACTTTCTTTTTTATGAAATCGATAGCAGAGAGATCGTTTACATCGAGCATTGCTACCTCAAGACCAGAATCGGTTTTTTTGAAAGCAACTATACTGTGAGACCTAGCGATCGGCTCCGGTATAAGTGAGAGAGTTTCGAATGGTACCTTCTTGTGTTTCAAATCCACGAAAGGTATACCCAGGACATAAGCCTGCATTCTTCGCAGATTGTCAGAGGTCATCTTGCCCTCCGTCACCAACACATCACCGAGTCTCTTGTTCTCTTTGTCTGCCCTTTTCTTAGCATCCTCGAGTTCCTCCTTTGTCACGAGGCCTGAATCTGAAATAAATTTATATAGTTGAGTATCTTCTACGAACATGTCCTTATAATTGTAACAAATAAAAAAAGCCCGCGCAGTATGCGCGGGCAAGCAGTCAGATGGCACAAGGTTTGGAAAGGTAGACTGCGTGAACCTTATGTTCGAAGAAGAGCAGGCCAAACGGCCTCAAGGCATCAGACATATCGTGAAACTGATTTCTCAAGTCCTCAAGCCGTTTCTCCATGCCGGGTTTGACGATAATATCCGTGAGACATTCGTCCATAGCTTCGAGAATTTCCTCCCCCTTCTTTCTTATGAAAGTCGGGAACATCGCATAGACATGAGACTTATCGCCTTTCTCGGTATTCTGATAAGCCAAATATTCTTTACCAACCCAACCGATCAAAAACTGATGCAACCGATCATAATCCAGCATGAATTGACCGAACTTCATCATGGAGTGACAAGAATTGATATTGACGAAAAAATATACGACCGAGACCGTAATGCTTATAGCAATACCCATCGCCACAAACATAATTCCGTAGAGCAGTTGCATGTCAAATAATCTATTCGACAACGATAGTGCAAAGACGGTCATCGGAACCAGGAACGCAATAATTGACCTCACGCAAAGGAGGTTGAACTCTGCAAGTGCGGAATTCTTCAAATCCCGCAATTTTTCTCCATGGGTGCCTTCCCAACTTTGACGGAAGAAACTGGGAACGAATTCGAGGTACTCTTCGTACTTATCGCGCTTCTGTCGGAAGAAGTCGTCTAGCAAAAAGGAGATGATCCTTGAATAGACATTTTGAATGTACATTGTTATCGCCGTGGTTTAGGCTAGTAATATCAAGACGGAATGTCATGACACGACTCACCTGGCTCCAAATGGCATAGGAACTGTGCAAGTTTTACACCTTAAACGGTTTTAAATCAAGCCACACATTTGCACAAATACGCAAATATGCTACACTCACTTCCAAGTAAGTTCGCCCGAAAGGCGGACCTATTTTGTAAGAGATAGTAATCTCACAATTTAATAACAACAAAATAACAACTAAATATGTTTGATCTCAAAACCATAAATACAGTAGTGCGAGAATTGGAAGAAGAGCGAGGTATCCCCAAAGACAAGACTCTTGAGGCGATAGCCATGGCTTTTGCTACCGCATACAAGAAAGAATTCGGAAAAAAGGGACAGATAGTTCGCGCTTCATTTGATCAGAGCTCTGGTCAGGTAGAATTCTGGCAGGTGAAAATAGTCGTCGATCGAGACCAGGTCATCATGGAAGGCGATGAGGAAATGGGCCATGAAGACATGAAATCAGCTGATGTCGAGGACATCAAGATCAGATTCAATCCTGAACAGCACATGCTCCTCGAAGACGCTCGAAGGATCAAGAAGGATGCTCAAGTGGGAGACGAACTAGTATTTCCGCTGGAAGCAAAGGCCGATTTCGGCAGAATTGCCGCCCAGACCGCAAAACAAGTCATCATCCAGAAGATACGTGAAGCCGAGAAAGTATCTGTTATGGGTGAATACGGAGAAAAGGAAGGCGAAATTGTGGCTGGAACAGTAGAAAGAGTGGAGCGTGGTGTCGTCTATATAGATATGGGACGCGCGGTCGGAGTCATTCCTTACGAAGAACAAATACCTAATGAGCGCTGGAAAACTGGAGACAGAATACGCGCATATCTATATGCCGTAGAAGAAACTCCGAAAGGCATTGTCCTTAAACTTTCGCGTTCTCATCCGAAATTCTTGGCTAAACTCTTCGAAACAGAAGCTCCTGAAATCGCTCAGGGTGTAGTCGAAATAAAAGCGATTGCCCGAGAAGCCGGCTCTAGATCGAAGGTTGCAGTCATTTCTCAAGACCCTCACATAGATCCTATAGGCTCCTTGGTGGGTCAGAGAGGCGTGAGAGAATCCACCGTCACAAGTGAATTATCGGGTGAAAAAATCGACATTGTGGAATGGAA
>CAZWUU010000014.1:0-16253 GCA_964637485.1 uncultured Candidatus Saccharibacteria bacterium
TCTCAATACCCTCACATAGATCCTATAGGCTCCTTGGTGGGACAGAGAGGCGTGAGAGTATCCACCGTCACAAGTGAATTATCGGGTGAAAAAATCGACATTGTGGAATGGAATGATGACCCAGCCCTGTTCATAGAGGAATCACTGTCTCCTGCTGAAGTGATATCGATAGAGCTCATAGATGAAGAACATCGAGCTGTCGTTACAGTAACAGAAGATGAACAGTCTCTAGCTATCGGTAAAGGTGGCCAGAATGTACGACTCGCCGCCAAACTGACCGGCTGGAAAATAGATATCAAATCAACAGGCGGAGAAGTACTGGATGAAGAAGATCCTGAAGAAGACATCATAGAGACCGAACCGGGTTCTGAACAACCAGTAGAAACCATAGAACCAGCGAAGGAATAGTTATATTCAATAAGCGTTTAAATCTCAATTGCGTTAAATACAAAAACCCCGAGATAATCTCGGGGTTTTTGTATTTACAAATTTAAATTAGTAGAAATGTAAATATTCTAAATAAAAACAATTGACGAGACCAAAAAGTATATTGCCATCTCACTTCATCTGGAAACAGCTGGAAAAATGCTAGGAGGTTGGCACGGTCAAGTCACAAAACAAAACTCCCCCGCAAAAGCAGAGGAGAAATGAGAGAGTTGCGTGGCGGAGAGCCGGGTTACTGGAGTTCCAATCGTTGTCAATCCAGTTCCAATTGAGACTCACCTGATCACCGTTCTCGTAGAGATACGGGACGTTGAGGTTGCCGTTGCGGTTCCGCACGATATGTGCAAGATATTTTCCCTTTCACCACCCCTCGAATACTCTCAGGGTTGAATCGAATACGGCATCATAATGCCCTAATATTTTGCACCAAGTATCTTCTTTTTTTGAAGTTCTTCATGCACTCTCCGAGAGAAGTCTTGACCGCTCTCGCTCTCAGTACATGGATACTGGATTCGGCCGCGGGAAGCCTTGACCGCCCACAGATTCGCCTACTACCAGAGTCAGTATATCATTTTCATGCACAATTTTAGCCCGACATCACTTGCGTGATGCCGGGCTGAGGACTAAGTTTCCAAGGACATAGTCCAGAGTATCTTAGTCCCGAGAGCTAACTTGCGTGGCGGAGAGCCGGGTCACTGGAGTCCCAAGCGTCGTCAACCCAGTACCAACGGAGACTCACCTGATCACCGTCCTCGCAGAGAGACGGGACGTAGAGGCTGCCGTCGCGGTCCCGCACGACCGAGCTCCAGCCGAATACTGCCTTGCCCTTGAAGTATTTCCGGAAAAAGGCAATTCCTTTCTTCTGAATCTCTTCGAGGTCGCGCAGTCCAAGACAGGTTTTGAGTAGCTGGTTGTCATTCTCCTGCAACTTCGCATAGATCTGGTTGCCCGTCACTATGCCCGTCTTTTGAGCTTCGAGGAACCACTGGTCGATCGACTCCGCACTGTATTCCGCCGGACCCTGAGCTTCGAGATCGGGATGAAGGACTTCCTTCACCCAATCGGGATACGAAGGTTTGATCGTGCGGTCGACGCGGATGATGGATGAGTCTTTCGTTTCAACAAACTCACCCCGGAGGAGCTTCTTCAGATCCTCCAGAACCCTCGCCCCATTCTCGCTCGCGAGCTTGGTGTTGAGATCATTCAGCACTCCAGCGACTTCACTGAACTTGATATTATTACTCATATTTCCTTTTCACTATCATTTGCACGTCAGAGTCTCACAATGGTGAGATTGTCCGAGATGCGCGCCGGTATATTTGATGGTTACGGCGTTCTTTAAAAGCTCTTTCACTAGTGCATTCGCTTAAAGCCCTGAAAGAACACCGTAAACATAACGAATATCAATGTACTTATTTATATATATTGAACCATATATGATATACACATGTCAATATTTACCACTTGCGATTAAAACCTTCAAAAACTCGCTACACCTTGTGAAAATATAGGTTTTTCTGCTAGAATCGCCCGCATGAATACATACATTATATTTGCGCTAGTAACCTCCATTGTAGCTATTGCTTATGGAGCTTTCCTGGCGTCATCCATTATCAGAAGGCCTGCTGGCAATGCCAAAATGCAGGAAATCGCTTCTGCCATTCAGGCCGGAGCAAAAGCTTATCTAAACAGACAGTATAAGACTATCGGCATCATAGCCGCAGTGCTTTTTATAATCCTCTGGATCAGTCTCGGCATAAGCATTGGTATAGGGTTTCTGGTAGGAGCTGTCCTGTCAGCATTGGCTGGTTATATAGGTATGAACGTCTCCGTTCGAGCCAACGTTCGCACCGCTGAAGCTGCTCGTGAAGGATTGGCGAGCGCTCTCACTCTCGCCTTCCGAGGTGGCACAGTCACCGGTCTTCTCGTAGTCGGCTTGGCTCTCTTGGGTGTAGCCGGTTTCTATATGATCACAAAGGATGTTCACGCTCTTATAGGCCTGGCATTCGGTTCAAGTCTCATTTCAGTATTTGCCCGTCTTGGTGGCGGAATATTCACTAAGGCCGCTGACGTAGGTACAGACCTGGTCGGTAAAGTCGAAGCAGGTATTCCAGAAGATGATCCGAGAAATCCGGGCGTCATCGCAGACAATGTCGGAGACAACGTCGGAGATTGCGCAGGTATGGCAGCGGACCTTTTCGAGACCTACGCAGTCACAACCATCGCAGCCATGATGCTCGGCGCTACCGTGTTTAGCGGTTATTCTGGAGCTCTGGTATACCCTCTAGTTCTAGGTGGCATAGCCATCATAGCTTCTATCATCGGCACATGGTTTGTTCATATGGGCAAATCTCAAAATATAATGGGTGCCATGTATAAGGGTCTTGTAGTAGCTGGAATCCTATCAGCTGCCGCTTTCTATCCGATCACCAAACTCATCATGGGAAATGCGCCTGTCTATTCTTGGGTCAACATCTATCTTGCTACAATTGTCGGACTTGTAGTCACTGCATTGCTCGTTTGGATAACTGAATACTACACATCGACAAAGTATCACCCTGTAAAATCAATCGCCGCCGCATCGGTTTCTGGCCACGGCACAAACATCATTCAAGGTTTGGCCATATCCATGAAATCAACCGCCTGGCCTCTACTCACCATCGTAGCTGGTATCCTGGCTTCTTATTATCTCGGTGGTTTGTATGGTATCGCTGTCGCGGCAATGAGCATGTTGTCCATGGCCGGAATCATCGTTGCTATCGACGCATACGGTCCTATAACCGATAATGCCGGAGGTATCGCAGAAATGTCAGAATTGCCAAAGGAAGTAAGGGATGTCACAGATCCTCTCGACGCTGTCGGAAACACCACAAAGGCCGTAACCAAGGGTTACGCTATCGGTTCAGCAGGTCTTGCAGCTCTGGTTTTGTTCGCATCATATACGGAGGAAGCTACTAGCGTCTTGAGTTTTGATCTCAGCGATCCGAAGGTCATAGTCGGTCTGTTTATAGGAGGTTTGCTCCCCTACTACTTCGCCGCACTGTCCATGGAAGCTGTCGGAAAAGCCGCAGGTAAAGTCGTCGAGGAAGTTCGCAGACAGTTCAAGGAAATAAAAGGAATTATGGAAGGCACAGCAAAACCTGATTACGGTCGCGCTGTAGACATCGTGACCTCAGCAGCTATCAAGGAAATGGTGGTCCCTGCTCTTATTCCAGTATTAGCACCTATAGTCGTCGGTTTCGTATTGGGCCCTGTCGCTCTCGGAGGTCTTCTAGTTGGCTCGATTGTCACAGGTCTCTTCGTAGCTATATCTATGACTTCAGGTGGTGGAGCTTGGGATAATGCCAAGAAACATATCGAGCAAGGAAATCACGGTGGAAAGGGTTCTGATGCTCACAAGGCAGCCGTCACAGGAGATACGGTGGGTGATCCTTACAAAGATACAGCCGGTCCTGCTATAAACCCGATGATCAAGATATTGAACATCGTGGCTCTACTTATAGTCTCCTTCATTTCTAGCTGGCATTTGTTCTAATAAATCGTTCGGAATGTATAAGTGAAATCCCGTCCTGAGCACAGTCGAAGGGCGGGATTTTGCTATTTTTGAGTGATATAATAAATCATTATGAAGAAACACAAAACAATTTCCGTACTACCGATCGCAGTGTTATTTGCGTCAGTAGCATTTATTACTAATACGCAAGCTGTTGCACTTGAAGACAACAGTCGAGATCCTGCATATTCCCCTGAAAACCGTGCAGAAAAGAGAGCTGAAAACATGGAAGCCAACAGGGATTACAGAAACGTGAAAATGGCTGAACAGAGAGAGCCCGGCATGGTTAAAACAATGATGGCACCAGCCTGGTCAAAAGCTTCTACTAGCCCTTGGGCGCCAAGAGCTGTGGGGTCGACCACGAAACCAAATCCGTTCACGTCTAGCACGACCGCTCTTCAGGAACGAAGGGAAAAAATGACTCAAATGCAATTAGAGATGTTTGCTCGAGTACATGCAAATCTTATACAGCAATTAAATCAGCAACATTCGGTCCTGAAAGCCATGAGAAATAAGCTGGCTGAACGAATTGAGACAGCCTCGAATGCAGGAAGGAATATGTCCGAAGCAAGATCAAAACTTTCGGAAGCAGATCAAACCATGGCGAATTTGGAACTAGCAATAAGCAAAGTGATTAATTATGTTCCACCGCAGATTGCATCATCGACAGTGGTGCTGTCAGAAAAGGCTCCGATAAAGGTTGAAAAAGCTCGTGAAATAGGAAAGGAGGCCATTGAAATATCAAAAGAAGTCCGAAAAGCCCTGTCCGAGGTTGTACGAGCGATTGCAAAGAATATGGGACTTCGTGAAGCGAAATCAGCCACATCTACTCCGGCAACAACAACCAATCCTTAATAAAATAAATCAATACAATGGATCAAAATAATCAAACAAATCCAATGACGACAAATCAGGATCCGATGGCAAATTTTCCAAAGCCGGACAGAAAGGTTGGGCCCATCATAGTTACATTGATTGTAATACTAGCCCTGATTGCTACAGCTATTTACTTATTCGTCACAGATGTAAACAGCGACGCCGTCGAGACACAGCCTGCAATTCAACAAAATCTTAACACTCAATCAGATCTAGATAATCTTTCACAAGAATTGAATGACATTGATTCTGAATTGAATGCTCTAGATAGCGAAAACTTCTAGTAAACCAGCCAAACAAAGAACGTTCTGCCAATAAGGCAGTGCGTTTTTTGTTTTATGGACAAATTTGCAAAATGATAATTTCATCTGTAGACTCTGCCCATGACTCAATCAACACACAAATACGAAAATCTAAATATTAAAAAGCTGGAAAAGTCTCAAGTAGAAATAACGGCATCCATTCCCTCTTCTGTATGGGAAACGACACGAAACGAAGCTCTGAAGAATTTGAACGATACCGTCACACTAGACGGATTTAGAAAAGGAAACATTCCAGAAAACATATTGATTGCCAAAATCGGCGAGATGGCTGTTCTCGAAGAAATGGCTGAACTGATTCTTCCGAAAGTGTATGTGGACATTGTCATCGATAATAAAATAGACGCCATCGGTCGACCAAATATAAACGTTACAAAGCTGGCAAAAGGGAATCCTCTGGAATTCAAGGCGGTTACAGCTGTTATGCCGGAGATATCGCTACCCGATTATAAGAAGATCAGCGGTGACGTTGTGACAAAAAATTCCAAAATAGATGAGACTGTCACAGACAAGGAGCTGGAAGAAGCTATTTTGCGTATCAGAAAAATGCATGTTTCGCATGAGGGGCATGATCACGACAAGATGACACCTGAGGAGCATGAAAAGTCGGTAATGGATAATCTCCCAGAATTAACAGATGATTTTGTAAAGAAGATAGGCAACTTCGAAAATGTTCCTGACTTCAAGAACAAGCTGTCGAAAATGATAAGCGAAGACAAGATCGCTCAATCAAAAGAAAAAATCCGTCTGATGATAGCCGATAAGATAGCAGATGAAACAAAAGTTGAAATACCAGACCTCATGGTAAAAAGCGAATTATCTAGAACTGAGGCACAGTTTTCGGCAGATCTGGAGAGAATGGGTGTAAAAATGGAAGATTACCTGAAGCACGCCAAGAAAAGCCTGGAGGATTTGAAAAAGGAATGGACTCCACATGCTGAGAAAAAAGCAAAGCTTCAGCTTATTTTGAATTCAATATCCGACAAGGAAAAAATTAAGCCGACGAAGGAAGAAATCGAAGAAGAGGTAAAACACATAACCCAACACTATAAGGATGCGGATATAGAAAAAGCTACCACTTACGCTGAAACTGTTCTCACGAACGAAAAAGTCTTCGAATTTTTGGAAAGAACTAATAAATAGTCATCATCGATCTTGGCAGGATCTGCGGAACTAGAACACAACCTGAGACAGCGCTGATATTACCGCAGTTTCGGCCCGTAAAATTTGTTTACCTAAACATATAATTTGTGCACCCGCTCTGTGAAACAGAGCTAACTCATCATCACTCCATCCCCCTTCCGGACCTATGTATACAGCAATAGAGCCATCTCTAAGAGAAACGCTCCTTCTTGCATCGATCACTGACTCACCTGCCTCAGTGTGAAACACCAAATGAGTCATATCTTTGTTTGTCTCCATGAAATCTATAATTTCTGTAAATATTTTCTGCCCATGAAGCGTCGGAATATTTCCCCTTCCAGATTGCTCGCTCGCCTCCGTAATGATTTTGTTCAAACGTACAGTATTTAACGCCTTCTTTTCTGATCTCTCTGAAATCAAAGGCATTATATGTGTAACACCTAACTCCGTAGCTTTTTCTGCTATTGTTTCGAATTTGTCCTTCTTTACCACCGAAGCTATCAGATATATATCTCTTTCTGACATGAAACGACTCTTTTCTGATTCTCTAATTACCAAAGACACTCTGCTTTCGCCCTCAAATTCATTTATTGAGCAAACATAATCGTTGCCAGAGCCGTCAAAAACTGTCAGCAGATCACCTTTCTTAAACCTAAAGACCCGCCGTATCTGATGGGCTAATTCCTTTGAGTTCAAAACCAGCTCTTTTTGAGAGCCTATCTCTTCATTCAGATAGAAACGGTGCAACCGCATTTTTATATACAAAATTATTTCTTGGAACCCACGACCTGATCGATAATTCCATATTTCTTGGCTTCGTCAGCGTCCATGAAGAAATCTCTATCCACGTCTTTTTCTATTTTGACCACGCTTTGTCCTGTATTCTTAGCCAGAATTTTATTGAGATTCGCACGCATCTTCAATATATGTTTTGCGCTTATCTCGATATCAGAAGCTTGTCCTTCCGCTCCACCGAGTGGCTGATGAATCATGACTTCAGAATTTGGCAGTGCCATTCTCTTGCCCTTCGTACCAGCAGACAGTACCAGGGCCGCGCCAGATGCTGCCATACCGACACAGACTGTAGATATATCGTTTTTTATATACTGCATCGTATCTACTATAGCCAGAGTTGCGGACACCGAACCTCCAGGAGAATTTATATACAAACTGATATCTTTTTTCGGATCTTCGGACTGCAAAAACAGGAGCTGGGCAATAATAAGATTTGCCATATGATCGTCTATAGGCCCGCCCATGAAGATAACGTTTTCTTTGAGAAGTCTCGAATATATATCGTATGCGCGCTCTCCGAAGCTCGATTTTTCAATAACTGTAGGAATAAGCATATTATGTGTATTTCCGACCTTGAATTGGTCGGTATTAGGATAGAAATATATCGTGCTATTGCCTAATTGTAAAGCGCGGTATATTATGTGTCTGTTACAAATTTTAAATTTTCGACACCGTAATTCCAGACACGTGACACCCAATTTATGAACTATACCTATATACTCGGAAAATATCATATCTTGATTTCACCATAGCTCTAGAAAAGCGGGTCGCATCCGCATATGTCATTAAAACTAGTCGCATTCTACCTCTCCATATCGGGGTTGGTAGGCATAGCAGTAGGATATTACTTACGATATTTGATAACCCTTGGAAAGAAGGGTTCTATGGAGCTCGAAATAAAAGAGATGCTTCTTTCTGCAAAAGAGGAGTCAAAAAGAATAACTGCCGAGGCCGAGAAGAAAGCAAACGAGCTTGCTGAAGCCAAGAAGCTCGAAATAAAGGAAAAGGAAGACAAAAATCGTTCCATGGAAGAACGACTCATAAAAAAGGAGGATCTTTTGGATAGAAGACAGGCAGATATAGACAAAGAAGTAGAAGTCATAAAGGAAAAAGCCAACGAAATAAGGGCTATTAAGGAAAAAGCTGATAAACTCGAACACGACAGACTCGCAGCTCTAGAAAAAGCTGCGGGATTGAGTGCGGAAGACGCTAAGAGTGAAATAGTGAAATTGCTAGAGAAACAAAACGAGGAGGACTTTCTGGTCAGATTGAAGAAGTTGGAAAATCAAGGAGAAGATATGCTGGAACAGAAGGCCAAAGACATATTGGCAGTCTCCATTCAGAGATTGGCTTCATCAGTGGCATCTGATTTCATGTCATCAACCGTGGAAATTCCTAATGATGACGTAAAAGGTAAGATTATCGGAAAAGAAGGTAGGAATATAAAGGCATTTGAGCGCGTCACGGGCGTCGAAGTGCTCGTAGATGATACTCCAGGTGCTATAACCATATCTTCATTTGATCCAGTTCGAAGACATGTTGCGGGAATTGCCCTTCGAGAACTCATCAAGGATGGTCGTGTTCAGCCAGCCAGAATAGAGCAAGTTGTCGAAAAGGCCAGACAGGACGCCAACAAAACAATAAAAGAAAAGGGTGAGCAGGCCGCCTACGAATGCGGAGTTCTCGGCCTAGATCCAAGAATATTGCTGATATTGGGCCGTCTACATTTCAGAACTAGCTACGGTCAAAATGTACTGCAACATTCCATAGAAATGGCACATATAGCAGGAATGATCGCCGAAGAACTTGGCGCAAATGTTCAGGTAGCCAAGGCCGGCGCGCTTCTCCACGATATAGGCAAGGCTCTAGATCATGAAGTGGCCGGAACACATGTAGAAATCGGAAGGAGGATATTGCAGAAATTCGGTGCGCCAGAAGAAATTGTTAAGGCCATGCAAGCGCATCATGAAGAATATCCGTATGAAACAGTAGAATCCCGCATTGTTCAGACAGCCGACGCCATATCAGGCGCAAGACCAGGAGCGAGAAGAGACAACGTAGAAAACTATTTGAAACGTCTAGGAGATCTGGAAGCATTGGCCAATTCATTCCCAGGAATAGAAAAGTCATATGCATTGCAAGCGGGTCGAGAAATCAGAATCTTTGTAAAACCAGAGGAAATAGCCGATATGGAAGCAAGAAACCTGGCCAGAGATATTGCATTGAAGATCGAAAAAGATCTGAAATACCCGGGTGAAATAAAAGTCACTGTCATAAGAGAAACAAGATCTATAGAATTCGCCAGATAGATAACATGCAAACAAAAAACACGGGCAACCGTGTTTTTTTGTTGCTCGAAAGATATCCACTCACTGATCAGAATGGCACTTGCACGAGATCGTGTGCGGGTATATAAATATGATGTTAACGGATCGGGGGCGGTGGCTAGAGCCGGTTCGACCAACGGTGCAAGGCAAACACCAAACGCGCTCTGAGTACAACCACCGCCCCCTTTCTAAAGATCTTTCTGGGGGATAGTAGCAGTATGTGTACTAGTATTACGCCACTAGGGATGGTCTACCCGGAGACCATCCCTATTTTTGTTTTGAAATTCGTATTTTCTGTGCTACATTCTCCTTCACATACAGCGTTTACGATGAAGAGGGTGCGATTCCCTCACTGTCCCGCAACGGTATAGTCCGATCTCGTAAACCCGGCCAGCCGGCCGATTGCCCGAGGCAGGCATATGCGATCGGTCTTCGCATATACATCTCCTTAGCACGCTGTGTGAGTTGGTTCGTTGACAACTACACATGAAAGATACACTGGTCTGTTATATTGTCGGTTTGGCCAAATTTCTTTTGGCTGGACTCGTTACGCTTCTATTCAGGGCGATTACCCCGCTTCTCGGATTATCTAATGTCAGTCCCTTGCTCGCCACACAACTTGCTGGCGCAAAGGCCTACGGCCCTTTGATCGGCGCCTTGTATGGATCATTTGGAATGATTGCGCTGGATTATTTCATGGGAGCTGTGGGCGTATGGACTGTTTACACTTCCCTGACTTATGGCCTCGTTGGCTATATTGCAGGGATATATATGAGGGGCAAGAATGCTGACATTACACTATTCGTAAAAGTCAGCGTTGCGGGAACGCTCGTATTTGATCTAGTTACAGGAATATTGATGTCACCATTGCACGGAACTGATCTTTACACAGCATCAATAGGTCAGATACCTTTCACGGCGAAACATCTCGCAGGTAATGTGTTCTTTGCTCTTTTCGCTCCTTGGTTTTATCGAAATATTATCGGTAATCCGGTTATTGAATTGCGATACATATTTCGTGAAACAAACGTCAGGATAAACTCGTAAGATACTGGTTTTCATTCCACCGCTCAATAGAGCGGTGTTTTTTGTGTCTGAAATTTTCACAACATATTTACGAATTCGGATAATACAGTGAAATGTGTTGTAATAATGCACCCGACATTCAGGGCATTGCCTAAAATATGGCTTAATATATAATGTTCCCATGGTTCGTTAACTCGGTCCGCCTCCGTTTTATGCGAAACGCAAAGATGGATAGCAGCCCCGAGACCAATTATTAGAATTAATATCAAACAATGAACAAAGCAAGTATTGTAGATGCAGTTCATGGCGTTCTCGGCGGTACGAAGGTACAAGCCGAACAAGCGGTCGAAACTATGATCAACACCATAATCGACGCGCTTAAGAAGGGCGAGGAAGTATCAATCGCTGGTCTCGGCATCTTCTCTGTGAAGCAGCGTGCCGCTCGTGAGGCTAGAAACCCTCGAACCGGAGAATCCATAAAGGTTCCGGCCATGAAGGTTCCGAAGTTCCGCGCCGCAAAGGCACTCAAGGACGCAGTTAAATAAAGGATTAATATCCTTTATTTACTCCGAGCGTCAGCAAGGAGAAAATAATAAGACTTCTTTCTTATTAAATCAAAAGACCACCCTGAGAATCATCGAGGGGTGGTCTTTTGTTATTAACAAAAACCCCGCATGAATACGGGGCTGAATAGAACACATGCATGCACAAACGCACTCGAATCATCCGATCATCGCTTGGACCTATTCACATTGTAGAGCATCCGACGAAAACGGTCTCGAATGAGACGGATAGGCAACATCAATTCTTCCAATCTATCGAGTTCCACATCGCTCAATCGATTATCAGCGTGTGAATCAATAAGAAGAAGCTTTTTCAAGAGAGCATGTACTTCAGGGCTATCAGAATATCTGGACATTCGCGATCCGAATTCCCTTCGCAATCTGCACACTCTCTGTGCATGAGTTTCCGAATGGCGAACACCGCGTACGCCAACAGTTGAGGTCTTCATTCTGTCTGAAATGTAGACTATTTATTGATTTTCATCAATCCCAAAGAAATCTGTACTCTCCCGTACTCTGATACAATACACATATGCAATATTGGTTCCCAAAAATATTGAAGTGGCCTTTCATACTGAGCGCCGTCATTCTAAATCTGATTTTCATTCCCCTGGCAAAATCTTACATATTTCTTTATTACTTGATATTCGTAGGCGGTATAGGATATTTGGTCTATAGATATCACGACAGATTGCACCGCTTTCTGTCGAATATTCCTGTAAACAAAACTGTTCTGTTCATTCTGGTCGGCTATTTCATGATATTTCTGGAAGAATCGATTGCCGGAACAGTTCATTCCATCACTGAAGGATTTTCACTCATGGGACTCGTCGCGAGAATCGGACAATTCTCATTTTTTAACATAATAATATTTTCAGGATTGGTGCTCGGCTGGGCCATCGTCAGTCGAAAATACAAATATGGAATGATCGATGTATTCGTGATATGCAGCATCTTCGGTATATTTGCTGAACAGATCATGCTCAAGATCTCCGTACATCCCCTATCCGGCCTATTACTCCTTATTCCTACGATTTTGACTTATACGCTGATAATGTACCCATCTCAACTCGTTTACAAAGAAACTCGCCCCATTGCCGGCAAATTTAAAAAATATGTCTTGGCTCTCATAATAATATTCCTCCTCTCAATACCCTTCGTAAATCTGGTTACAAGTCTGCGAAACTCAAATCCTAACCTATTTCCTCCATGCGAGTATATTCCGTGTTAAAGGTAGATAAGCGTTTTTAAAACACGAATTTATTCGGAGATTCATATACCTACCCCGTGCATCGCTTCGTAATTGCGGATCATTGTGCGGGATAGGAGAATCGGTCTCGCCTCTCACCCTCGCCGTCGCTCGGGTTCGGGCTGACCACCGGCTCGCGGTTCCTCGCTGCTGCTCGTAACACGCTCCGCCGTTCGATTTCCTCATCCTCGTCACAATGATGCTCCACTAGCATCTCGGACTGTGGAATACAAGACAGTATAAGGGTTTCTTGACGATCATACCAATAATACGCTGACGCATCCGCATAGGGGCATAATTTTCATAAAATGAGACAAATGAGGCAGTCCCTGATGGATTCGCATCATGTCTCACTTGGGCCAAAACCCAAACAAACCCAAGAATTTTGACCTCTGTCTTCCGTTGACAGAGAAAAGAGTTAGGTTTTAAGGGCTTTCTGGAAAATGACGGTTTTTCTCATTGGCTTTTTGAGACAATCCCTCTACTTCTGTCTCGATCCATCTCCTCAATCCAGTAGAATTTCCATGCTGGAGTAGGCCGTAATAGGATTGAACAGACGTCTCCTTGTACCCAGATTCTTGCAGCCTCCTCATCATGCGGCGTTTCGCCACAGTCCGAAGCACTCGGTGATCGGGGAAATTCACCCAACCGAGATAGTCGACGCCTGAAGCGATAGTACGTATCGAGACTTTGTCCGGGTGCAATTCCAGCTTCAGATTTTGCCTGAGAAACTCCGTGATTTCCGGGATAAGATTCTGCAGCCATACTCTGTCCGACGATACGATCACAAAATCATCTGCGTAGCGAATGTAGTATTTCGCTTTGAGCCGATGTTTCACGAATTGGTCGAACTCATTCATGTACACGTTTACAAGAAGCTGGGACGTCAGGTTGCCGAGAGGCATACCGACACCGGAATGCTTCGAATGAAAGCTTGAGACAATCTCCTTGAGTAGATGCAGAATATCTTCGTCATAAATATATTTACCCAAAACTTGGATGAGAATTTTCTGGTCAATCGAGGCAAAAAATTTCCTGATATCACATTTTAAAACCCAGGCCGTGCGAGTATGATTTTTAGATACCTTGAAAGCGAATCTCTTAAATCGATCCAACGCCTTGTGAGTTCCCTTGTATAATCTGCACGATGTCGAATCTGAGACGAATATGCAGTCGAAAAATGGATATAGTTTTCGGTATATAGCATGATGCAGGAGCCTGTCGCGCACTGTCGCCTTGTGGATATCCCTCGACTTCGGATCGGATATCTTGAACGCTTCATATGGCGAATGCTGATATGCCTTCCGCACAAGGTCATCGTGGAGCGAGATAATGTTTGACATGAGCCCGCGCTCAAATTCTTGGACGTCCTTCCTTTTTCGCTTGCCATTCAGAAATTCCTTCCATGCCGAAAGAAGATTCTTGACAGAGATGATATCATGATGGCTATGAGCGAACTGAACTCTAGCCATGTTGTTGGAGGCGCAAGCACCACACACACACACACACACACACACACACACCGAAGCTCCTGCCAGTGTTGCATAAGGTAAAAGAGGCGTATTTGTTGTGGAATACATATTCATCACAGATATCGAAGGCTCAAAGATATTCATTTGGAGCGAGAATCGATTCACTGTTCGTCGAGATAATCGAGGCCATTGCCGCGGCTAGTTTCCTCGCGCCGCAAGAAAAACATCCATATGTGCGACTTGCCATACGCAAGATAGACGCATTGAAGCTCCTCGTCATGATCATATGGGAATCGAAGTCACTCGATGACAAGAAGTATATCGACATTTCCATGAAGCTCGAAGAGATCGGCCGAAACATCGGCGGTTGGTCAGGCAAGCTTACAAAACAAAACTCCCCTGCAAAAGTAGGAGAGAAATGAGCGATATGCGTGGCGGAGACCCGGATTGTTGTCGTTCCAGTCGTTGTCGAGATTGTTCCAGTTCTGAACCACCTTACCGTCGTTCTCGTAGAGATACGGGACGTTGAGGTTGCCATTGTAGTTCCGCACAATACATACAGGGCGTCATCCGTGCCACCACCCTTCGAAGCTCGCGCGATCTCGGGGTTGAATCGAATTTGGCATATATAATGCCCTAACGCTCTGTACCAAGTAGCTTCATTTTTGAAGTGTCTACATGAACCCTCCGAGAGAAGCCGTAACCGCTCTCGCTCTCAGCTCATGGATACTGGATTCGGCCGTGGGAAGCCTTGACCGCCCACTGATTCGCCTACTACCTCCATTACTATATCTCATTTGTATACAAAATTTTAGCCCGAACATCGCTTGCGTGACGCCGGGCTAAGAACTAAGTGCAAAGGTCAAAGTGCTTATGGCACAGTGACTCAAGCCTTAGGGCTACTTGCGTGGCGGAGACCCGGCGCGTTGCCGTCCCAGTCGTCGTCGAGATCGCCCCAGAACCGAACCACCTCACCGTCGCCCTCGCAGAGAGACGGGACGCGGAGGAGGCCACGGTAGCTCCGCACAACTCCCTTCCACGCGAAGACATATTTTCCCTTGAAGAATTTCCGGAAAAAGGCGATGCCTTTCTTCTGAATCTCTTCAAGGTCGCGCGTGCCGAGGTGGCTGGCGAGATCGCCGGGCTTTTCCGGCGTTCCCAGGAGGTGGGCATAGATCTTGTTTCCAGAGACCCACCTTCCATCCTTCTGTCCGTCGTGAAGCCACTGGTCGATCTTGGCGACGTCGTATTTCGCCGGACCCTGAGCTTCGAGATCGGGATGAAGGGCTTCCTTCACCCAATCGGGATACGAGGGCTTGACCGAATGGTCGACACGGATGATTGGGTCGATCGCGGGTTCCGGTTCGAGAGCTGGAGCCGGAGCAGAATCTGTCGGGACTTCGCTCACGATGAGTTCGTCGCGAAGAAGGCGCAGGAATGCGTCTTCGCCGCCGATCTTGTTGATGCCCGCTTCGATCTGACCGAGTGTGAGATTACCATATTTCATGACTGTCCTTTCAAGGCTATTCGCCCTTTTGAATTTCCCACTGCCCGTGAGTTGAGGGGCCAAGACCGTGTGTGGTCATAGCCAGGAAAGCCCTATTCCAAGGCTCTTTTGGCTATGACCAACCGCAAGTAGAGTATCAAAGATCTTATTTGTACATTATATACTATCCTTACCGCTCTGTCAAGCTGACATAGTCTGGCCACACAACGACACTGATTAGCATCAGTCTGGATTGTGCGGGATAGGAGAATCGAACTCCTGACCACAGTTTGGAAAACTGTTATTTTACCATTAAACTAATCCCGCATTTTGAAATGATCATCAACATTAAGCTCTCTGCGTGTGCTCAAATCACATACAATCGGTCTGCCGAAGCTCACGAAGTGAGCGAAGGCAACCCATTAAACTAATCCCGCATTTTGAAACGACCAACAACACAAAACTCACGACGCTCATAAACCACGTTCGATATCCTATCAATAAACCTCGAAGCTAACAACTATTTTTGGACAGAGCTCTTCCCTTCTGTCTTATCTGGATGATGATGCCCCTGCTCTTCGACAACTATTTCCTTGATTACTTCTATTTCCTTCTTTATATCTTTTATTACTGTACTGATCTGCTGAAGTTCAGCTTCTTTTTCTCTCAGATCTTTCTCAGTCTTTTCCGCAATCTTCTTTTCTTTCTTCAGTCCGCTCATGAGTATGGTATCTCCGATAAAATACGAGACGAAGAGTCCTGTCGCCAAAAGTATCACTGACACTATAACGAGACTGACAGGCTCATAAAAAAGCCAGCCCAAGAATCCTCCCCTAGCCTGTAACATATCAGCCGTGTGCCAGACACCTCTCCAAAACAATACGATGGCAACACCGCCAATAATCGTATAAATGATCGGATAACGGCTCAAATGGCCTCTTATTTTATCCTCTAACTTATCAAAATAAGTGATTACTTTTTTTAATGGTCCAGTTATAT
>CAZWUU010000015.1:0-15004 GCA_964637485.1 uncultured Candidatus Saccharibacteria bacterium
CAATTTCTATATCCGGTATTCCGCTTAACAGATTTACATTCCTAGGTTTCTTGCCTCATAAAAAGGGTAGGGAGAGCTTATTTACAGAGATTTCTTCGGATGATGGGGAATATATTTTTTATGAATCGTCTCATAGGATATCGAAAACCTTAGAAGCACTGTCTAGTCATCTGATAGGAAAAGACAAGATGGTGACGGTGTGTCGAGAGATCAGTAAATTTTTCGAAGAAGTTGTTTCTGGTGATGCGGACACCGTCAAAAAGCATTTTGAGAACAATCCTGACAAAGTTCGTGGAGAGTTCGTAGTTATTGTTAGTATGAGTCGTCATAAGTTATAATCCAACCATGTCAAAAAGACAGATACTCATGTTAATAGGTTTATGGATCATGGCGATACTACATCTCGGATTGCCGGAATTATGGGACAAAATGCTCTTGTTCATAACCGGCATAGTCATCATATTTACTTCTTTCAAAATAAAAGAGACAGAAATAAAAGCCGTTTCAGAACCTCAAAACTTTGTCGATCACAAAGTCGAAATTAAAAGCGAAAATACAGGCACGAGTTCATGAGTCTTTGGAATGAGCTAAATCTTGCTGGGAAAATAATACTTGTCACCTTATCGGTCGTTTCACTCGCATTGGTCTCGACGGCTACAGCATATTCTCTGTCACACTTTCTTCCTCATAGTGTGACGGTTTGGGAGGATCAGGGTGCTAACGTCGCGGATGAAGGATTATTTCCAAAGAAAATTGCCAGAATCAAGACTCCTGAAATTGTTAAGGCCATATATATGACGGCTTGCGTCGGCAGTAATAAGAAAATACGTGAGCAGATTCTAACGAACATAGATGATACTCCCATAAATTCTATCATCTTGGATATAAAAGATTATACGGGGACATTGGCTTATGCGGGCACTAAAGTAAAAGGTCCGACGGGCAGAGGGTGTCGCATGGATGATTTGCCCGAATTTCTTGCAACATTGAAAGAGCGAGGAATTTATACGATCGCTCGAATAACCGTTTTTCAGGATCCCTTGTATGCACGATATGATCAGAGTGTCGCAGTGATGAGTGCTTCGAATCCTGGCCGACCATGGACTGATAAAAATGGCCTGGCCTTCATAGATCCCAATCACAAGGAGTATTGGGAATATATTGTGAAGATTGCCTTAGAAGCGCACGAGATAGGTTTCGATGAATTGAATTTTGACTATATACGATTTCCATCAGACGGAAATATGAAGGATGCAGTTTTTTCTACTCCGGCAAATCTATCCAGAACAGATGTTATGAAAAAGTTTTTTTCATACCTTCACGATGAAATGAAATTAAGAGGTATTGTTACGTCAGCAGACATATTCGGCCAGACCGTGGTCAATTACGACGATCTGGGCATAGGACAAATATATGAGGATATATTGCCTTATTTCGATTACGTTTCGCCGATGATATATCCGTCTCATTTCATAAGAGGATTTATGAATTATGATAATCCTGCCGAATATCCATACGAGGTCGTTCATGGCACTATGCTTCAGGCGGTGAACAGAGCCATCGTTGCATCATCGAGTGTCTATAAGATCAGGCCATGGCTCCAGGCTTTCGATCTGGGGGCCGTATACACTCCAGAGATGATCAGGTTGCAGGCTCAGGCAGTATACGATGCTGGACTCAAGGGCTGGTACCTCTGGGATGCGGCGAACAGATATTCTAGGGAAGAACTCATAAACCTCTAGCTTATTCACAGCCTACTTGATTTATACGGTAAATGTGGTAATATTAATACCGGCGGCGTCATAACGCTCTTTTCTTTTTATTCGGTGTAGGCAACCGAAATGTCATCCCCATCGACAGTCAGACCCCTGACGAGATTAGGAGTGATATGCGCTATCGAACAGATGGCAACAAAGTCATCCTCTGTTAGGATACCGGCCTCCAGGAATGCTGGAGATACCGTTCAGACAGTAGTCGGACCGACTCAATCCGAGTCGGTAGGTCCAGTCAGCTTCAAAGATTTGTTCGGGGACGGTAAAAAAGTCCCGTGGCAAAAACAGCAAGAGGCGGAGCGAACGAGTTTCCTGCTGAACGCAGGGAGACTCGCTGCGAACTGCGGTCTTGATCTGGACGAAGGGATTAAGGTCCAATCCGGACACCCCTTCGAACTCTCACAGGTCCATGTGACCTAAATACGGCCGGTGCTCGATAATATCGAGCACCGGCTTTTCAATTTCGTGATATAATTTTGTTGAATAAATTCTATGAATGACGACAGAGTCACATACTTTGCAGAAACAGATGCCAGAAACAGGCGTATAAAATTTGGCATCAAAGCCAAGGACAGAACCAGACATGTCTATATCATCGGTAAGACTGGTATGGGTAAATCTACATTACTCGAAAATATGGCCGTGCAGGATATTCAGACAGGTGATGGCATGGCTTTTATCGATCCGCACGGCAAGACAGCAGATCTGCTCATGGAATATGTACCGAAGGAACGCATCAGAGACGTTATATATATTGCTCCGTTTGATCTGGAACATCCGATTTCATTCAATGTCCTCGAGTCAGTGAGTCCAGACAAGAGACATCTTGTCGTGTCAGGACTTATGAGCACGTTCAAGAAAATATGGGTGGACGCATGGTCTGCCAGAATGGAATACATTTTGACAAATACTCTGCTAGCCTTGCTCGAATATCCTGGAGCAACACTGCTAGGTGTAAACAGAATGCTTTCTGATAAGGAATATAGGAAGGAGATCGTATCAAAAATTACTGATCCGTCAGTCAAAACATTCTGGACAAAGGAGTTTGCCGGATATACAGAGAGACAAGCCGCGGAAGCTGTGCCAGCCATTCAGAACAAAGTCGGACAATTTACGGCAAATCCGGTCATAAGAAACATGATCGGTCAGCCGACCTCATCTTTCGATTTTAGAGAGGCGATGGATAAGAGGAAGATCATCATCATAAACTTGTCGAAAGGAAAGATCGGAGACGAAAACATGAAACTGCTCGGCGGACTTCTCGTCACAAAGATTTACCTGGCTGCAATGTCGCGCGCGGATGTTCCTGACAGACTCATGAAGATGCTGCCGAATTTTTACTTATTTGTAGATGAATTCCAAAACTTCGCAAACGCTTCTTTTGCCGATATTCTTTCGGAAGCCAGAAAGTACAAATTAAATCTAACGATTGCGCACCAGTATATCGAACAGATGGACGAAGTGGTGAGAGCAGCCGTATTTGGCAACGTCGGTACTATGATCTCGTTCCGAGTCGGAGCCACTGACGCCGAGACCTTGGAAAAAGAGTTTGCACCGCAATTTACTGTCGAAGATCTGGTGAATCTCGGTTTTACCCAGATTTATCTCAAACTCATGATTGACGGCCTTACATCCGCTCCATTTTCTGCTGTGACCATTCCTCCCATACCTCATCCAGATGTATCTTATGTCAAGGAGATAATAGATGCGTCCAGAGAGCAGTTCGCACAACCTCGAGCTCTCGTAGAGGCTGAAATAGTGAAATTTCACGAATCAAATGATAAGAAAATTTTGCCCAATGCAAATTTAAACACCCCACCTCATTTTAATAAGAGTAGGGAAAATGTTCCGAACAAGCCTGTTGAAATGCACAAAAAACCTGACAACACTTTTCATCATAAGAATCCAAATAATAATTCATCTGCCGGTGCCTCCGTTGTGAATGGTGTGAATGCCGGTGGAAATGTTTCAGTCAAAGAGCCACCGCGCGACACTCCCGTTCCTGCCCTCGTCACAGCCAAGCCTATTGAAACAGCGATGAAAAGTTCGAGCGTCCCTGCACCGATGTCACTCAAAAACCTTGGAGGATCTCCGCGCTTCGATAAAAACTCAAACGATCTAAAAAATGCCTTAAAAGCGGCACTGGAAAATCACAAAAATGACAAGGCGGAAGCATCAAATACAAATACCACTCAGGAACAAACAATAAAAGTCCCTAAAGATAACAATAATACCGAGACAACCGCCGACCAGGCAAAAAAAAGGGAAGGAAATGAACCAAAAGAGGTTCCGGAGGATGTGCTAAAAACAGTATTGAAAGTTGACTAAGGATATGGAAATATGACCATATGAGCCCGAAAAGAATACTCATATTCTCTCTGACCTACTATCCGCGTTTTGTCGGGGGAGCAGAAGTAGCCATAAAAGAGATTACGGACAGGATGCCGGAGAATAAATACGTTTTTGATATGGTCACGCTTCGCTTTGATGCTGATCTGCCTAGATTTGAACGAATGGGAAATGTGAATGTCTACAGAGTCGGCCCCGGTCTTTCCGGCGTTTCAACTCCTGGAGATTTGAGATGGTACAAAAACTTTTTCAAATATTTGTATCTGGTGATCGGTTTCAGAAAAGCTCTCGTTCTGCACAAAAATAAAAAATACGACGCCATTTGGTCCATTATGGCCACATACAATTCATTTTCTGCAGTCTTTTTTAAGATGGTGCATCCTAAAGTGCCATTTATATTTACTCTGCAGGACGGAGATCCCATAGAACATATCAAGAAGCGTGCGTTGCCACTGTATCCATTTTTCAAGAAAATGTTCACGAAGGCCGATCGTGTGCAAGCAATCTCAAATCATTTGGCAAGCTGGGCAAAAAACATGGGCGCGACCTGTCCTATTGAAGTCATACCAAATGCAGTTGATTATGCATTATTTTCAAAAGATGTATCTAAGGAATCGATAGAGGAAATTTCGAAGAATCTCGGAATGAAAGAGGAAGACATCTTTATAATTACGACATCCAGACTGGTAAGAAAGAATGCATTAAATGATCTCATAGATTCACTGGTCTATCTTCCGAAAAATATCAAGTTACTCATATTGGGTGAAGGTCCGCTCAGAGAATCTCTGAAAGCACAGTGCTTCAGATTGGGTTTGAATTATACAGATGAGCCACCTATAAACCCGCACAATAGAGTACATTTCATGGGACAGATAGGACATGCAGACATGCCGGCATATTTTGCCTTGTCTAAGGTATTCGTCCGACCATCTCTCTCGGAGGGTTTGGGAAATTCATTCCTAGAATCAATGGCTGCGGGAGTGCCGGTCGTTGCAACATCAGTCGGAGGCATTTCTGATTTTGTGAAAGATGGAGAAACCGGCCTTATCTGCGAAGTGAAAAATCCGAGAAGCATAGCTCAGAAAATAGAGAAATATTTGAAGGATCAAGAGTCATATGATTATATTTTGCGCAAAGGACGTCTCATGGTAAGAGAAAAGTATGACTGGATGAGCATAAGCGATAAGATGAGAGGACTATTCGATGGTGTGCTAAACTAGAATATATGAAGATACTCATTGCTTCGGGAATATATCCGCCGGATATTGGAGGCCCGGCGCAATATGCCAGAAATCTATATGAGACTTGGAAAGCCCTCGGACATGAGGTGAAAGTCGCCGCTTATAGGTGGGAGAGAGCCGCTCCGCCAGGACTTCGACATTTTTTATATTTTACGAAGATTTTACGAAAGGGCTGGAATGCTGATGTTATCCTGGTATTGGATACCTGGAGCGCCGCCGTGCCCACCATGTTTGCCTGTATGCTCATGGGTAAAAAATATGTCTTGAGGACGGGAGGGGATTTTCTTTGGGAAACATATGTAGAAAGGACGGGACAACCTGTGCTGTTCAGAGACTTCTATGATACAAAAATGGGTTTCCTAAGTTTCAAGGAAAAACTTATTCATCGATACGGCGGTAAGTCCATGAGAAGAGCGTCGGCTATGATATATAGCACAACATGGCAGAAAGATATTTTCGAAAAAGCTTATGGCATAGATGCTAAGAAGACATATATAGTCGAGAATTATTGCGGTCCAAAGGACGAGCCAGTTACGCCGGATGGGAGAAGATACCTAGCGGCAACTCGTGAGTTGAAATGGAAGAATATAGATTCATTAAAGAGGGCATTTAAGGTTGCAGAAGAAAAGGTAAAAGGTCTGGGGCTGGAGGATATAGAGCTGGATACCGGCAAGGCACTCTATGAAAATTTTGTAGAGAGAATGAAGAGATCATATGCTGTCACGCTGGTGTCTTTGGGCGATATAAGCCCGAATATGATATTCGATGCTATAAAGGCCGGAGTGCCGTTTATTGTCACGAAAGAGATAGGGATATATGACAGGATCAAGGACTGCGCCGTTTTTGTAGATCCATTGGATGAAAAAGATATTACGCAGAAGATTGTCTGGATGGCAGACCCGGCAAATAGAGCACTGCAGGCAGAAAAAGTCAGAAAGTGCCAATTCATGCATTCCTGGAAGGATATATCTCTGGAAATACTCGATATTTGGAAAAAAGTAAATAAATAGTATGAAGCTCCTGTCAATTTCTACAGATCGGAAAATATTCGAGGAGGGAAGTGCGGTGTACGAAAGACAAAAGAAATATTCCCTCGAAAATAATGAAACGCATATTATTATTTTTGCGTCTAATAAATATTCCGAGACGGCGATTAATGAACGATGCTTCGTATATCCTACAAAAAATCGCTTCAAGTTTTTTTATCCATTCAGCGCCATATCGTTAGGCAGATTCATCATTCAGAGGCGCGGGGTCACTCATATAACATGCCAAGACCCTTCATTTACAGCTATGGCCGGAATTGCACTAAAGAGAGAATTCGGCCTTCCTCTGGAAATACAGATTCATACTGACATCGGCAGTCCAAATTATACTTATTCATTGAAAAACAGAATATTGAAAGCTATGGCTCTTTCTTACATTCCCAAAGCCGACAGTATCAGAGTTGTTTCGAATAAGATCAAAAATTATTTAGTTGAAAATCTAGCTATTCCGGCATCAAAAATCTTAGTTAAACCAATTGATGTAGATCGTCAGTTTATAACAGAAACACCTGTGACAGTCGATCTGCACAGCAAGTACCCACAATTTTCAAAAATAGTATTAATGGCATCCAGGTTTACGAAAGAGAAAAATATCGGATATGCCATCAAATCATGGATTGAAGTCGTAAAAAAATATCCGGATTACGGATTGATAATCGTGGGAGAGGGAATCCTGGAAAGTAAGTTGAAATCAATGGTAGCCGGAAATGGATTAGTAAGTAAAGTAATTTTTGAACCTTGGCAAGATAGGAAAACTCTGATTTCGTATTACAAGACATGTGATTATTTCCTGAACACATCGCTTTTCGAAGGATACGGTATGTCTATGGTTGAGGCTGGCATTGCGGGTGCGGTAGTTGTATCCACGGATGTGGGTGTAGCACGAGAGATTGGAGCCACAATCATTTCAGGCGAAAGTTCCTCACTCGTTCGCGTCTTGGAAAAGTAATAAATACAGAGTAGTATTCAGACATGAATTTGTTGATTGTTGCTCAGAAAATGGATGTGAACGACCCTATTTTGGGTTTTTTTCATCGTTGGGTAGAGGAATTTGCTCTATATTTTCCGAAAATCACGGTGGTCTGCCTTTATGAGGGGAAGCATAATCTGCCTAGAAATGTCAGCGTTAGATCTCTGGGTAAAGAGAAAGGCGTAAATAAGATAACTTTTGCCATCAATTTCTATCGCGAAATATTTTCTTCCTGGTCTGAATACAAATATGTTTTTGTGCACATGAATCCTATATATGTCACATTGGCCGGCCCTGTGTGGAGACTTGGTGGAAAAAAAGTATCGCTATGGTACACACATAGAGGTGTTGATTTGAAACTTAGACTAGCAGTGCTGTGGAGTCATAAAGTATTCACGGCCTCTCCTGAAAGTTTTCAGCTCAATACGAATAAGAAGATTGTTACAGGTCACGGAATAGATATAGATAAATTTGAGCGGTCAGTCAGATTGATACCACTGGATGCAGAGCCAATAAGAATCATTCATGTTGGTAGAATCACCAAGATAAAGAATTGTCTTACATTGGTCGAGTCGGCGAAAATACTTCGTGACAAGTGGAATAGAAAATTTGAAATCAGTTTCATTGGTGATGCTGTAAATGAGGATGATAAGAAGTACTTCGATAAAATAAGACAATATATAGCAGAAAATAATTTGAGCAGTATCATACATTTTCAGGGTAATTTGGTTCAGCATAAAGTCATTGCGGAATATGGCAGGTCTTCTTTGTCGGTCAATCTTACTCCTACGGGCGGTGTAGATAAATCAGTTTTGGAGTCTATGGCTACAGGATTGCCAGTTATGAGCTCAAATCGAGCTTTTCGGGCGTATTTCGGCAGATATTCGGATGATTTGATGTTTGAATTGGAAAATCCCGAGGATCTGGCACATAAGATCATGTCGCTGTATGAGCGTGTTAATCTGACGCAATTATCTGAATATTTGAAGCAGACAGCCAGAGAAAAATCATCGCTCGCTAATCTTATTAAGACTTTGAACAGAGAGATTGCATCAATATAATGAAAAAAGTATTGTATTTTGGTATTTATGACCCAAATTATTCCAGAAACAGGGTGATCATCACTGGTTTTATGTTGAACGGCTATGAAGTCACGGAATGCCGGATAAATCCGAGAGAAAACAAGGGGTTGTCGAAATACTGGAAGTTGCTCAAACTGGGTCTTGAGTTTAAAAAAAAGAAGTTCGATTTAATAGTTCTTGGGTTTCCATCACAAACCATCGTATGGTTAGCTTTTTTGATTTTCGGTAAAAGAACTATTTTCGATGCCTATCTCTCACTTTATGATTCAAATGTCTATGATAGGAAAATACATAAAAAGTGGTCAATTGGCGGCCTTAAAGATTATGTGTTTGATTGGATGGGCCCCTGTCTTTCTAGTAAGACGCTTTTGGACACAAATCAGCATATAGATTATTACAGCAAAACATTTCACATTAATAGGAGAAAATTTGTGCGAGTGCTTATCGGTGCGGATGATCAGGTTTTCGACCATAAGAAATATGATTTAACGTCACATGGAGATCAGTTTATCGTTGAATTTCATGGAATGTTTATTCCCCTTCAGGGAGTCGAGTATATCGTGAAGGCCGCTCATATATTGAGATCACAAACTGATATAGTTTTTAATATTGTGGGTCATGGTCAGACATTCAAAGAATGTAAAAGAATTGCTGACGAGGCTAAACTTAATAATATAAATTTCGTTGGTAAAGTTTCTGTCGACAGGGTTCCGCCATATATTGCAGGAGCCAATGTTTGCCTGGGAATCTTCGGTAATACACAGAAAACAAAGAGGGTTATACCGAATAAAGTATACGAATGTATGGCCATGAGAAAGCCAGTCATTACAGCAGACTCTCCGGCAGCTAGAGAAATCCTGCGAGACAAGATAGACGTTGTCTTCTCGAACGTGGCCGATCCGCAGGACCTCGCAAATAAGATTTTATTGTTGAGAAATCAGCCAGATTTGGGCAAAACCATAGCTGAAGAAGGATATAAAACCTACTTGGCTAAATGCTCTCCACGAGTTATAGTTGCACAGTTACTACGAGATATATATGAAAAGTAAAAGGGAACAAATATTGGTTACGGGTGGAGCTGGATTTATAGGTTCACACGTTGTGGACTGTCTCGTAAGGGATGGACATGACGTAGTTGTATTGGATGATTTATCTGGAGGTTATGAGTCTAATGTTCACAGGAAAGCCAAATTTATAAAAGGTTCAATCACTGATCACGCCTTAGTAGCGAAAGTTTTCGATAAGTACCAGTTTGATTATGTTTTTCATTTGGCCGCATATGCCGCAGAAGGTTTGAGTCATTTCATAAGACGGTTCAATTACACCAATAACCTTATTGGCAGTGCAAATATAATAAATGAATCTGTGAAGCACAAGGTAAAGTGTCTAGTCTTCACATCCTCGATAGCAGTTTATGGCGCAAATCAATACCCGATGATTGAAAGTATGAAGCCGGAGCCAGAAGATCCTTATGGAATAGCCAAGTACGCTGTTGAGATGGATTTAGAGTCAGCTCGTCGTTTGTTTGGTCTGAATTATATTATATTTAGACCTCATAACGTCTATGGAGAAAGACAGAATATTGGCGACAAATATAGAAATGTTATCGGCATATTCATGAATAATTTATTGCAGAAAAAATCGATGCCTATTTTCGGAGATGGCACCCAAATGAGAGCCTTCACATACATAGAGGATGTGTCTTCGGTTATAGCGAAATCGATCAAAGTCAGAAACGCTTACAACGAGATATTCAACATCGGTGCAGATACACCTTATACAGTAAATGATTTGGCGGCAGCTGTGGCCGTATCGATTGGATTACCCGCAAATGTCACATACTTACCGGCCAGGGATGAGGTAAAAATAGCTTACTCAGACCACACGAAAGCAAGGAAAATATTTGGCAAAAATAAGACAACCTCTCTTATTCAGGGCATGAATAAGATGGCAAAATGGGTAAGAAAAGAGGGATCAAGAAAGACCAAGAAATTTAGAAATATAGAGATAAAAGACGGTTTGCCGCCTTCGTGGAGATAGCATGAAAATCGCGCTGATAACGCCGAAACAAAAAAATGACTATTTGACCGATACTATTTTGGACGGTTTGTTATCTGTTCAAAATATTGAGTTTGTTTATTCTTCTAATTACGAAACTGCATTACTTGTAAAAGATCGAAATATAGGACGAGCGGACTTTATGGAATACACCAGATCAGCCGATTTGATTCTCTTTTTTTGGGGCAAGAATAATACTGATCTGGAACTAGCCAATGAGGTGAATCGATGGAATAAAACTATTTATATCGATGGATCCGAATTGGGTAAAAACAATCGATTAAATCCAGATATTTGCAAAGCGGTGGAACAGGGTACTTACGATGGTTTGGGCAGGATAGACACGGACCAAAAAAATAAATGTGCCCTTTATTTTAGAAGAGAGAAGCCATATCAAGACGGTATTAAGGCTTTGCCTTTCGGGATTGAGAGTAAATATTCATCTAGCTACTCGTATCAATTAAAAAAGGACATAGATTTTACGTGCATTTTTGGACAAGACATATATCCTATATTACGGCGGGATGTTGCGAGGTATGTAAAGAAATTTAGTAGAAAAAACGGATATGTCTGTGTAACCGATAAGACACGTTCGAGACAGGAATTTTATGACATTCTTGGGAGAACGAAAGTGGGAATATCGGTGGGAGGCGGTGGGTATGATACGGTCAGATTCTGGGAAATCCTAGGAAATAACTGTCTTCTGATGACGGAGAAAATAGCGATATATGAACCCGGATCGAAAAGGCTCGACTACAAGAGAATTTATGAGTTTGAAGATTTTGAAGGTTTCAAGACAAAACTTACCGAAGTCGCTTCTATTTTGCGAAATGGTTATGATGTGATGGACTTGTCCGATGAATATGAGAAGATCATGAACGAGCATTCAAGTAAGGCACGAGTATTAGAAATCCTCGAAGAGGCAAGAAATGCAGGCATCATAAAGTGATATGACCACAATCGGCACAAAATTTGAAACATGCGAAGTTTGCGATACTTGTGTCATCTGTGGCAGTAAATGTTCCTTACTTATGAATAAGGACGGCTATGATTTATACAAGTGCAAATCGTGCTATCTTGTATTTGTTTATCCTCAGCCAAGTGATGATTTTCTTAAAGAAGAAGTCTATTCGGAAAAGTCTGGTTATCAAGGTAACAAGAGTAGAGATTTAGCTTCTATTATACCGACCAGAAAGCAAGATAAACTGGTGTCATATCTGAAGGGACTGAATGGAAGGATGCTGGATATCGGTTGTTCGAGTGGTGAGATCATGTACCTTGCGCAGAAGCAGGGTCTAGAAGTTTTTGGTGTAGAGCTAAATCCGCGTACCGCAAATATCGCAATTTCTAACGGGCTCAATGTTCATATTGGTACTCTTGAAACTGCCGGATACCGAGCTGGGTCGTTCAATGTCATATACATGGGTGATCTCATAGAACATGTGAAGATGCCGACAGTTCTAATAGATAGCGCTTACAACTTACTCGCTCCGGGAGGCCAGCTCATAATCACCACGCCTAATATGGACTGCTTTTGGTCTAAGGCAACATTATTATTGTATCGGATGTTTCGAATACCTTGGGCAAGCGCTACACCACCGCATCACTTGTTTCAATTCTCCCGAAACAATTTGATCAAGACACTCGTTAATAGTGGTTTCGGTATTACGACAGAATGGTATCAGGGTACGCCCACACTCAAATACGAATTGGGCGCGACGCATCTGCTCAAGAAATTCAAGAAGGACAGAAGTTTTATCTCAGCCGTTTTGATGCTTGCCGGTTATAGTCTTTACACCATTTTGTTTGGTATCAATAAGATCGTTGAATTATTTGCAAAGAAGAGGTTTGATATGACGATCGTAGCCCATAAAAAATAGTATGCTTAATAGTCTACGTTGCTACTGGGAATTGGCCAATGTCTTGAAAATGGATGGAAGTGTTTCTCGTATAATAACTTTCACTTCTTTGATATCCATACCAATTAAGAAGAAGTTATTTGGCAGAAAGATACGAAAGATATCATTAAAGTATCTTGGACAGAGGTTTGATTATTATGCACGTGATGGAGCAGATATAGCAGTTCTGCGAGAAGTTTTTCTTGATGGAGAGTATAGACTTGAACTAAAACCGCTACCAAAAAACATTCTTGATATAGGAAGCCATGTCGGGGCGTCAGTTATATATTTTAAGCTTACATATCCGAATGTAAAAATCGTGGCCTGCGAGCCCGATAGGGAAAATTTCAAAATCTTAAAGTTGAATACAGCACAATTTAAAGATATTGAATGTTTAAATTATGCGGTCGCATCAACTGTCGGAGATGCGATTCTTCGGAAAGTCGATGGCAGTTCCATATCAGGTTCAATCGTCGAAACACATATTAGTAATAAGGGGGTAATGGTTTCTACGACTACTTTGGACGATGTTTCGGGCCATTTCAACGGACAAATAGATCTTCTCAAATTTGATGTAGAGGGATCCGAATATGATGTTTTCTACAATTCCGCAGGACTTTCTCGAGTGCAAAACTTGGTGGGCGAATTGCATCTAGACCTTATAGGGAAGAGGACAAAGCAGGATTTTTATAATATATTCAGAGAGTACGATGTAAAAGAGAATGAATTGAGATCGGACAGGTATATAGTTTATATGCACAGAAAATGAGATTTATATATCTTGCAAATATTAGACTGCCAACAGAGAAAGCTCACGGGTTGCAAATCATGAAGACTTGTGAGGCTTTGGCAATGAGCGGAGTCGAGGTTATTTTGTATGTACCTAGTAGAAAAAATATTATCAAGGAAGATCCATTTGATTATTATGGCGTAAAGAAGATATTTCAAATAAGGAGGATACCCGCAGTAAACTTTATGCATTTGCGCCCAGCTAGCATGGGATTTGTTCTGACACAATTATCTTTCGCATTGTCTGCGAATTTTATTCGCATATACAAGGGCGATGTAGTCTATTCTCGTGATGAATACAGTCTGTTTTTTCTGAGTGTTTATATGAGAAATATCTATTTTGAAGCGCATGACGGAAGGTGGAACAGTATCATGAAATTTGTTGCGAAGAGAGCCAGAGGAGTTATTTGTATTACTCAGGGGTTGAAGGATTTCTTCGTAAGGAGAGGAGTGAAGGAAAGTAATATTATTGTCAGTCCGGATGGTGTCGATTTGGAGAATTTCAAATCAGTGACAGTCGCAGGTCTTAGGAGCAAGTTTGGCTTATCAGATGAGCATGCACTGGTGGCTTATAGTGGCAGTTTCAATTTATATGAGTGGAAGGGCGTAGATGTGTTTTTAGAGTCTATCAAACATATACCTGACAAGAACACTCGTTTTCTGCTTATCGGTGGCAACAGCGATGAAATTAGGGCTTTAAAATCTAAGTATTCTGACAGCAGGATTGTCTTCGTAGAGCGCTTGAAATCCAAGGATATACCTAATTATTTACTGATTTCAAATATCTTAGTATTGCCAAATAAGGCCGGTGATATTATTTCAGAAAAATATACTTCACCGTTAAAGTTGTTCGAGTATATGGCATCTGGTCGCCCTATAGTCGCTTCCAGACTACCGAGTCTCTGTGAAGTGTTAAATGACACTAATTCATTGCTGGTGCAACCGAACGATCCAATAGATTTAGCGAATGGCATAAACAAGTTAATAAGCAATAAGGACTTGGCGAGAATTATAGGAAATAAGTCCAGGGAAGATAGTGCTAAGTATAGTTGGCAATCTAGAGCCGATCTTATCAATAATTTTGTCTTCCGGAACAAGGAGATTCCGAGGAGTAAGACAACCGCTTTTTATGATAATGAGAGTGATAAATATTCTTTGAAAAGATATCCGAAGGTGACTTCAGATTATATACATTCATTTTTCAAAACCAGACTAAATATTGTGACGCATTTAGTGGATAAGGTGCTAACAAGGGGAAATGCTAAATCACTTCTTGAGATAGGTTGTGCTGATGGGGTAGTTTTGTCCCATCTCTATGATATTTTCGACAGGAAAATAGAGAATTATGAAGGAGTCGATATAAGTGAAAAAATGATTGATTCTGCAAATAATAGTTCGGCGGGCAGAAGAATTACTTTCAATATCAGGCAAACCATGCAAGCAAATTTGGCAGGCAATCGGGATATGATTATTGAGGTCGGTGTATTAAACTATGCAGATTTTGAAGCGGATATGAGAGTCGCACACGATGCCCTGAAAAAAGATGGACATTATATTTGCGCTGTTGCAGGTACCGGATCTCTGTGGGATAGGCGCAGGAAATCTCCTCACGGGTTCAATAATTTTAAGTCGTATGAGGAATATGAAGGGATCATGAAGAAATACTTCGTAATACTCGAGGTATATCCGGTAGGTTTACCGATTCCTTTTGTATGGAAAATCGGCGCATTGGGCAGGGTATTGCAACCGCTCATAGAGTTATCGTTGAAGAATATAGTTCCAAATTATTATCACGAGAA
>CAZWUU010000016.1:0-14902 GCA_964637485.1 uncultured Candidatus Saccharibacteria bacterium
TATTTTTCAACCAGGAAAAAACCGTCGGCACAAGCTGATCCGATTCTTAATCAATCTCACTATCGTTGGTTTAGCGATGATAACTCTGTTAATAACGCATCTTTTGTGGCTTTGGAAGATACAGCCATTTCATCTGGGATAGTTTCAGGCGACAGATTGAGGCTCAGATTTGTGGTCGCAAATACTGGTGGTTCTGCGACAAGTTATAATTATAGATTGGAGTATTCATCAACAACATGTTCTGATTGGACATCTGTACCTACATATGGAAACACCGCAGGAGAACACTGGTCAATGGATTACTCTCCGTATTCTGGAAATATGGCATCTACGAGTGATTCTGCAGGCCTCACTAATCCTGATGGTCTCACATTTACACCTGGCTATCTCATGACATCTGGATATCAAACGCCAGCATTCACACTTGCAGGAAACTATTTTACTGAACTTGAATATTCTGTAAGATCTACTATAGAATCTCGCGCAGAAGTTCTCTATTGTTTTCGTTTGACCAATGCTGGGTCAGCGACATACTTCACTCATACGTCGCAACCACAAATCACTCTCTCCAGAGTGGCCCAGAGAAAGAGCGATGGCGGGGTAAATGTCGATACATATGGCACGGGTCAAATCATCGTCGGTGGAAGTGCCGGAGGATCTAGAGGTAGTGGAAATTCCGGTGATGATGAGACAGGCGAAGGTCCGCCGGTTGGCGGTGGAGGGGGTGGAGGGGGTGGAGGTTTAGAATAATTAATATTATGCAAAATATAAATTCTAGTACAAAGCAAGACGCGGTGTGCGGGTTTAATAACAGAGACTACAAATATTGGATGATGGGGTTTTTTGTTACTGCATTATTTCTGTGCATATACATTATTATCGATGTTGCCAGTCAGGGTGATTGTGATAAGAAATATGCAAACGTAAACAAAAATATGGCCTGCTCGGAACGAGAGTATGTCATTGATAAAAAGGAATATACAGAAGTTAAGACTAGGATGTTGGACTACTTGGAAGAAAAAAAGCAGACACAAAAATTGGATAGAATTTCTGTGTTTTTTAGGGATCTTGTTAATGGTCCCATCATGGGGATAGATGAGCAGGCTAATTTTATCCCTGCTAGCTTAATGAAATTGCCGATTGCAATAATATATCATTCTTTGTCTGAGCAAAGACCGTCTATCTTCAACCAATATGTTACTTATGAATCGGGTGATCCAGGATTTATCAAGTCACTCTCAAGGGACAACAATCTTGTTCCGGGAAGGACATATTCTTTGACGGAGCTGAACAAGATCATGCTGAAATACTCTGATAACACTGCATATGCAATCTTGTTGGATAATCTGACAAAACAGACGTCTGAAGAATATATTAGGAATATGTATCTTGAAATGGGTCTATTGTCTTCGAAGGATTCTATGGATCAAATCTTGTCCGTACGAAGGTATGCCTCTATTTTCCGTGGCCTGTATAATATATCTATCGTTAACAAAGAGGCATCAGATGAGATCCTGTCTTGGATGTTAGAGTCTGATTATTTGGCCGGATTGCGCGCAGGAGTGCCGTATTCTGTGAAGATATCTCACAAATATGGAGAGAGAACCCTACCGGATGGGACAAAACAACTGCATGATTGCGGTATTGTATACTTTCCAAATAACCCCTACGTATTGTGTGTAATGACAGAAGGTAGAGATTATGATGACCTTTCAGCCGTAATAAAAGATATATCACAAATGATGTATAAGGAAGTTGAATCAAGAAAGCTGTAGTCATCTATTTAATTGCATAATAGCTGAAAAGGTGTTACGATGTTGCCGTGTAAGTTTCTCGTCCTTACGCATTAGCATAGTGAACGGGAGTGCCGCTAGTGCGTGTGGAACGCAGGGTGCGGTGATAATTTATGTCGAAAAGAATTTTCGTTGGCTCAATCGCTTGGGCTACAACTTCTGACAGTTTGAAGAAACACTTCGAACAGGTTGGAGCTGTTGCTAAGGCAGATGTCCTCACGGACAAGATGACCGGCCGTTCTCGAGGTTTCGGCTTCGTAGAAATGGAATCAGACACAGATGCTGATGCCGCCGTCTCAAAGCTCAACGGTTCAGAACTCGATGGTCGCAAGATCGTCGTCTCTGAAGCAAGGCCAAAGTCAAACTAATATAGTCTGACTTGGATACAAAACAACCGCCTTTTGGCGGGTGTTTTGTTATAATGGGAATAATGAGAATTGGATTTTCGTTTCTAAAAATGGCTGTTTTTGGGGGATTGATTATGGTTATGTTTTCTAGTTATTCAATTTCAAATGCTGCCGTTGTGGGTGTGACACCCGAATCATTAAATATCGGCCTTGTAGGTCACTGGACATTCGATGGAAAAAACATGACACCCAATGTTATCGATTCGAGTGTATATGCGAACAACGCAAGAGTTGTCGGTCAATCTGCTACCACGTCCGTGACGGGTGTAATCGGTCAGGCTCTTGACCTTGATGGAGCGAATGATCATGTATCTATACCTAGTCCGAACGGTAGTCCTTTAGGCTTCAGTACAAGTAGTTTGTCGATAAGCATATGGATTAAACCAAGAACTTTCGGTATCGGCAATTACGGAAGAATATTAGATAATGTTACTACCGTAAGTGTGGTCAAGGGATATTCACTGTTCCTCAATAATAGTCCGGGCGGAAATCCTGCTGGTACAGAAACATTAAGTACCTGTATCGGTTATGGTTCTGCTACCGCTGTATGTAGTACAGCAAATTCAAATAGTATCACCTTGGGTGTTTGGCAACATATAGTTATGACGTATGCAACTTCAAGTGGTGCGGTCATATTTTATGTTAACGGTGTCAACAGAGGGGGCTCGACGTTGGGTCAGACAATTGCACAGGGTTCCAGTGAAATTCTGTTAGGAAATAGGGTTGCAGATTTGATCAGGCAATATAATGGTTCAGTAGATGATTTAAGGTTGTATAACCGAGTGTTGTCAGCAAACGAGGTTCGTACACTCTACAATATCGGTTCAAATAAAACTGGCGTAACAAGTTCGACACGAAATATACCGAACGGCCTGATTGGTCATTGGACGTTTGATGGAAAGGATATGGCTCCTACCGTGAGAGACATCAGCGGATTGGCAAATCATGGCACGCTTGTCGGACAGATATCGACTACTTCAGTCGTTGGCAAGTTTGGTCAGGCTCTCAGATTCGATGGGGCGAATGATTATTTGAATATATCAGCGGTAGCAAATGACATTGGAACTGGTTCTACCACCATATCGGCTTGGGTAAAGCTCGATGATCCTCACACCAGTGCGTCGTCTCTAAAGTCTGTATTTTCACTGAACGATAGTCCTTCTAGTAATGATATGGCGCTTTGTTTTAAGGGCGGTGGTACCACGATTTGTGGCACGACGGGTGGTTCTAACGGAGCAATTTGTTTTATGACCTATTCTGGTGCTTTTAACAACGCCTGTTCTGCTCAAACATCATGGAACAGCAATGTCTGGTATCACATCGTAGGAAAGATAGATCAGACGGGCACCTATTTATACGTTGATGGTGTTCAGGTCGGATATAATTCCAATTCTAGGCGTGGCAGTAGTCAATCGGTAACTTCCTCAATCGCCTCCGAATGGAATGGACCTCAGATAAATTTCTTCAAGGGCACAATAGATGATTTTCGTGTTTATAAGCGAGGTCTTTCAATCGAAGAAATCAGACAGTTGTACAATCTGGGCGTTACAAAATTGGGCATAACTTCGACGAGTACGGCCTATTCGTATTCATCTGGTCTGGTGGGATATTGGACATTTGACGGTAAAAATATGGTGCCTAACGTGAGGGATTCTAGTGGGTTGGGGAATCATGGTTATATTACTGGTCAGAGTTCAACGACCACATATCCAGGTCGCATAGGACAAGCACTCGTGTTTGATGGTATTGATGATAATGTGAATGCAGGGAGTGCTTCAAGTTTAAAGCCGTCACTTCCGATAAGTATATCTACGTGGGTAAAGCTAGATTCAATCCATCCAACATTGTCAGTCCCCTTGGTTGCATTTAGAGATGGAGAAAACCACAACGGTTATTGGTTGCAAGTTGGGCCTGACAAAAGTGTGCAGGTTAATTTTGGTTCAAACACTTCTTGTAACGTTACGAGTAGACGAACAGGTTCTACTGGTGCGAACAAGATAGAGGTAGGAAATTGGTATCATATAGTTGGTACCATAAGAGGAGACACGGATATGAATATATACATAAACAATGTCTCTGAATCGCTTAGTTATACCGGTTCTGGTGGATCTATAACGTATAGTGGATCTTCGGCCTTAAGAATTGGAACAAGCGCAATAGGAGGTGGTCCAGGATGTGTGCCAGTGTATGCGGATGGGCTCATAGATGAAGTTCGCGTATACAATAAGGCTCTATCACAGTCGGAAGTCAAACAGCTTTACGGCCTTGGAAGATAAAGCGCCAATTGTTGCTATAATGAGCAAGTGATGAAAAAAAATGTAAAAGTGCTATTTTTCTGCGTGTTATGCATGGTTTTTCCAAAAGTCGGTATTGTAAATTCGGCTGTTGTTAACTCCTCCAAACCAAGCTCATTGAACAGCGGTCTTGTGGGTTACTGGACTTTCGATGGCAAAGATATGATACCGAACGTGAGAGATGTTTCTGGACGTGGTAATCATGGATATATACAAGGGCAAACAGCTACTACTACAGCATTGGGCAAACTTGGTCAAGCTCTTATTCTAGATGGAAGCGATGATTACATTTCAGTATCGAACGAGTCCCAGTTTGATTTTGAGCGAACGGATCCCTTTTCAATTTCTTTGTGGTTTAAGTTTAGTAATAATTCTACAAATGGCACATTATTTGCAAAACAGCTAAACGGTGGAAATTTTCCTGGTATCAATTTCTATATTGATGGTACCAATAGGCGTGCTTATTTTATTCTTGTGAGTGTGGACGGGGGCGGAAATTCGCTAAACGTATCGACGTCCATGAACTCATTAAATCGCGATACCTGGACTCATGTGATAATGACTTACGATGGTTCTTCTTCAGCTACTGGTGTCAAAATATATTTTAATGGTGTTAGCCAGTCATTGACTGTCGGAGTAAACAGCTTAACGTCATCAATTCTCAACAATACATCGCCTACATTTGGACGCAATCTATCATCAGCAGGTTCTACCCTGAAAGGTTCAATCGATGATGCTCGCGTATATAACAGAGAGTTATCTGAAAATGAAGTGAAATCAATTCATAAGGGTGGAACACTACGAACAGGAGTTTCTCGTTCTGCAGATGCACTATCGAATGGATTGGTCGGTCACTGGACATTTGATGGTTCAAAAATGGTTTCAAATGTTGCCGATAGCAGTGGTAATAATGTTCACGGATATTTGCAGGGACAGGTTTCTACTACAACGACAACCGGAAAAATTGGACAGGCTCTGCGACTAAGCGGGGCAAATGCTTTTGTAGCTGTCGGTAATTCCGATACATTGAATGCACCGAGCGCTGTAACAGTATCAGCTTGGGTTAAGAGCGGTTACAATTTCGGTGCGGTATCTAGCGCCATGTTCGGTATGGTATCTAGAATGGACGACGCTTCTCCATTTAATGGTTATGAATTGGGAATTGGTGGAAACTATGTCAGCGCGAATAACAAAGCTTATTTTCACGCCGGGGGAACCTATCTATCAAATGTGTTAATCGGAACGACGATTATAAATGATGATGTTTGGCATCATTTGGTGGGTAAATATGATGGTACTAAGTCATATGTATATGTAGATGGCGTACTTCAAAATGAGGGCGTCAAAACAAATAATCTTAACAACCCGGGAGAACTTTTCGATATTGGTCAAAATTACGATAGAGTTCACGATTTTCGCGGCTCATTAGATGATATTCGTGTATATAACCGTGCCTTAAGTGATTCTGAAATTAAGTCTCTATATAATCTTGGTGCCGGCACAAAAACCAACACCTCCTTGTCTCAAAAGAATGTTAATTCAAGTGGTCTTGTTGGTCACTGGACATTCGATGGATCGAAGATGACAAGTAACGTTGCCGACAGTAGTGGTAATGGAAATCACGGATATTTGCAGGGACAGATTTCTACGACAACAAAAATTGGAAAGATTGGGCAAAGTATTCAGTTTGATGGAATAGATGACCGCGTAAATGTGCCAGATTCCAGTCAGTTTACAATCAGTGGTCCATTTGCAGTATCTGCTTGGATAAAAATGAATAATGCATCTGGATTTCGGCTTGTTAGTAAAGCAACAATCGCTGCAACACAGGCGGAATGGGGCATGGGTACTAGTGGTGCTGGATCTGCATATTACTTTCAATTATATAGTGGTGGTAGCGCAGCGAATAATTGCTCTGCGAATGTAACTTCTGCAGCGACAGGAGATGTGAATACATGGGTTCATCTGCTTGTCCAATATTCTGGTAGTGGCGGCTGTGGTGGAATTTCGATATATAGAAACGGAGAAATTCAATCTGTCACGACTGTAAATTCTGGTTCAGGCTTTTCATCCTTCTCAAATACATCAGCGCCAGTTAACATCGGTGCATTGTTTAATGATGACCCGACTTATAAGAGTTACGCAAGAGGTTTGATAGATGATGTACGAATATTTAACAGAACACTGTCTTCAACAGAAATTAGACAGTTATATTTACTTGGTAACTAAATCAGTTCAAATTTCTCCACCATGCAGAAGCTGGAGCTTTCTTGATGATTTCTATGACCCTGTCTGCTGAATCAGTGATCTCACAAATCCTAATCGCGTCCATTTCCAGCATGAGTGCTTTCTCATGCATGTTCTCTTTAATAAACGAGAGAAGTGGCGACCAAAATTCTGAATGAATGAGTATGACAGGTACGCGAGGGATTTTCTTGGTCTGAATAAGAGTCAATATGCTGAATAGTTCATCGAATGTTCCGAAGCCCCCAGGGAAAAATATATATGCCTCAGCGGCAAATGATAATAAAGCCTTTCTAACAAAAAAGTATGAGAAATTCACGCTCTCGGTGGCCGACGTTTCCATGACACTTTCTCGCACATGATTTATTCTCAGACCAACGGCTTTACCGCCACCGTCTTTCGCGCCACGAGATGCGGCGTCCATGATACCCGGACCACCACCGTTCACAATAGTGTAACCAAGTTCTTTTGTTATGCGTGCGCAGATATTTTCAGCTGATTTGTAATATTTATGATCTGGCTTGATCATGGATGATCCGAATACAGATACGGATCTCGGATGTTTTTGAATGAGAGCAAAACCGTCTCTAAATTCTTTTTGGATGCGTGCCAAATGTTCTTCTATGGCTTTTTCGCGAAGAGAAATATGGGGGTCTGCCCATTCCTCGTGTATTTCATGTTTGTATTCGTTTGACATATGCGACAGTATAACACTATTCTTATCATTACTCATGCTTAAATTTGATTTGATCAAAAAAATACCTGGTTGCCTAGGTAGAGCAGGTATTATCCAGAAGGATAGTGGTGTTATACATACGCCCGCATTCATACCCGTAGGCACAAAAGCTACTGTAAAAGCTGTTTTGGCCGAGGATATAAAGGATAAGGTGGGCGCACAGGCGGTGTTGGCCAATACGTACCACTTATATCTTCAGCCTGGACAAGAAATAATAAAAAAGGCGGGCGGATTGGCGAAATTTATGAATTGGAAAGGCCCTACGTTTACAGATTCAGGTGGGTTTCAAGCATTTTCATTGCAGGGAGGTCTCAAAAAAAGAAACACAAAAATAAGCAAGGATTCTATAAATAGTAGCAATAATGAAAATAAGACGGAGGAAGAAAATGTCTGTGATTTAGCGAAAATAGATGAAGATGGTGTGACCTTTAAATCTGTTGTTGACGGTTCTACTCACAGATTCACTCCAGAAAAATCTATAGAGATACAACATGACATAGGCGCAGATATAATATTTGCGTTGGACGAATGTGCGCCCATAGATGGTGATAAAGAAGTTCAAAGAAGGGCAGTTCAGACTACGAATAAGTGGGCAAGGCAGTGTCTGGAAAAGCATAACGAATTTAATAAGCAAAATAATGGCGACATTTCACTATATGGAATAGTACAAGGAGGAAAATACGAGGATTTGAGAAGAGAAAGCGCACGATCGATAGGTAAGATGGATTTCGATGGATTTGGTATAGGTGGGACATTTGAAAAGTCGGATATGGGAACAGCTCTTAGCTGGGTGTCCTCAGAGCTTCCAGAAAATAAACCAAGACATCTTCTGGGGATCGGCGAACCGAGCGATCTCATGCTTGCAATCGAGAATGGCGCTGACACATTCGACTGTGTGGCTCCGACTAGACTCGGTAGAAATGGCACTGCTTATACGAGTGCCGGGCGATTAAATCTTACGAATTCCGCGTGCATACACGATTTCTCTCCAGTAGACATAAATTGCGCGTGTTATACGTGCAAGAATCACACCAGAGCTTATCTATCACACTTATTCCGAGCAAAAGAGATGCTCGCGGGAACATTGCTTTCTATTCACAACCTTCATTACATTACAAAGCTTGTTGACGGAGCCAGAGAAGCCATATTGGATGGTAGTTTTCAGCAGTACAAGAAGTCGTTGAATATAGAATAAGGAATTGTGAATTGTGAATTGTGAATAAAGAATTATGAATGAAGACAAAAGCAAAATTAGAAAATTTACAGACTTGCTAGTTTGGAGGGAGGCACATAAGTAGTGCTGAATATTTATTCTCTTACAAAGAAGTATCCAAAAGAGGAATTATTTGTTTTAGTTAGTCAGATGAGAAGGTTAGCTATTTCTATTACATCAAATATTGCAGAAGGCTTCGGACGTAGAAGCTATAAGGAAAAAATACAGTTCTTTTATTTAGCCCAAGGTTTACTCATAGAGCTGGAGAATCAATTGCTCATTTCGAGAGATATAGGATACATTAGGGACAAAGATCTCATAGAGGTAACCCAGAAACTAATTGGTGCACATCAGTTATTGATAGGACTGATTAGAAAATCAAAAACATTCACAATTCACAATTCTTTATTCTAAATTCGTTCCCTAAATCATTTCGCTGATCTTATAATCAGTAGGAGCTTGTCGGATCCACCAATCCATCTGATCATGAGTCATGAGACCTTCCTGGGAGCCCACGAATTGTGCAACCGACATGGGATTTATAGGTGCCCACAGCAGAGCTTCGAGAGGCGTCTTTCCTAGAGCTAGGGCAGATACAAATGTCGATGAGAATGCATCCCCGCAACCTGTTCGCTCGAGTGCCGGGCGAGGATCTGGGTATATGGGCACATGATAATATCTGTCGCCGTCATACATATAAGCGCCCTTAGTATTGTCCGTAATTATCGAGATTTTCGGACCATGACCGGCTATGCCTGCCAGCAAAGTCTTAATATCTCTAGTGTCAGCTTTAAGGATTCTCTGCGCTTCTTCCAGATTTACCACCAAGACTTCAGTCCTTGCGTATATTCTCTTTAGTTCATTTATACCTAGTTTTATCTGGAATGTTCCTGGCTGAAAGGCGAGCTTCACATTTGGATTTGCATCTAAGTAATCTGCTATAGCTATGTGATATGGGTATGCATTGTGTGCGACCGAGGTGAGATATATCCATTTCGGGGTTTTGATCCTTGGCAATTCATAGTCATACTCAATATGATTTACCAGAATGGTGCGGTCTGACTCGTACCAGAGGACGAAATGATAATTTGTCGATTTTCCATTGTGGACTCTTACATAATCAGTCATCACGCCATTCTTTCTTAATTCCTGCAGGCATTCACGACCATTCTCGTCATTGCCAATGTTTGTGACTAGAGCGCTTCGAAGTCCAAGTCTAGCAGCACACACAGATGCATTGGCGGCATTGCCGACCGCACGAACAATTTTTACATATTCGAATGGGAGTTTGTCTCCAAAACGCATGCACAGTTCGCAATCTGAGTGATTTATCTTGCAGTGAACAGATGCGTCTTTCAGTCTTATGAAAGCATCGGTGGCGGTATCGCCGACACAAAGAACGTCAACGCGAGATAACATGTGAATATTATATCATACGCGCATTTATGGCTCGTGATACAATGTTTGTATGAAGAATTTACGAGAATGTATAGGAGAAGCCAAGTCAAAAGGGGTGGCTATAGGCCATTTCAATGTCTCGACTCTAGATGGTGCGCATGCTGTGCTAGATGCCGCTATCAGTCTGAATGCGCCGGTAATCATTGGCGTATCCGAAGGTGAGCGTGATTATACGGGAGTTCGACAAATATCTGCAGTTGTAAGGAGTCTTCGGGAGGAAAGAAATCACCCTGTATTTCTGAATGCTGATCATACTTACTCATTTGAACGTGTAAAAGAAGCCATAGATGCTGGTTTTGATGCTGTTATTTTCGATGGGGCCAAAATGGACCTTGATGAGAATATTGAAGTGACCAAGAAATGCGTGGCATATGCCAGAGGTTCTGGCAGAGATGTGCTCATTGAGGGCGAGCTGGGCTATATAGGCAGTTCGTCCAAGGTTTTGTCAGAGATTCCAGCGGGAGCTGTGGTTACGGAAGATCAGATGACCAAGCCCGAAGATGCTAGCAGGTTTGCGAAAGAGACAGGAATAGATCTATTGGCTCCAGCAATAGGAAATATCCACGGTGTCATACGGGGAGGTGATCCTTCGCTCAATATAAAACTAGTAAAAAAATTATCTGAAGCCACGAGTATTCCGCTAGTTCTGCATGGAGCGTCCGGTAATACGGCCGATGACATATCGGGTACCATAAAAAACGGAGTTGCTATCGTTCATGTAAATACTGAACTGCGTCTGGCGTATCGATCAGGCCTCATGAAGTCTCTATCTGAAGATCCTGACGAGGTTGCTCCATATAAATATTTGAAACCAGCCAAACTGGCTATGCAAAAAGTAGTAGAGGACAAGCTTAAAATAGTGAATAATTTCTGATATTATTAATAAATAATAATAAAACATGTCATCCGGAGTAGAATTTGATGAAGATCGATGGGGAGGTGCCAGACCGAGCGCAGGTTCGCCTGCGGGCGGTTTTTCCGGTGGTTCTCAAATGGGCGGAGCTCCTGTATACAACTACGGAGGATATGGTGGTGGTAATGCCAAGGGAATATCGGGTTGGTTACAAAGGCACGGCATAGCAAAATCAGACAAGAGTGCTCAATATATTATGTTGGCTATAATCATATTGAATATAGCTATTACGGGCTTCGTTTATTTCACATTCCTGTCATAAATCATCGCTTTTTAAGCAGAAAAGTCTTTATTTGAGGCCGTTCTTGCATTTTTCCATAGAAAAGGTAGTATAGCTCTCATGTTGTCATTAAACGTCGAAAAGCGTGATCCGAAGACAAGTCTAGAAACAGTAAGAAAACAGGGCAAAATCCCTGCGGTTTTCTACGGACCCAAGGAAACCAGTACGCCAGTCACGGTCCCTTTGAAGGAATTTAAGACCTTATGGAAGAAGGCCGGAGAATCATCAGTTATCATTCTCAAAGAAGGCAATAACGAGCATGAGTCCCTGATTCATGAAGTGGATGTACATCCTCTTACCGGCGAACCGAGACACGCAGATTTTTATGTCATTGAAAAGGGTAAAAAAGTTACTGTCGGAGTTCCGCTGGTGTTTTCTGGCGTCTCTCCTGCGGTTAAGGATAAGGGAGGTATATTGGTAAAAGTCATGCGCGAAGTAGAAGTGGAGGCATCACCTAGAGATTTGCCGAGAGAAATAATCGTCGATATATCCAAGCTTGTAGAACTCACTGACGTTATTCATGCAAAAGATCTAAATGTAGGATCTGTCGTTACCGTGAAAGTTAAGGCTGACGAAGTGGTCGCATCCATATCAGAAGCAAAGGAGGAAGTCGTTGCTCCTACAACCATAGATATGTCAGCGATAGAAGTAGAAGCCAAGGGTAAAGAAGCCAAAGAAGGAGAACCAGCTCCGGCTGATACCGCGAAAGAGCCTGCCAAGAAATAATTCAGGGCTTATCTCTGATTCGCCTTTATATTTCGTTATAATCTGATAAGCTATATGAATAGCCATATGGTATTTTTTTATGTCCGTAAAAATGTAGAGAGTTATTCGCTAAAAGTCATATTTTTCATAATATGTCTTGCTACGTTCGTTCCGGCTATATCACATGCTCAAAATCTTACTCCCGAACAGAGAATAAAACTTCAAGCAGAACTACAACAAATAGAAGCCGAAGAAGCTAAAGCCCAAGAAAATCTCAAGAAAGCTCAATCTCAAAGTGCCTCGCTTTCAAAGGATATTTCTGTTCTTGAGGCTAGAATAAAGGCCGCTCAGCTCGATATAAGGGCCAAGACCCTGCTTATCCAGAGTTTGGGTGAGGATATTACCGACAAGCAAAAACATATAGAAAAGTTGGAAGCTAGAATAAACAGAGGCAAAGCCACTCTGGCAGATCTTCTGCGTAAGACTGGAGAAATGAGCGAACAAAATGTCGCGACGGTCATTCTGTCTCAGAAATCCGTTTCAAATCTTTTTTACGATATAGATAGTTTTAGCTCTGTTGGCAAAGGGTTGCAAAACGTGTTTGAGGAATTGCGAGCCGATCAGGCCTCAACGACTGCCGAGAAAAATGAATTGGATCAGAGAAGAAATGCGGCTATAGATGCAAGGCACGCCATAGAAGTCCAGAGAGCAAATATAAAATCCGATCAGGATCAACAGAAAGTTCTTCTGAATATTAGTAAGGGTAATGAGAGTGCCTATAAGTCTGTGGTCGCCGAAAAACAGGCCAAGGCCGCCGAGATACGTTCTACTCTATTTGCTTTGAGCGGTGCACAAGCTATTCCATTCGGTGACGCTTTGAACTATGCAAATAGTGTTTATCAAAAAACAGGTGTTCAGCCAGCATTTCTTCTGGCCATTCTGACTCAAGAAACAAATATAGGAAAAAATGTAGGTACTTGTTATCTCACCAACACTGAAACCGGCGCAGGAATAAATGTCAGAACTCAACAGACCATCAGTCGCGTGATGAAGCCAGACAGAGATGTGAAGCCATTCATCCAAGTCACCCAGTCATTAGGTCTGGATTATAAGACTATGCCTGTGTCATGCCCGCAATCAATCGGCTTTGGAGGAGCTATGGGACCGGCTCAATTTATACCGTCAACGTGGGTATTGCCATCTATCCGCGATGTTGTCATTCAGTACACCGGCTCATCAAATCCGAATCCTTGGAAACCCTACGATGCATTTATGGCTTCAGGCGTATATCTCGCAAATCTCGGAGCGAATTCTACGAGCTATTCGGCACAGAGAAATGCTGCATGTCGATATTATTCAGGCAGACCATGCGGAGCAGTTACCGGCAGTTCATCCTACGGTAATAATGTGATGGCACTTATGGATAGAATTCAGCAGACTATGATAAATCCGTTGCAAGGATATTAGGGCATGGATCATAATTGGTTCCAATTCAATTCAATCAATTTGAAATTCTGATTTAATTGAAAATTTAAGAATCAAAATCTAAAGTTTGAAATGGGATTTATAATCAGTTTGTAACCAGTCACTAGCCATAACCAGCAACTATTTCTGTGCTTATTAAGAATTTTGGACTTTGACTTTTACAATTTCCACTTTTATATGGTGAGTATCACCGGTATGACCATCGGACGCTTGGCTGTCTCCTGAAGTAGGAATTTGCTAACTGAATCAGTGATGGAGTCCTTTACTAGATCAATATTTAGCGGATTCATGCCACGAGTTGTCTTATCTATAGTGTCCTTGATTACTAGTCTTACTCCGTGAAGCAGTTCTTGGGATTCGCGAAGGTAGACAAAGCCTCTGGATATGATGTCAGGCGACTTTTTCAACTTGCCCGTGTGGGCGTTTATGATGCCGAAGATGATGAATATTCCATCCTGTGCGAGCATTTGCCTGTCGCGTATTACTACATCCTGCACATCTCCTACAGAGAATCCATCTACTAAGACCAAGCTGGAAGGAGCCTTTTCTTTCAATTTAACTATCTTTTTGCCTGACTCTTGTATCTCTATGATAGAGCTATTGTCTGGAATTATTACATCCTCATCCCGAAGGCCATTGGCTTCCTTTGCGATATCTCCATGTACTCTCAACATGTAATGGTAGCCGTGAAGAGGTACGAAAAACTTCGGTTTGATCTGTTTGTGTATCCAGGCAGTCTCATCTTTGTTGGCATGACCTGATGAATGGACATCTGCTATGCGGTAATGAATGATCTTTGCTCCTTGTCTCGATAGGTTGTCTTTTAGTTTTTGTACCGCCCTCTCGTTGCCTGGAACTACGGATGATGAAAGAAGTACAGTGTCTCTCGGTGTGATCTTTATCTTTTGATGAGATTTATTGGACATGCGCATAAGAGCGGCGTATTCGTCTCCTTGAGCACCGGTTGCAAGAATGATGATGCGATCAGGAGGGTAGTTGTCTATTTCATCGACTGAAATGATGACTTCCTTTTTTGTCTTTACCAAGCCCAAATGCTTACAGACTTCTATATTTTGCTTCATGCTGCGACCTTCTATGACGACTCGCTTGTTATATATTTCTGCAAATTCGATGATCTTGAGCAATCTTTCCAGAAGGGAAGAGAATGTGGCAATAATAAGGCGACCTTGGACATTCTTTATGATTTCTTCGATGTTTTTGTGGACCTTCTTCTCCGGAATGGAAAATCCTGGATTTTCTACGTTGGTAGAGTCAGCCATGAGCAACAATACTTTTTCATTTTTGAAAGCTCTCTCGTATTCGGCTACTTCTGTTTCTGTCGGCACGCCGTCTACGAGATCCAGTTTCAAGTCT
>CAZWUU010000017.1:0-14378 GCA_964637485.1 uncultured Candidatus Saccharibacteria bacterium
TTGCACATTCCAGGGAGTAAGTACTTCAGCGCCATACTTCATTTGAAACTGTTTTACTGCCGAATCTGTCTCTTCGTTATAGTGACCACTGTCTTGAATATCTATGCCCTCGAAGGTTCGTAGAAAGTTTTGAACATTTCTCACCTCGACGACTTCATTTCTGATGTCGGGCTTCAGTACATGATTTACCACTGGACACGGTATGGCTAACATAATGTATTAAGATAACTCAATAATTAATATTGTCTAGGCATAATTTCTAACAACGGTTTTCAGGTAACCAATCAACATAAGTAGTCCTGCCGTTCCTAGCGTAAACATGTATCCCCAAATACCCTTTTCCAAATGCATCGTATAGAGCACGTCGTACATAAAAGCGGCTATAACTAGTTCCGCATATCTCGGAAATACCCATGCCGATATGAGTCCAACTAATATCGCTACATACCACCAACCAAATATGACGCAAAGAAATACGATCACGTCAGCTGTGATTCTCAATGTTTTATCGTGAGTCATAATAGTTGATTATCGGCGAATAAGACGGGATTTACCATCATCCACAAAGACAAATCTTGATTCAAAAACATTTATAGGACTTACAAACAGAACGGTATCGAAGGGGCTGGACGGATCTCTGATGACCCTACTCACCTGACCAAGAGCACGCCCGTATATATCGCTATTAACGATGATATCACCGTCCTTGACTACTGAGCCATGAGGTACAAAGGCTTCATACTGACCGCCACCCTTACCTCTGGCAGTAGCCTTTATGCGACCATCTCCTATATATATGTCATGTGTTTCTTCCGGTGACGAATACAGAGTCACCAATGAATGATTCGGGTATATTTCCTTCACTCGGCCGATCAGGTATTTATCACTAGCATATATGAGGGATGTACTCGCCACTCCATCTCTAGAACCGATATCAACAATAAACATATCGTTTGGCAATGTCGGAGATCGAGCTATTATTGACGCCAATTTAAGGTTCTTGCTTGTAGATGAAGCTCGATTTAGCAGGCCAAGTAATTCCGAGTTCATACTAAGAAGATATGCCTGAGTCGAACTGGAATATTCCATGCGTAATCGCTCGAGCTCTGATCTGAGAGTAAAATTTTCTCTGACAATATTTTCCGGTGATCTGAAGGCGCCAATTTCTATGGCATATCTAACTCTCCAGAAAGGTCCAGATACGGATGAAAAAGCTATTTGGAAAAAATGAGGCCAAATAGTCTGGATCAGGATCACGACAACGGCAACGATCGATACAAGTACGCCAAAAAAAACTTTTCTTCTTGATTCTATCCTGTTATATGGGCGTTCATATTTCATCTTCGTTTTCGAGAAGTATAGATCTATATTTTTCTATATCTTCCAGAATAATACCGGCACCTCTCGCAATAGCCGTGAGCGGATCATCTGCCACTGTGACAGGAATCTTTAGAGTTTCATTGAGAAGTCCGTCCAAGCCCTTTATCAGAGCACCGCCACCTACTAGATATATACCTCTCCTCATTACATCGGAGAGTATTTCTGGAGGAGTCGTTTCCAGAACCTCCTTGGTGGCTTCGACTATAGTCTCAATGGATTGGCTCATGGCCTCTCGCATATCAGAATCGGTAATAATAACTTCTCGAGGTAATCCGGTTATAAGATCTCTGCCTCTAATCGTAGTCTCGAGAGGTTCGCCTGGTAGGACTGAGCCGACGGCAAGTTTGACCTGCTCCGCTGTAGTCTCACCTATCAATATCTTAAACTCATTTCTGATGTAGGAAATGATATCGCTATTTAACTTATCTCCGGCAATTTTTAAATTTTTCGATTTTACGATACCGCCCAGAGAGATAACCGCTATGTCCGTCGTACCGCCACCTATATCTATAACCATACTTCCGACCGGCTCATGTATAGGAAGTCTGATGCCGACAGCGCCTGCCATCGGTTGCTCGACTACATAGACTTCCCTTGCTCCGGCATTGCGCGTAGCATCCCTCACCGCTCGCACCTCTACGTTTGTCACACCAGAAGGAACTCCTACAACGACGCGTGGGCCGAGAACTTTTTTTGGCATATATTCGCCGGCGCGTTTTATGAGATATGAAAGCATCTCTTCGGTTATTTCAAAATCGGAAATAACACCTTCTACAAGCGGCCTTACGGCAGTTATATGAGTCGGTGTTCTGCCTAGCATTTCTTTTGCAGCTGTGCCTACCGCCACTACCTGGCCAGTCTTATCATTTACTGCAACGACAGACGGCTCATTAACGACTATGCCCTTACCGCGCACATAAACAAGCGTATTCGCAGTGCCGAGATCTATACCTATATCATTGGATGCTTTCGAAAATAACTTGTTTTTTAGCCCTTTAATCATTGAGTCAACATTATCACAAAGCATAATTATTATAGAATTGACACAGTGTTGTCTGTATGCTTTACTGGTCATGCCGTCACATGGTGTGCCGGTCCCCTATCGGGGTTTTTTAGTTACAAAGTACCCTAATATATATGTCTTGTTCTTTGTCCGGCGCTTCAGAGGAAGCTATATCAAAGCTTGATGGTCTGACCCCTTCGGAAATCATGAGACTTCACTTTCTCATGAGGAGAGACAACAGTTCCAGTCTGCACAACACTCTTCGAGGAATTGATTTGGAAGATCTCGCCAGAAAAAAGGAGTCGGCCTGTCAGGTGACCTCGAGCTAGAATCCGCAGAATAATGATTCTGCAAAACATCTTCATGGCCACACTACTGTGTGGCCATTTTTTATTTCAACTGGGAGACTTTGCACATATCCATGGCGCCTGTGGCCCTATCTTTTATCTCCACAGAGTCTATCTTCGTAGTCTTTTCGCTGACAACATAACGCTTCGGAATCCCGATGAGATCCGCATCTCCAAATTTCTCGCCAGCTCCGACGTCTCTGTCATCATAGAGAACTTCAACACCACTTTTAGTAAGACGCTCGTATAGTTCATCAGCAAACTTTTTCACATCCCCCTTTTCATCATACAATGCAATCAGATGTACTCCATATGGAGCCACAGATTCTGGCCAGACGATGCCCTTCTCATCAGATTTTGATTCGACTATGGTACCCATGACTCTGCCAGGCCCTATACCATAACTTCCCATAACAACGGATGTCGGCTTACCAGATTCATCCTTGAATTTCAGGCCCAGAGCGTCAGAAAATCTTGTCCCCAAATTGAAAATGTTTCCGACTTCGACAGAACGTCTCTCTACAAACTCAGCCCTCTTCATTCCAAGATCAGCCAGAACCTCGTCATTAAATACTTCCTTATTTACTGCTACTCTCTTTAATTCATTCACGTATATAATATCCTCTCCTGCCTCGGTAATAGTTTGAAATTCATGAGAATATTTGGAAAACATACCCCCGGAAGCAAATGTTATGAATGTCCTTCCTCCCAATCCTACTCTGTCGAATATTCTTACGTAAGCTTGTTTTACCCTTTCATAATACTCCGCATGTTCAGTTTCATTTTTGGAAAATGAATATAGATCCTTCATGACAAACTCTCTAGATCTCATGATACCCGATTTAGCCCTGGTTTCATTTCGAAACTTCGTCTGAAATTGATACACGTAAGTCGGCAGATGTCTGTATGATGAAATATAATCCTTCATGAGTTTCGTCAATGCAGCTTCATGTGTAACACCAAGTCCCAATTCAGTATCATTTTTTAGCTTGGTTTTAAACCAGACATCAACTTTGGCATCGTCCCATTGATCTGTCGGTTCCCATGTCTCTTTTTGTTGCAGAGCCGTAAGTACCACCTCCTGCCCGCCGATCGCATTCATCTCTTCTCTTATGATGTTCATGATCTTATTCATGACTCTAAGACCGAGCGGCAAATATGCATATACACCAGCCATTTCCTTGTAAACATAACCTGCCCTGATGAGCAAATCAGCGTTCTTTGAGACCTCGTCCTTCGGAGCTTCTTTTCTCGTTTTCGTAAATAGTTGGCTTTGTCGCATATAATTAATATTTCATAAATAATACCTAGAATAGCATCATCACCACAACGAAGTGACATCCTTTATGGTTATCACGATCATAAGGATGATGAGCAGAGCGAAGCCGATCAAGTTCGCATAATTGGCAAATACAGGAGGAATTCTCCTGCGTATCACTCCTTCAATCGCCACGAACAATATCCTACCACCGTCGAGCGCCGGAAATGGAATCAGATTTATTATTCCGAGATTGATAGAAATAATCGCGGTTATCATAAGAAGATATACCAAGCCCATATTGGCGGCATTACCCACAATTCCAGCTATACCGATAGGACCAGCAACATCAGAAAAATCAGGCTTGCCAGTGAAAATATCTGCAAAGAAATGATACAAACCAATAACAGTTTCTTTCATCATGATAAGAGTAAACTTGCCTGATTCCCAGATCGCCAAATGAATGGGTAGTTGCATTTCGGCGGCATTATCCATAGATATTCCTATGGCGTACTTACCGTCCACAAGACCTGCGACAGGAGTAACTCCGATAATATTCAAGTTTCCATCCCGAATAAATTCGACAGCCACAGGCTTATCTCCAAATTCATTCACGACCTTCTGCACATCTTCGATCGTTTGCTTAGTTTTCAGGGCATCCATAGACGCACTCGATGTCGCATTTCTCGCCCTGGAAGCATTCATGCCGACAGTCTCTACATATGAAATGATATCGCCTGCCTGCAATCCTACCTTCTCAGCAGGAGAATTTTTCATGACATTGACTACCATGATGCGATCATTGCTCATGTGGGATTTGTACTGGCTGAAATCAACAGACGAAACGGTCACTCCCAGGCAAAATACTACCGCATAAACAATCCAGGCAAATATAAAATTGAAGAAGACTCCAGCGAACAATACAATAGCCTGTTGCCATCTCGGTTTATTAACGAAGCTTCTTGCGCTGTCAGGACCAGATATAGAGTCCGCATCAGGATTTTCTCCAAAAATCTTCACGTAACCACCAAACGGCACTGCATTTACTCCGTATTCAGTTTCTCCCCTCTTCCAAGCAAATAATTTTGGACCGAATCCTATCTTAAAGGCATCCACTCTGATACCGAACATTCTAGCTGACAGAAAATGACCCAATTCGTGTACGAAGATGAGAACCGCTAGAACAATAATGAATATAAGTACTGTCATGTGACTTTATGCTAGCAATTCCTTCTCCTTTTTTGCATATATATCCTCCAGGCGCTTATTGGTATCATCTACCAATTTCTGGGTTTCGTTTTTCAGTCTGAATATTTCGTCCTTGCCGTATCCGCCCTCCTTCTCCCTATTCTGCAAATCCTTGATGATGACATCGCGATGTCTTCTAACTTCTTTCTTTGCCTCTTCAAGCTTATCCTTCGCCATTTTCGCTATAGCCGTCCTGCGTTCACCCGTCAATTCAGGAAAGTTTACTCTGACTCCGTCACCATCTACCACGGTCGACAATCCTAAATTTGCAACAGTAATGGACTTTTCTATTTCTTTAACTTGACTCTTGTCCCAAGGTTGTATTCGCAACGTTCGTGCTCCTTCGAGAATGATGCTCGCAACTTCTTTTAGTGACAGAAGAGTTCCGTATGAATCAACCTTAACGCTATCTAGAATAGCCGGAGAGGCTTGGCCAGTCCTTATTTGCTGATACTCCTTCTTCAGCCAATCTTCCGAACCTAATAATTGTTTTTTGAACTGACTAAAATCGTATGACATGAGACCATTATCACACATTCATGGCGACATATTCAAGCAACATTTTTATGGATGGAGCGCGATCATTTCCATATTTCTCACAGAGCGAGAGAGCTTGAAGAGCGGAGATATTCTCCCTTACACCACGAGCTTTGAGTCTCACAGTTAGTGCGTGCACAAAATCCATAAAATCCGCCTTACCTCTCTTACCCTTGGATATTTCTTCAGCAAAAGTCTTCGCCATGTCCAAACGTTGTTTCTCATTTGATCCCAAGAATATATCTACGAGATCCTCATAGCCATTTGCAACGTTTTTTATGTAAGCATTTCGAGGGTGAACTATTGCTACTCTTGATCTTACCGTCGGTAGCAATACCGATAAATTCTTGATGCAAAAAATAAACACGGAAGATACGGGTGGTTCTTCCAGGATTTTAAGCAAAGCATTTTGTGACTCTATGGTAACCGACTCAAAAAAGGTAAGAAATATTTTCTTTGAGCCAGAATTAATTGGCATGGTATACGCCTTCTCCTTTAACTCACGCGCTTTATCAATATTTAAAACATCGACTGCCGTGACTACATAATCAGGATTACTTGGTCCGATATCTATGCCACACACGGCTAGCTCATCCTCGATCATTCCCCTCGAATATCGCCCGGCGATGCAGTACGCATGATGATTTAGTTCGCCGAAAAGTCGGTCCGTCTTTTTCATATTCTGATTCTAGCAGAAAAAAATAAGCCCCACAGTTTAATTAAACTGTGGGGCCGAGCTGGTTGCGTATGTGTCGCATCCGCTCTCATCGGACGAGCACTCGTCGCAGCTTACGTCATTTCGGTGCTGCAAGTCCGGTTTTCGATATGCAGGAGCGATTGGTGTCTTGTAACCCTGCGTCTTTCGGTCGGTTACTCGCTCTGGTACTGCATATTCTGGGTATATAATAGCAAATACGTAGCGATTTGTCAAGCATATCGTATTATATCCTTATAATTAGCCATTTATTAGATATAACGCTATTGCATATTCACGAGATCATATTTCCTCAGATCAACAGGCAAAAAAGAAAGGGCGTGCATTGCAGAGCAATGCACGCCCGAGTCCACACAACAACAATACCCAACTACAAACGAAATAGAGTGGTCCTCAACCGAAGATACTGTTCCAATACCCCCTCATTTTTGAGATTCCCCAGCTATGTTGCCGAAGTGCCGTGACCGAATGAACGGTATACGGGAGCTCAGCTGTTTTGCTGGTTTTATGTACAAGGGCGCCTGAACCTAGGGTACAAGCCGGGCGGCAGAACCGAGCCCTAAGGCCGAAGACCACTGCTGGCAATATTAATACTATTCAGCAGTCTGTCAAGTACAATATTATCTCTTGGAAATGATTGTCTTCTTATATGTATCCAGGTGGTCGAGGGCAATACCAGTGCCCTTGGCAACACAAAACAGTGGGTCAGATGCGAGCTGAGCCTTCACTCCTGTTCGTCTGAAAACCAATTCAGGAAAATTGCGCAACATCGAAGATCCTCCGGTCATGGTTATTCCCTGATCGATGATATCAGCCGCTAGTTCTGGCGGAGTCTCCTGCAACACGTCTTTCATCGCCTTTATCATATCGCGTAACGGTGCCGAAATCGCCTTTACGATTTCATTTGTTTTTATTTCTGTTGAACGCGGAAGTCCTGTTATGAAATCTCGCCCTTTGACAATCATTCCGAGTTCTTCATCGAGAGGTATGGCAGAACCTATCTGAATCTTTATAAGTTCTGCAGTGTGATCGCCAATAGCGAGATTGAATGTTTTCTTTATATAGTCTGCAATGGCGGCATCGAGCTTATTACCGGCACATTTTACCGATGTTGATGCGACTATACCGCCTAGAGAAATCACCGCCACATCAGTGGTACCGCCACCTATATCTGCAATCATATGTCCTTTGGCTTCCTGAATGGGAATACCGGCTCCGATAGCCGCAAGTATCGGCTCCTTTATGACATATGCGTTTTTTGCGCCAGCGCGGGTGGCCGCTTCTATGACCGCACGTCTTTCTGTCGATGTGACTGACGCGGGCACAGACACCAGAACGTCTGGCTTTATGATTGAGAATCGTCCCATTGCCTTGTCTATGAAATATCGAAGCATCGCTTCCGTAACTCTGTAATCAGCTATCACACCATCTCTCATGGGCCTATAGGCGATGATGCTATCTGGAGTGCGGCCCAGCATTTCCTTTGCCTCATTTCCAACTGCCAAAACTTTCTTATCAATTTCAGAAACAGCCACCACTGACGGCTCATTCAGCACTATGCCCTTTTTCGGAACAAACACTAGAGTATTCGCCGTTCCGAGATCAATACCGAGCTTTGGAGAAAATATAGACATACAGAAGAGACTCTATCACAAAGCCAAGCGATATCAACAGTAAATCGAATCAGTATGATTATCCACATGTCTTGATTGTCTAATAGCGTATATGCTATAATGCTCCTATATGAAAATCGATACCACATTAGCCAAAATCGGCCATAAAATTGCATCATTGCGCGAAGAGCGCGGTATTACTCAATCCGCCCTTGCAAAGAAAATCGGTACCACCCAGAGCGTTATTGCAAGAATAGAGAAAGGCGAACAAAATCTGTCAGCAAAGACTCTGGCTAAAATCAGTGAAGCTCTAGACCGAGAGATCGTCACTCTGTCGAGTGGCGGTGCGGTCAACTTTAAGATAGAGGGTGGCAGGAAGTTGAGCGGTGAGATTACAGTCAGAACTTCGAAGAATGGCGCGCTCGGCGTCATGATCGCTTCCCTGCTCAATAAGTCAAAAACAATCATTAAGGATACTCCGAAAATAGAAGAGGTTTATAGGATCATTGAGGTATTGCACAGTATCGGAGTAAAGGCCGAGTGGAATGACAATGATTTGACGATCACACCTCCGGTAAAATTTGATCTGACCAGAGCTGAGTATTTTTCACAGGCCAGAACCAGAAGCGAGATCATGCTCATCGGCTCGCTCATTCATTTTCTGAAAAACTTCAAAGTAAACCAGCCTAGTGGCTGCCGACTTGGAAAAAGGACAGTCAAGCCATATCTATATGCATTAGAGAAGCTGGGCGTGAGAATAGAAACCACATCGAAACATTATGAAGTATCTCATGATGGCCTTCGAAGAGATCAGACCATCATCATGTACGAGGCCGGCGATACCGTCACTGAAGCGGTACTCATGGCCAGCGCTCTCATTCCTGGCAAAACTACAATAAAGTATGCTTCAGCAAACTATCAGGTACAGGATGTCTGTTTCTTTTTGGAGGAGGCCGGTGTAAAAATCGAAGGTATAGGTACTTCTACTCTTGTAGTCCACGGCATAGAATCGATAGACATACCTCTTACATATCATCTGGGAGAAGATCCCATAGAGGCTATGTCGCTAGTCACGGCAGCCATTGTTACAAAATCAGAAATAACAATTAAACGATGCCCTTCTGATTTCCTGGAAATGGAATTGTTAAAACTCGAGAAGATGGGATTTAAATATGAAGTACTCGCTAACTATAAAGGCAAGAATGGCAGGATTAATCTCGTCGATATAAAAACCAAAGAATCTAGTTTGCAGGCATTGGATGAGAAGATCCACGCCATGCCATATCCGGGTATAAACATGGACAATCTCCCGTTTTTTGCTCTGATAGGAGCTTGTGCCGAAGGAGAGACGTTTATTCATGACTGGGCATATGAGGAAAGAGCAATATATTTCAAAGAGCTCGACAAGCTCGGTGCCGAATCGATATTGGCTGACCCTCATCGTTTTTACATAAAAGGTCCAGTCAAATTCAAATCGGCTGAGCTCGTCTGCCCACCCGCACTTCGACCATCCGTCATACTTATGCTCGGAATGATGGCCGCACCGGGTACGTCGATACTTCGAAACATATACAACATCAATCGCGGATATGAAGATCTGGCTAATAGATTGAATAAACTTGGTGCAAAGATTGAAACTTTCAGGGATTTATAGAATATTTCCAAATCATCTATAAATATTGTCAATCTCTATGCCGATAGCCAAATAAAAGCTATAAATACGGCATGAATATCATCACGGTTGCACCGATAACAAGGAGAAAAGTGCCAGATAAATTGCACTATTTCACGGCAAAAAATGTATCTGTCGGCGCCATAGTGACCATACCCATCAGGGCCAATATCATTCACGGAATAGTTTTGGATGTACATAAGGCCTCCGACCTAAAGACTGAAATCAGAAATGCCCCATATGAAATCAGAAAGATGGACAGGGTCAAGACAGAGGCCTTCTTTACGGATGGTTTTGTCGAAGCGGTAAAACTACTGTCTCGATATTACGCCACCTCAGAGGGTTCAATATTTGGCTCGGTCATTTCAGAGGTCATACTGGAAAATGCCAATCGAATAGCTCCGCCCCTGCCCCTCCAGTCCTCATTCCTACAGACGAGCTCGAGTGAGGCAGAGACATTTGCCGTACAAGGAGATGACGATGATCGAATTAGCTCCTGGAAAAGTCTCATCAGACAGCAGTTCGCCAAAAAGCGATCGGTCGCAATATATGTACCGACAATAGAAGATGTCCGACAATTTTTCGATATATTGGAAAAAGGCATAGAGGGATATATATATTCTATCCACGGCAGTATGACCAAGAAAAAAATTCTGGATACTTGGAGTGACATAGCCACCACAAACCACCCAGTAGTCGTGATTGCCACCCCGTCCTTTCTGGCATTGCCTAGGAATGATTTTGAAACCGTCATAATCGAACGAGAAAATGGTCGTGGTTGGATGGGCATGAAATCGCCACAAATAGATCTGCGTCATGCCTGCGAAACATTGTCGCGCCAAGAAAGGAAGTCAGTATATCTCTCTGATCTTTTACTACGAACAGAGACATTACACCGAGTTGATAATAGAGAAGTCGCTCACGGAACACCGTTTAAATGGCGATCAATATCTACCGGGAGCGACATCGTCGTCAGTATGAAACGAGATGATGAGAAGAGCGACAAGCCGTTGGGGTTTAGAATATTTAGCAGAGAATTGGAGGATATCATCAGGAAAAATATTGATGAGAATACCAACCTATTCATGATGACCGCAAGACGCGGCCTGGCTACGCTCACCGTCTGTGATGATTGCGAAAACATCATCTCATGCGACAAGTGCAATACCCCTCTGGTATCGCATTCATCGAAATTGACTGGAAAAAACTTTTTCATGTGTCATGCTTGCGGAGAAAAAAAGATTGTAAACGATACATGTAGCGTATGCGGAGGTCACCGCCTATCGCCTATGGGCATCGGTACTGACAGAGTGAAAAAGGAACTGCAGGATAAATTTGAAAACATAAACGTCTTCCAGATCGATGCGGATACGACAACCACCGAAAAGCAGGTGTCTGACACTGTAAGAAATTGGCGGGCCAAGCCGGGATCTGTACTCATTGGCACCGAACTTGCAGTAAATCACCTGGGTGGACAGGTCGATCACGTAGCTGTTGTGACGCTCGATTCCCTATTTGCCATACCAGATTTTCGTATAGAAGAGAGACTCATGTATCTGCTCACCAGACTTCGCACGTTAGCGACAAGAACATTCTTGGTACAAACTAGAAGAATCGACGAACGCGTCTTCGAGTATGGAGCCAAGGGCAATCTGAGTGACTTCTATAGATCGGTCGTAGCTGATCGGAAGAAGTACGACTATCCTCCATTCAGTACCATCATAAAGATTTCCATAGAAGGCAAAAAAGAGGTCATTGCAAAGCAAATGGGAGAACTCCAGGCATATTTTTCGCCTTTTGAGATAGAAGTGTTTCCTGCTTTTACCTCGAGCGATAAGGGCGCATCCATTATTCACGGTATGATACGTATCGCTGACAAAAGCTGGCCCGATACGGATCTTGTAGATAAGTTGATGGAAATGCCTCCTGAAGTTCACATTAAAATCAACCCGGAATCGATCTTGAACTGATAATCTGGAGCACCTGGCATTTTCATGATATAGTTTTTTTATGGTAAACATCGTGCAGAAAGGTGAAGCCGTATTACAGGACAAGGCAAAAGAAGTGGCGATTTCCGAGATAGGAACACCCGAAATAAATAGGATTATCGACGATATGCGGTCGGCTATGGCACTTCAGAAGGACGGCATCGCTATAGCAGCTCCGCAGATAGGCATCTCAAGAAGAATATTTATCGTCAATTCAGATTTGCTCCGACAAGCAGATAAGACCTATAAGGGCGATGAAAAAGATATGATATTCATAAATCCGGTCATCACACGTCGCTCGCGAGACAAGAAGGAGATGGAGGAAGGCTGCCTTTCAGTACGCTGGCTGTACGGCAAGGTCAACAGGTGCACCAGAGTCTCTCTGTCGGCCTATAATGAAAAGGGCGAGAAAATAAGCCGAGGAGCGAGTGGTCTTCTAGCCCAAATATTTCAACATGAGGTGGACCATCTGGAAGGAGTGTTATTTATAGACAAGGCTCGTGAGATCTGGGAGATGACTCCGGAGGAAATAGCAGAAATGCAGAAAAAATAATATGAAATACGCATTTTTCGGAAGCTCGAAGGCGTCTATATATGTTCTGGATGAACTGATGAAAGCTGGTTTTAAACCGGATCTTATTGTGACAACCCCTGACAAACCACAAGGGAGGGCCATGAAACTTACTCCCAATGTAGTCAAAGCATGGCCTCAAGAGAACCATATTAAGTGCACTGATCCGGCAATACTTGATGCAGATTTTGAATCAACACTTAGATCATATGAATGCGATCTTTTCATCGTCGCATCATATGGCAAGATCATGCCGGCATCTATCGTATTCATGCCAAAATATAAAACCCTAAATGTTCATCCATCACTGCTCCCAGATCTCCGCGGTGCTTCCCCACTCCAAAGCACGATATTGCAGGATAAGAAAAGTACAGGAGTTACCATCATGAGAATGGACGAAAAGATGGATCACGGGCCACTCGTTGCCGTAAAACATGTAAATATATCCGAATGGCCGACATACGAAGAATTCGAAGAATTGATGCTGAGGGAAGGTGGAAAATTATTGAGCTCAATTATTCCAGAATATATATCAGGCAAAATTCCGGAACTTGAGCAGGATCATTCAAAAGCTACATTTACAAAGAAGATAACTAAGGAACAGGCGGAAATAATATTAAGTGATGATCCATATGCAAATTTTCGAAAGATTCAGGCCTATCATGAATCACCAATCGCTTTTTTTACTATAAACAAAAAAGGCCGGAATTTTAAAGTAAAAATTACATCTGCCTCCTACAAAAATGGAAATTTAGTCTTACACAAGGTTATTCCAGAAGGTTCAAATGAGATGAGCTTTAAGGATTTTGAGTCCGGTTATGGGAAGTTGTCGTAACGACTGCATTTATATAGTTATTGCCGAAGGCCTCGGTTTTGTTCACAAAATAGTACAGGACTACCCAGAAACACATCATGCCGATCAGGGCTATGCCCATCCACTGATTCACCGGCTGTTTCAGATCAAGTCTAAGATCGATTTTCATTTTATCTGCGTCTCCTATACCAGCCATTCTCGCCCCAAGGGACAAAACCTTTCAGCATTGCTTTAACGCGTGCACCGCTCCTGCGAATATTATTCATGTATTTGGATCGGCCGGATCGAAGCTTTTTCACTATCTCATCTCGTACCTCGCTGATAGCGTAGCTCAAATCTTCTTCTTCAGCTTCGGCATAGGCATCATATCCGCCACCGACTACGTGAATTTCCGCTCTATAAACATCTCCTTTTTGATGATGAGCAGTCGTTCGTGATAATTCCAAATCACAAATAGCCGCGGGATCTTTGCTCACGATCTTTTCAACCTTACCTAGACTGCGATTCACAAATTCGGAAAGTGACGGAGTAAGCTCTACGTTCGTAACCTTGATTCTGGTGTTCATGTTATTTTGCGTTATGCTTGTAAGCTCATTTTCATTATATAACACCGCGAAAGACTACTCACCTATTTCAATCAACTTTTTTGTGGTGTGATGTCCCTTTATGACCTTTATTGGCCTGTTCGGATACACATCGCGCAGTAGTGCTAATATGCGCAAATTCGCCAGATTATTCTCAGGTGGCTCCTTCACAGATACCTCGAATACGCCTTCACTTACCTTCTCTATTTTATTAGCCGAGGAATTCGGTTTTGCTATGATTCGTATATACATGCGCTTTTGATTTCCTCTATTCAGTATGATACATTTTCAGGCGTCAGTTAAGCATAGTTCATTGAACAATTTATATTCCGGTGTAGCTCAATGGTAGAGCAGCTCGCTGTTAACGAGTTGGTTGTAGGTTCGAGTCCTACCACCGGAGCTCGTGAATTTTAATGAGTTTTTGGTGACAAATATTTAAGAACTCTATCACCAAAAAAGATAGGTGAACTCTTTGCGGTCTACTGCTTTTATAAAAACCAAAAGCTTCGTACTGATGCTAGTAAATATGTAGTAGATGGTCAGGAACCTGCTGATATCATCTACGATAATGATAAATTCCAAGTGACCATATCATCTAGGGACGAAGCTGCGGTCATGGGTATGCTAAGAAAAGCACATACCGCTAGT
>CAZWUU010000018.1:0-13514 GCA_964637485.1 uncultured Candidatus Saccharibacteria bacterium
TCCGGCACCAGCCACTATGAGAAGGGGTCCATCCAGGGCTTCAGTTGCCCGTTTTTGGGCTTCATTTAGTGTTGTCATGGTGCCTTATATTAGCACAATTTATATGTTCATAAGCTATATTGACTAAGCAATACAACTTGCTATCCTGTCCATACAAGTTCCAGGAGCGAATAGTATAAACCGGCTCAATAGAGCCATTTATTTCTAAGGGACGTCGGAATGGCTGATCACAGTACTGGGTGGATTCGGAAGGGTGTCATCAATTTATGATTTCCAAAATAAAGGAAAACCTAAATCTAAATAAGAATGATCAAAACAAGCGCCGAGCGCTAGTGGCAGTAGTTGTTGCGACCGTCGCATTTGTAAGTTTCATATCCTCCAATATGGCCAGCGCCGGTATAGGTTCCCTGTTTCAGTCGATGATCGGCAAGAATGAAGCTAATGCGAAATTCTCACAAGCTGAACGCTTGTCCAGCACTCAGACTTCACAGACGGTCGTCCTTCAGGCATCGAATGCGTCAGTTTCTATATCTTTGGCCGATATTCCTCCCCTCGAGGGAAATGCCATATTGTCTGCAGATGTTGCGAGAATGAACTCAACATCTTCGGATCCTTTAAATACACAAATCAGTATTTATACAGTGAGACCAGGGGATACTATTTCAGGCGTAGCGAAAATGTTTAATGTTTCTATTAATACTGTCCTGTGGGCGAACGATCTGACCAGTAGATCCATACTGAAGCCTGGAATGACCCTCATCATTTTGCCTGTTACGGGTACTATTTATACAGTTAAATCCAATGACACTATTCAGGGTATAGCCAAAAAACATGGCGCTGATGTGGAAGACATACTCAATTACAATGATTTGACTATTGATGCAAAGTTGAAGATCGGACAAGAAATCTTGATTCCAAACGCTGAAATCAGTACCAAAGCGATAGCCACTCAAACCGGCAGAACATCCACGGCCGTGGTTTATGATAATGACGAAAATTGGCCTTCATATTCTGGATATTATTCATGTCCTGTGAGAGGTGCTCGAGTTTCGCAAAAGTTGCATGGGCATAATGGTGTGGATCTGGCTGCGCCTGTGGGCACTCCAGTGTTGGCATCAGCCGGCGGAACAGTAATAATCAATAAATCAAACGGAGCTTGGAATGGCGGATACGGAAACTTCGTCGTTATTTTGCACTCAAACGGATCTCAATCGCTTTATTCTCACCTCTCCAGAAGCATAATAGAAGCCGGAGATATCGTATCATCTGGAACTGTTATAGGTTATGTCGGAGTAACGGGTTTGACCACGGGTCCGCATCTTCACTTTGAGATTCGTGGTGCGAAGAATCCTTTTTCAAACCAGTCTTTGTGCCGATAGTTTTTGTTCTCTATATTGGAAAGCTTCAAGAATGTGATTGTTCCTGATAATTTCCGAATCTTCCAAATCTGCTATTGTTCTTGCGACCTTCAGAATTCGATGAAAGGCTCTGCCGGATATGTTTTGCTGTTTTGATATCTGCAGCAGTGTGCTTTTCGAGACTTCGTCAGTTGCGCATATCATACTTATCTCCCCTGCTGCTATTTCAGAATTATATTTTTTGTTGAGACCTAGAGTCTTGAAGCGTTGTCGCTGTCTTTCTCTTGCTACTATTACCCGAGATAAAATATCATTCGATCGCTCTTCGATATTCACGGTTTCTGCCAATTTGTCATACTCTACTTTGTGTACATTTAGCCATATGTCTATACGATCCATGATCGGTCCGGAAACCTTTCTTTCGTAATTTCTTATGGCTGATGGAGTGCATCGACATTCTTTGTTCGCGGGTTTTCCGCAAGGACATGGATTCATCGAAGCGATGAGAATACAGCTTGCAGGATATGTCACAGAGCCCCGCGCTCTGGATATGGTGATGGTTTTTTCTTCGAGCGGTTGTCTCAAGGCTTCCAGCACTTCTCTGTTAAATTCCGGAAATTCATCTAGGAATAACGTGCCATGGTGTGCCAAGGTGATTTCGCCAGGCCGAGGATATGCTCCTCCCCCAACTATAGCTGCATATGATGATGTGTGATGAGGAGATCTAAAGGGAGCTTCACTCAAGAGTTCTTTAATGTTAGTTTTTGCCACCGAATATATGCTTGTTACTTCCATCGACTCTTCGTGTGACAGATCTGGCAAGATGGATGGAAAGCTTTTTGCCAGCATGGTTTTACCAGTTCCTGGAGGTCCGTATAAAATGACATTATGTCCCCCTGATGCGGCTATTTCTAGGCCTCGCTTTGCAACAGAGTTGCCTTTTATGGAGCTTATGTCTGTTTGAGACGATCTGCGAGGTGTTCCGGTGTTGTTGATGGAAGCAGAAAGCCGTTTCAATACAGTTTTTCCTTCCAAATGGTCAATGACGTCACGAAGACAATCGGCAGAATATACTTCCGTGTGGCCAGATATTTCTGCTTCGCTTGCGTTATTGGATGGGATGAATATCTTTGTGAAACCGAGCATTCTGGATTCTCTCAATATAGGCAATAGTCCGCTCACTCTGCGCAGACTGCCATCGAGAGCAAGTTCTCCTATGAATAGATAGTTAGAAAAATCATCACAAACATGAATGGCATTCGAGGCCATGAGATATGCTACTGCAATAGCGAGATCGAACGATGGGCCTTCTTTTCGTAGATCAGCCGGCGCGAGTGATACAACCACTTTTTGATTTTGTTGTTTCGGAGAAGTATAGCCGGAGTTCTTTATCGCCGCTGACACTCTGTCCTTGGATTCGTCTACCGCTCGATCGCCAAGACCCACGATGGATATGGCGTTTAATCCGTTAGAAATATCAACTTCAATGATTATGATTTCCGCCGATAGTCCGTTCAATTGCGCGCTTTTGCACTTGGCGATTCCCACGTAAGAAATATTACATTGTGGGCACTAAAAAAATCCTAAATCATCGATAAATTGATCATAAATATGATCCCAATGAATCATTATAGACTGAACAAGTTCTATTTTATGGAGACTCTTGCTGAAGGATTTGCCTCAAGTCGTTTTCTGTCTATCGGCTTGCCGGTCTTTTCACATATTCCGTATGTTCCCTTCTCTATCCTCTCTAGAGCAGCATTTATTTCGTTGAGTTGAATTTCAAGATTGCCGACGATAGCGTTATTCTCATCGAGCTCTTCGATCTTATCAGCCACTTCGTTTTCATCGGCAGAATCAATGTCCAGATTACCGCTGGTTGCTTCCCAACCGCCGGGACTCTGTCTGTCCTTCTTGCCAATGCCTGAAAGCTCGCCTTCTATCTCTTCTTTTTCTGCCAGAAGCTTATTCTTGAAGTATTCCAAGTCTTTTTTGTTCATATGTAGGGCAATTTTACCTCACGAATATCTTATTTTCAAGACGAGAAATAACTGCGGAAAGAGTCTGTTGATTTGATGTTATTACTAACGTTTTATTGTCCAAAAACGAATATACAAATATAACTCTGTTGTCAGGAGAAGCGAATACCCTAACATCTTTGTTTTTGACGATCTGGTCTTTGAATGATCCTGCGGGAATGTTTTGGCTATTTGTAGGGCTAACGTTTATGAAACGGGCGATTTCTGCCGGCATAGCCGGTTCCCAATTTAGCATTCCGGCAAATGTGTTCTGTATCAAGTTGGTTTCAACGACTACAAACGGTTGATTTATGCCGTTGTCATCGTTAAATACACCGAGCATCCATTGAGGATTAAGGCTTCTCAGGATAAGATCCGGAACGTCGATGTCTAGCATGAGTGATATGTCTGAAATAGGTGTCCTGTAAGTTTGATTCTCCCTGGTTTGAGAGAAAATAATTTCCTTGATTTGATTTTTTGGCAACACTTTCTTTATTTCCGTTTTTATCTTTTCGAGCAGAGTGGTGCTGGTCAACCCATCCGTATTTATGAGTGTTTGTACATCGAAAGGTACTAATGACATTGTCTGCTTCGGTGTTTCCGGTGCTGGTTTTGTCACGACTGTTGCTATTGGACTCTTCGAATAGAAATAATATCCAGCATACGCACCGCCGGCGAGAAGGGCCAGACTTATTATCACTATTATTATCTTTGACCAGATATGCGATGGGGTCTTTTCTTCAGGCACTTGTTCAGATACCGTCACAACATTGTTTCTGAGAGTTTCCCCCTCTCCGCGTCGCTTGCTCTCGGCGATTGCCATGGAGGTTCTCGATGTGCCTCTTTGAGCTAGAACCTCCGCTACATCACTTTCGTAAGTTCTGATATTTTTCAGAATACCCGTGTATTTCTTCTCGGTGGCTTGAGTGGCCGTGCCTGTAATAGGCTTATTTTGCATCTGTTGAGATAGTTTCTGTATCAAAGCTTGTTCGGCTGAAGTCTTTTCAGGAACTTTTTCTGTTTTTTGCTGTTCGGGTAATTTGTCCGGACTCTGAACTATCGGTTGTGATGGTTTGTTATGAAGAGAATTTATGTTTATCGGATTTGTTATGAGTGATGAAGCAGCACTAGGTTTGATCGGTGAAGTTATGGGGCGTGAGACGTTTTGGGAATACACAGCAGTTCCTCCATCGCGGCTCTTATTTTTAGCCAGAGTTTCTGGCGAGGCAAATGGCCAGGACTTATCTAATTCTGGTAACGGTTCCCTGAACGGGTCTCTGTTTGATTGTTTGAATGGATTTATGATCGGTTTGTCGCCATCATTCATCTCGTTTTGTGTTTCTGGTAATTTCTGGTTGGCTGTTTGATTCTGTTTGGTCGGAACTGGTGGTAATGGGGGCATGTTTATCGTCCTGGGCAAAACCTGTCCGGCTGTTTGAGTTTCGATAATTGGCTTCGGGACGTCTGACGATTTTTGGGTAGGAATGGTCGGTCTTGTTGAAACGGTTGGAGCGGGTGTTACAGAGACTTTTTGTGTGACAGGAGCAGTATTTTTTTGCGGAATGACCGGTTTTGTCGCTGGAGCCGATTCTGTAATGTTTGCCGGTGTATTTTTTTCTGGCCTGTTCATTTCTTGTGACACCGGTCGAGATGTTGTCTGTGGAGAATTCGGAATATTAATCGGTTTTTGTTGAGCCGTGTTCGAACTGACCGGTTTTGCCAGATTTCTGGGAATATTTTTTGATGCTAAATTCTGCTCTATCTCCGACAGGGTTTTCTTGACTTCCTCGGCGACAGCTTTCGGCACTTTTCCGTCTTCGAATTTTGTCGATTCATCTGTGACTGGAGATATGGAAAGATCCGAGTCGAAATCGTACATTTTCGATTCTCTGGGAAGAGATACTCCGTCTTCCGGATCTAGATTTTTATCATTGTCCATTCACGATATTATACAAGACGAAAACCGTCCGACCAAACTTCTGTGTGTTTATTGTATGACTGGTCGAGCTATCTTCTATGGTTTCTTCTCGAACCATCGCGGTTTCCTCTCTCGGGATTGTGAGGTCTTGGAATCTCTTCTTTCTTGTCGAAGAATGAAGGATTGACTTGCTTTATGGATAGATTGATTCTGCCCTTTTCATCGATTTCTTTTATGACAACAGGCACTTTGTCCCCTTCTTTCACATATGTATCGACTCTCTCGACTCTAAACGGAGCCATTTCTGAGACGTGCACCAGACCTTCAGTGTCATAGCCAATCTTTGCGAAAAAGCCGAAGTCCATAAGTCTGGTTACCTCAGCGTCGAATTTTTCACCCGGTAAATATTCTCTAGTCATACCGTGTATTATTTCTTTGGCTTTTTCTGCGGTGCCATTCTTGCCAGTTATAAAGACAGACCCGTCATCTTCTATGGTGATGTCTTCAACTCCAGTATTGTCTCTGATTTCGTTGATTGTCTTGCCACCGGTTCCGATTATCAGACCTATTTGATCCGGTTTGACTTTCATTATTACTATTTCAGGAGCATTCGGTGAAATCTTCTCTCTGTGTCTAGGAATTTCCTTTTCTATGATGTCTAGGATCTTGAGACGGGCAGTTTTTGCCTTCACGAAAGCTTCTGCAAGTATGTGTAGCGGAATACCGCCAACTTTTACGTCCATCTGAACTGCAGTTACGCCCTCTCTTGTACCTGCAACTTTGAAATCCATATCACCGTGATGGTCTTCTGGGCCTTGGATATCTGTGAGAACCTTATATTCCTTATCATTTCTCATCATGAGACCTGAAGCAATTCCTGCTACGGGTGCCTTAATGGGAACTCCGCCGTCCATGAGAGCTAGAGTAGAACCACAGACTGAGCCCATAGATGTAGAACCGTTCGAAGCAAAAGCTTCAGATACTAGTCTTATGGTATATGGGAATATTTCTTTTGCAGGAATGATAGGAAGTAGAGCCTTCTCAGCGAGTGCGCCGTGACCGATCATTCTCCTATTTGTACCACCTATCCTGCCAGTTTCGCCCGTAGAGAATGGAGGAAAATTATAGTGGTGCATAAAGCGCTTGTTCTCAGTGAGATTTACGCCTTCTATGAGCAGAGCGTCTCCTGGCGAACCGAGTGTAAGTACTGATAGGACGTGCGTACCTCCTCTGTAGAACATTCCAGAGCCGTGGAGGACTGGTGATACGCCACCCGCTTTTGCAAATAATGGTCGTATATCATCCATGCCTCTGCCATCAGGACGCTTGTTTTTGTCTATAGCATATTCATGGAGCAGATCGTTTACCGCGTTTTCAAAATGAGCTTGTGCCAGAGCCATATTTCCCTCAGGTATCTTTTCAGAGAATAGTTTTGTCCACTCTTCATTTATGTTTGCTATGCCCTCTTTGCCTGGTGTTCCTGTAAATACGTGATCAGCAAGTTTTGGTTTTATATTTGCATCAAACAATTCCTTTGTTCCAGGGGTTGGTTCTGCAAAAGTTAATTTTACTTTTTCTTTTCCGATTTCCTTTATGACCTTCTCTTGCCACTTTTGAATCTTTTCTATTTCTATAGATGCACGCTTTAAAGCCTCATTTAGAACATCTTCGCTAACCTCTTTACTGCCAACTTCTATCATGTTGATCATCCCGTCTTTTCCGCAAGCTGTCATATCGAGCGTGATGCCGACATCTTCGCGAGTCTTGAAATCAGGATTTATCAGCCATTCACTATTCTTGCCTATACGCACCGAAGACACTGGTCCTCCCCATGGAATGTCCGATGTTCCTAATGCTAGTGAAGCCGCTATTACAGAGACTACATCTGCATCATCCTCCCCTATCGAGAGAGTTGTGATGACGACTTGCACTTCGTTACGCATCCTCTGATCAAAGAGTGGTCGTATCGTTCGGTCTACTACACGTCCAGAAAGTATGGCTTCTGTAGATGGTCTGCCTTCTCTTCGCATAAATCTAGATCCGAGGATTTTGCCTGTAGCATAGAACCTCTCTTCATAATCAACTGTTAATGGGAAAAAATCTCCATCTTTTTCTCTTCCCATCACGGCAGTAGCCAGGATGGTGGTGTTTCCATATCGAACCATGACTGAACCGTTCGCTTGATCGGCGAGGTCAGTAAACTCCGCGGTAAGTGTCTTACCGCCGAGTTCTAAAGTAAATTCTTTTTTTGTCATAATTTTTTGCTAGTTTCCTAGCGTTCGCCTTCAGATTTCAGCTTTGAATGAACCGCATTTAGCGTTTCAAACCTGCCTATCTAGAGGCGAACTGATTTATTAATAAGTAACATGGCTAATTTAGCATAACGGATGAATGGTGGAAAGCAGAGAACAGAATAATGAATTAAGAATTGTGAATTACGAATATTCACGATTCACTCCCTATCTTGCCCTACCAGTCCTGAGTAAATATTTGCTAGAACTTGCGTCCAAATCCATGAAATGGTCAGTAGACTCTATGAGTTTTGCCGATGTTGATTTGCCGAATGAAGCAACTTCTACTTGGCAGCCCTCATTTGTTCTCAAGTATTCAACTAGTGGCACGAAATCTCCGTCACCTGTAACTAGTATTATTGCATCAAGTTTCGGGGCCATCTTTACTGCATCTATGGCCAGGCCGACATCCCAGTCTGCCTTTTTTGCACCTGAACTAAATATCTGAAGATCTTTGACCTTGGTCTCTATACCCATCTTTTCTAGAGCATCGAAAAATGCGTTTTCCTCTCCAGATTCTGTGGATATGACGTATGCTACAGCGCGGACGAGTTTGCGACCGTCTAGAGCGTCTTTGACTATTGCGCCGAAATTTACCTTAGAATGATATAGATTTTTCGCACTGTGATAGAGATTCTGCGTGTCGATAAATATACCGACTCGCTGTTCTTTATGTTTGATTACTGGCATGAAAAATTACTTTTTTAGTTCCAACTTCTTAATGATTGAAGAATACCTGCGAGGATGGCTCTTTTGCAGATATGTAAGATGTGATTGCCTGTCGGCGACCATGCCGAGCAATCCCCTTCTGGAGTGATTATCTTTCTTATGTTTTTTCAAATGATCGGTCAGTTCGTCGATTTTCTTTGTAAGAATGGCAATCTGAACTTCCGGTGAGCCGGTATCCTTATCATGAATACCTGTTTCCTTTATGATTTTGGTCTTTTGTCGTGTTGTTAACATGGCGAGTATAGTAGCACATATATTGTTTTTCGGCAATCAAAATGATTTTTGCTCAATCTTTACGAATTTTTCACGAAAAAGGAGCGTTTTTTGAGTATTTGATGCTAAAATATAGTCATGTCGCACAATATCTCGCAGATGAAACAACAGTTTCTCGAATACGTCGAAATAGAGAAAGGAAGGTCAGTGAAAACAGTCGAGAATTACGATAGGTATCTGAATAGATATATAGCTTTTTCCAAAATTAAGAATGCAGAGGACATAACGGCCGAATCTGTGCGAGAATTCCGCTTGTGGTTGAATAGGCAAACCGGCGGAAGGAGCGAAGCCACAAATTCAACCTTAAAGAAAAAAACCCAGAATTATTATCTGATAGCACTGAGATCTTTCCTGAAATTTTTGGCAAAGAGAGGTGTAAAATCATTGTCGCCGGAACAGATTGAGCTGGCTAAGGTTGGCGAAAGACATTTAGACCTAATTTCTGGTGAGGAATTACGAAGATTACTATCTGCTCCTCAGGGAAATGATATAAAATCGTTGAGAGATAAGGCTATTTTGGAACTCCTGTTTTCTACCGGCCTCCGAGTTTCGGAACTCTGTTCCCTCACCCGAGACGTAGATTTTGAGGCGGATAGCTTTTCGGTTCGTGGTAAGGGTGAGAAAGTTCGTGTCGTGTTTATTTCTGAGGAAGCAAGACACGCAGTTAATAAATATTTGGACAAGAGAACTGATGTTGATGATGCTCTGTTTATACGATTAAACAGAGAAGCAGAAAAGGAAAACAATCTTGCTCTAGATCCGCGTTCAGTTCAGAGAATAGTCAAATATTGGGCTATAAAGGCGGGCATATCAAAAAAAGTCACGCCTCATATCGTCAGACACTCCTTTGCTACCGATCTTTTACATAATGGGGCCGATTTAAGAGCTGTTCAGTTATTACTGGGCCATTCAAATATAAGCACTACCCAAATATATACTCACGTGGCTGACGCTGAGCTTAAGCGCATACACAAACAGTTTCATAATAGAAAGAATTTAGAATAGAGAATAAGGAATTGAGAATTGTGAATTCCCTTTTGCTATAATGCCTAAATGCGAATAATTTGTTGGAATGTCAATGGCCTAAGGGCAAATATTAAAAAGGGCGGTTTCGATTGGCTGATCAATCAATCCCCGGATATATTCTGCTTGCAGGAAACAAAAGCTCACCCGGATCAACTAGATGAGGGCATTCGCAATCCCTACGGTTATCACGCATACTTTGATCATTCTAAAGGACGCAAGGGTTACAGTGGTGTGGCTATATTTACGAAAGATGAGCCAGAAAAAGTTGAATACGGGCTTGGTGTTCCTGAATATGATCAAGAAGGAAGGCTTATCTGCGCATATTTTAAGGACTTTGTCCTTTTGAATATATATTTTCCGAATGGTGGGGGTGGAGATGACCGATTGAAATACAAGCTAGAGTTTTACGACTTGTTCCTGTCTTTTATCGAAAAAATCAGAAGAAGTGGTAAAAAAGTCATTTTTTGCGGTGATGTAAATACCGCTCATGCGGAGATAGATCTGGCCAGACCGAAGGAGAACGAAAATAATACAGGATTCCTCCCTGTCGAAAGACAATGGTTGGATAAAGTAGTGGATAGTGGATATGTAGACGTCTTTCGCCATTTGTATCCAACCAGACTAAATAGCTATACATATTGGGACATGAAAACCTATGCCCGCGAAAGGAATGTGGGCTGGAGAATAGACTATTTCTTCGTGTCCCGTGACCTCATTAATGAGGTAAAGGATATGAAAATTCACGACCAGGTTCTAGGCTCAGACCATTGCCCCATCGAACTTATCATTGAATAATTATACGGCTCTTCTAGGCGATATAAAGTAAAAAATGTACGATTGCGAGCAAAAGAAAAGCCGCGTTTTTGATCGCGGTCTCCAGGAGAAAGACGGATCCGCGAACGCGGCTTGTGAAGTCATCGCACTAAGGAACTAAAGCTTCTATCCAAATCGTTCCTGATGCCAAAATTTGGCGAGAGGTGCCAGAGTGCACTGTCTAAGATAAGAGCTCACCTGGAAGGTGGCATAAGATAGATTGAGACAGAATACACTGACAGTACCTAGCAACGAAAGGACGAGCAAAACTTGCGTCGACTTCGAGAAATGAAGAGCCTACCCAAAGTCTTCATTCTGATGTTGAAAGAACAAGATCATTCTTCGTATTGTTCGCCACAGCGAACTTACGAACCTCGGACAATGAAATGATCTGATAGTATTTTATATTTCATCAAGGACAGTGTAAAGGACACTGTGTGGATAACTAGCGGATAATCAATAAGACATTTATTGAACGTGGTATTTTCTCCTTATTTCCTCTAGCTTTTTTGACTCTTCTAGCTCCTTCTTTTCCTTACCTTTGTTTCCAAGAATTTGTAGTTCCCTTTCATCCAGTTTGGACATTTCTATGGCGCGCTTTTCAAGGTATTCAGACGTGTTTAGTTTGGGATCTTCCAATACCTCTTCCAAGAGTGCGTGCAGAATACTTCCAATTTTTGGTCCGGCGCTTAAGCCTGTTACTGTCATTAATCTTGCGCCGTCAATTTTTAGCATGCCAACTGATGTTGGGTCATGCAACGCTTCTTCAATCATAGACTTGTATTTTCGCAATCTATAGGGGTTTTCCTTCGGTCTGCCTGTGCCGATTCGATCGCAGGCTCTTAAATCCATTAAATCCCAGATGTTTTCACGGCCCACGTTCACCACCATTCTTCTTACTGCTGATAGTGTAATAGCTTCCGTATCGGCAAAAAACATGTGCCAGCGCACTAGTCTCGTCACTTTTTCAATTGTTGCACGTGAAAACTTCATTTTTTCCAATATTCTGCGTGTTTCACGTGAACCTTTCAGTTCATGGCCATAAAATGTTATTAGTCCTGTTTCACGTGACACATCCTTGGTGGCTGGTTTTGCTATATCGTGAAATAAGGCCGATAATCTCAATTCCAGGCTTAATTTCTTGTCTGCGGCATGCTGAAGTGATCTCAATAAATGCTCCCACACGTCGTATGAATGGGCCTGATTCTGTGTAACGAACTTTCCCTGCTCAAGTTCCGGCGCAATATATTTCAACATTCCGGTTTCACTCAGTGCTTCTATCCCCTTTTTGGGTTCTGTGGACATTATTATCTTTGCAAATTCGTCCCGAACTCTTTCCATCGATACATCTTTAATTAGCAATGACTGGCTCTGTATAGCCGTTTTTGTGTCATTATCAATATCGAATCCTAGAACCGTCGCGAGTCTTACGGCTCTCATTAAACGTAGCGCATCTTCAGAAAATCTATCGGACGGCTTCCCTACTGTCCTTATGACTTTGTTTTTTAGATCAGTAAAACCGTTGTATAAGTCAATTATGTCCTTTATAGCCCCATTTGATATTTCAGCGGCCATGGCATTAATGGTGAAATCGCGTCTTTTGAGATCATCTTCGATGTGGTCGCTAAATTTCACGTTGTCAGGATGTCTGCGATCAGAATATCGAGATTCGAGCCTAAACGGAGTGACTTCGATGCATCTTAAGGTTTCGTCGGTCGTTTCTTCGTTAATTACAGCAACTGTGCCAAAATCGTTCTCATACACAGTTTTTGGAAATAAATTCACAATTTGTTCCGGACGCGCGTTGGTGGTGAGATCCCAATCATTTGGCTCCCTGCCGAGCAGCAGATCTCTGAGACAGCCACCGACAATGTAGGCCTTAAATCCTGCATTTTCTAGTATTTTGGCCACATTTTCCACTTCTATCGGTATCGGACTATTTCGAGGGTTTTTCACACGCTTATACTACAATAATTTCCGCTTTTTTCATATATGCGCTAGTATTTAGCCACGCCCTCGTGGTGAAACGGATATCATTCTTGTCTTCGGAACAAGCGTTGGGGGTTCGAATCCCTCCGAGGGCACCCGAACAATAGAAAAGGCCCATGAAATGGGTCTTTTCTATTGTTCGCTAGAAAGCTTGGAGGGATTCGAAGGCCTGAGAGCGGGTAATTACGATCAACTTTCATTGTTTAATGAACAATTTATCGAAAATTAATTGGAATTTTTATTGATTTGATATATACTTGCTGTCAGTTTCGAAAATCATGCGGGTATCGTTTAGTGGTAGGACGCGTCCTTGCCAAGGACGAGGTGGGAGTTCGATTCTCCCTACCCGCACAATTCTCTCACGTTGTTTCACGTGAAAGTCCAAGTGTTTTTAAGAGACAGAGACCTTTATTGAACGCCATAATATGGCTTAAAAACGTTATTGTTGCCAATTATTCACATATTCTGTGGATAACACTGTTGATTTTGTTAATAAAAGACAGAAAATATGGCTTAAAATCGTGTTTTTTGTCCCTGTTGTAAGGTCCTTTATCCACACGTGGCTTAACAAGGCCGTATTTCAAGTACAATGAATAACAGACAAAAGGGTAATATGGCGGAAAATGTAGCTACAAGATTCTTGGAAGATGCGGGTTTCAGTGTTATTTGTCGTAATTTTCAAAGAAAATGGGGGGAAATCGACATAATTGCTGAAAAAGACAGCGTCGTGCATTTTTTTGAGGTAAAGAGTCTGGATTATTCATATCTTTCGAATCAAGGCCATGTACCAGAAGAAAACGTACATGGTTTGAAAAGGCGCAAAATAGGAAGAATGATAGAAACCTATTTTCATGAAAGCGGGCATGTGTCTAAGGGGTGTGATCACGGCAATAGGGAACAATTATTAACTACTACGCCGGTTGAGTTGCCTGTTTTTAAATTTCATGTCATTTCAATATATTTAGACTTGAATAAGAGAAAAAGTCGGATTATATGGCTAAAAGATATAGTTCTGTGATACTATTCCTGTGCGGCGTTTTTCGCCGGAGCGTGGTGTAACGGCTAACATACCTGTTTTGGGTACAGGTGACTCCGGGTT
>CAZWUU010000019.1:0-13478 GCA_964637485.1 uncultured Candidatus Saccharibacteria bacterium
GGGGTAATCGAACCCCAATTTAAGGCTTGATAATCCTTCGTTCTCAAAGTTAGACGATAGGGCCGTGATTATGAATAAGAAAGGAGTTTATCGGCTTTTGTCGACTATATCAAGCGATAATACGGTAAAACGCCCATCCTCGCTGGTATGTTCAGTTGGATTTAAGCCTCTTTTTGAATTCCCTTACACTAATCAGGTTTAGTATTTCCTGTCTATTTTTATCGAAGAATGCGTAACTGCCTATATCATCATTTTTATTGGCAGGCTTGAATAGTTTTTGCGATCCTTTTTCTGCCACGCCACATCCATAGTCAGAATCGATAGTATACATACTCAAGTCTGACCTTTCCATTCTTAACTTTAGGAACGCCTTCCAGACATCACCCGTCCAAACTCCAGGTATCTGATATGGGGGTGTATATTCCTCTTTCAACGGATTGCAATCGTGTATTACAACGACTCCGCCATCGTTTAACCATTTAACTGAATTAACAATGTCTCTGTATGCCTGTCCAGATTCATGCAAACCATCTACAAAGATGATGTCATATTTCATCTTTATATGTTTTGCAAAAAATTCATCGGATGTCACCCTATATGTCGTATCAACATTCGGATCTACCCCATGCTTCACATCTATCTTAATATTTTCCCAATTATGCCCAGGCTGAGTCGGTCTATTAATGCCTATTTCCAAATACGATTTGTATTTACGTCTCTTAATAAACGCTCGTATTATCTCAGAACGAGTCATGCCGACATGAGTATACTCGCATGTTTTCACCTTATATCGAATTTTCATGACATACTGAAGTACCATCGTTATAGCAGATACGATCTTATTCAAGACTGGCAATAAAACATGAAAAAAGGCGTTTCTTATACGCTGAAATGCTGTTTTATCATATGCAACTATGCTTTTTGTTTCTGAAGACATCTATTTTTTATCCAACCATTCCTGTTCTTGACGCACAAGCAGTTTATCGGCTTTTTCTGGCTCTAGCAAGAGCGCCTTGGTAACTCGCTCCATTCGTATAGACTGAGAACCTTTTATAAATACTGTATCGCCCGCCTTTACACTGCCACTCAAATATTCCGCTGCCTCATTGGATCTGTCGAAATGTTTGGCACAACCAGCGTTGAAACCTAGTGATAGGGCTTCCATGTATGTATCTTTGGATCTCGGGCCGACAGTTATGAGATCATCTGCAATCCCTACTAACTGACTACCAATATATCTATGCTCTTTTTGAGCATATTTTCCCAGTTCGAGCATATCCCCAAGCACGGCGATCTTTCTTCCGGTTGTTTCCAATTGCTTCAATGTTTTTAGACCGGCCAAAACAGCATCAGGTGATGAATTATATGTATCATCTATGATCACAGATCCATTTATACCCTGCAGTATATTCATTCTTCCCTTAGGAGGATTGAAGTTGCTCGTGAAGTCTGACATATCACCCACCGATACGCCCTTTGCCTTAGCGACAGCATACCCCGCCAGAACGGGAAACGCATAAGTTTCACCGAGAACTCCCCTCAATGTTATTGGAATAGTTTTATCACCATCTACAATATCAAAGGCAAACCCAGTAGGTCGGTTGTCTTCATAAACTATTCGTGACTTGCATGCTTTTATATCCGAACTGCCAGTTGCACCGAATGAAATCACTGAAACATCCTTATCTTTCACACGATCTCCGAGCGAAAGGGTATTCTTTTCGTCTCCATATACGATGAGATATCCGCCACTCTTCAGCGCGGTTGCCAAATGTGCCTTTTCTTCGAAAACGTCTTTTGGACTATTGAAAAACTCTACGTGAACCGGAGTTTCGCTTATCTTAGTGATGACTGATATATCTGTTTTGAGCCATTTCGCAATCTTTTCTATATCACGCGGATGATCAGCACCAATTTCCAAAACTAGACATTCCGGATATTCCTTTCTTAGCATTATGAGCACAAACCCGGCGTATATATTTTTCAACCAACCGGTCGGACTATACCAAGCATTGCGAACACCAATGATTGTAAGCGGTAGGCCGATTTCGCTGTTAAGACTTTTTTCTGATTTGCGAATATGCGCTATTTTTGTCTTCAAAACGTCGTATATAGCATCTTTTGTCGATGTTTTACCCACACTTCCTGTCACTGCTATCACGTACGGCTTGTATTTCTTTACGATTAATCGCGCTTCCAATACTAGAATATATACCAGGATCTTCTTCAATATGGACATGCACCTATATTATCTTGGTTTTTCCTATCTGTCAGGTGGTATGTTGTAGTAATTAATGAGAAAACCGGTTATCTCATCAAATGGTTTCGTCAATGTTTCAGATGCATATTTGGCATTCTTTGGATATATTTGATATATAAAAACTATGAATTTCGGATTATATGCTGGGAAAAATCCGAAAAACGAGTGCAACCAGCGATCGCTATAATATCCCCCATTCTTCAAGTCGGCGATGGCGGCCGTGCCGGTCTTTGCCGCCACATTATATCTGTCTCTTTTAATTGATCCTTGTGCCAGAGCTTCATCGACCACTTTTACAAGCATCTTCTTCACGTCATCCGCTGTCGACTTCTTGAGTATTGGGCCCACTTTTCTCGTATCCGTCTTTTTTGATGTTCCATCAAGATAATTTATTCGACTGACCACATGGGGCTTTATGAGGTAACCGCCATTCGCAAGCACCGAAAGTGCGCGTACCATACCCACTGGAGAGACTGCTATGCCTTGTCCGTATGATGCCGTGGCTATGTCTATATCCTCCGGCTTAACCAGATTATCCGCAAGGGGCTTCGCCTCGTTTGGAAGGTCTATACCGCTCTTTGTGTTTATTCCGAACTTTTCGAAATATTTTACAAAATCTTGAGCACCTGTTCGAAGCGCTATGTGGGCCACACCCATATTAAGTGATTGGCTCAAGACTGACTGCATATCAGTCTTTCCTCTGGCTCTTTGATCGTAGTTACATATCTTCTTTTGATTGAGAATGATACATCCTTCATCTTCATATTCGTAATCCAACGTTATCGAGCCTGAATCAAGAGCAACAGCCATCGTAAGCGGTTTCATTATCGATCCCATTTCGTATACGTGCTCAACCATCGGATTTGAGAGTAATCGCGACGATGACAAGCTACGCAGATTATTCGGATCATAAGAAGGATGGGACGCCATGGCTATCACCTCTCCTGTATTAGGATCCATGATTATCGCTCCTATCTCATCAGGCGACCAGCTATCTTCCGTTGTCTTCATGATTTTCTCAACGAACGCTTGTACCGTCGGCTCGATAGTGGTCACAATATCGCCCGACTTCGGATTTTCATAAAAGATAGAGGTAATACCAGAAAATATTTGAGCGAACAAGTTTCTTGAAGATATGGATACTTCACGACCGAGTATTTCGTCATAATGCTTTTCTAGTCCATATCTACCGGATATTTCTGTCGATGTTCCAGATTGGCCGACGATGCCTAGGGCATGTGCCGCCAGATTGTCACCCGGATACTGTCTCCAAGCTTCTTCGGCGAGACCGATCCCATTCAGTCCGAGTTGAGTGATAAGTAATGCCGTCTCATCACTCAGTCTATACAACAGCTCTTCGTATGGATCATCGACTTTAGCAACCTTGCTATCAAATGACTTTTTATCAATATTTACGTAATGCGATAGGGCATTGTATGTACCAGACGGATCAGTCACCTGCATGGGATTCATATACAGAGTGAATCCGCTTTTGACTGATGCTGCAGACGTTTCTATTCCATCCTTCGAACTGAAATATATCGTTCCTCTAGAGAATATTTTTGATTCCGGCTTAATGTATTGAGATTCTGCTTTTGCCAGATATTTATCGCCGTTTATTATCGATATTCTATACAATGTAAACAAAATAACGCCGGCAAATATCATAATGCCAGCACCGATGATCCTAGTTCTTATTCGTTGATTATAATTCATGGCTTCCTGAAGCCAGATTTACAGCAGAAGCCGTTGGAGCCGGCCTTTTTATGTACATGGACACTTTTGCCTGAGCCAGGCCGTATGAGCTGATTATCTCCGGGGTGATTCGGCTAGTAACTTTCAAATATTCTGCGTCCAACGCCACGACATCGCTGTTTAGGGCACTGATCTTATCATCAATGTTTTTTATAGCGACTGTTTTGTCGATAAGAAAATACAGATTCATTATATAGAAAAGGGCTGTAACAGCGCAGGCAACCAACAGAATCAGTGACAATAAAGCTCTTCTGTCATTTATTTCGGACGCTGTTTTTGCTATTACTCTCATCATTTTATTTAAATATTTTCTCTATCACTCTCAACTTCGCACTTCTTGCTCTTGGATTGGCTTCGATCTCCTCATCAGAAGCAACAATAGGTTTTTTGTTTATTAGTGTTGCATGTTCGGGGGCCAACGACTTCATAAAATTTTTTACCATGCGATCTTCCAAGCTGTGGAATGATATGACCGCAAGTCTTCCGCCATTTTTCAAATATTCGAAGCTCTTCGATAAACCTATCTCTAGCGATTTCAATTCATCATTCACTGCGATTCGTAGCGCCTGAAATGTCTTTGTGGCCGGATGAATCTTTCTTCGTCTGTACACTGCTGGTACGGCTGAATATACTATTTCTTTGAGCTCATACGTGGTATCGATACGCTTCTTCTGCCTATACTGAACTATCGCTCGGGCTATCCTCCTTGCATATATTTCCTCGCCATAGGCATATATGACATTTGCTATATCATTTTCTTCCCAGTCATTCAGAATATCTTTGGCCGTGAAGGCGTGCTGTTCCGGCATACCCATGGTCATGTGTACTGGCTCATCTTTCATAAAGGTAAATCCTCTACCGCTGTTTTCCAGTTCGTCGGAAGACAAACCGAGATCAAGCAGTACATAATCGAGGCTCGATATACCCTCCTTCTGGAGCCATTTGTCCATGTTCCTGAAATTATCGTTCGCAAGTACGAGTCTTTCACATCTTCCGTTCAATACCGTTCTTGCGCGATTTATAGCTTCCGGATCACGATCAAAAGCAATGATATTCAGCTTGCCTCTCAATCTCTGGGACACCGATAATGCGTGTCCCGCTCCACCGAGAGTGCCGTCCAAATACCAAGGAGTCTCTCCTCTGATAATACCCTTATCAGAAATCAGGTTTTCTACTACTTCATTTAAAAGAACTGCCTTATGAATGCTCGACATGCTATATCATTCCCGCCTCGCCATATTTCTCGGCAAGAACGTCGGCTCGAGCTTCCATATCCTTGGCATATTTTTGCCATGCGGACTCATCCCACAATTCAGCTCGATTCTTTACCCCGAGGAACACTACTTTCTCGGCAAGACCGGCTCTCTTACGCAAATGATCTGGAATGAGCATTCGACCTGACTTATCAACCTCTATCTCAACCGCCATCCCCAAAAGATAGCGGTTGAGGCTTCGGTTGTCCGCCTTGAACATCGAGGCTTGATCTCCTGACAACCGCTCGGATATTTTTTCCCACTCGGTCGCCGTAAAGACGAATAAGCAAGAATCGAGTCCCGGCGTGACCACCACCTTTCTTCCCATTTCCTTTCGGAACTTGGAAGGCAAAGATATGCGGTTTTTGTCATCGATAGTGTGGAAATATGTCCCGATGATCATAGATATGCCCGCGAGAGTAGTGATAAGAAATAAATTCATACCACTTCATCCCACTTGATGGGTATTTTACACCACCTTGATACAAATACACTAAAAGACATCTGTGGATTAACTGTGGATATATCAAAAAATCCCTTTCGGGACTTCGTGATTTAATTATGAAATTTTTGGAAATATATTTTTTTATTTTGGCCTCATCAACGGAAACATTTGCGTTTCTCTCAATGGCTTTCCGACTAAAGTTGCGAACAATCTGTCACCACTACCAAATCCGAAGGCTGGTGGCATGCCATGTTCGAGCATCTCTACAAACTCTTCGTCTGGCATCATTGCTTCCTTATCACCCTTCGCTATGAGTTTTCTTTGAACATCGAAACGTTGCCGCTGATCTATAGGGTCATTGAGCTCAGCGAAGCCGTTAGTCATCTCCGCACCAGCAATGAGAAGTTGCGCGCGTAATGTCTTATCCGGGTTTTCTGGATTTGCTTTGGAAAGTGGCGAAACCAGCTTTGGATGATTTATGAGCCAAGCTGGACCGACTATCTGCTTCCTGCAATATTTCCACAATGTATCAGTAAGCCTCTCTCTATTCATGCCATCGTACTCAACTTTTAGTTCGCGGAGTTTGTTCTCCATGTCCTTATCCTTGGCAGTAAAAATATTTAATCCTGTCATTTTTTCTACAGTCTCCGCATAATCGAGTCTCGGCCAGCTATCTGGTGATAAATCTACTTTGCCCATTTTCGTCTCAAAGACATATGTGCCGAATGTGTTATAGACTACCTTTTTTATCATCTTTTCCGTAAAGGCTACGCCCTCCTCGAAACTCATATATGACGAATAAAATTCTAAATTTGTGAATTCCTGGGCATGTTCAGGACTGGTGCCCTCGTTTCTGTACAATCGGCCGATTTCAAATGTTCTAGGAAATCCGGCGGCCAGCAATCTCTTTTGCCAGAGCTCCCCTACTGATATTCTCAGGTACACATCCATATCATAGTCATTGTGATGCGTGGTAAACGGCCTCGCTTCAGCGCCTCCTGTAGTGACTTCCAATGTCGGAGTCTCAACCTCAAGAAAGCCTTCATTTTTCAAAAATTTCCTCACCTCATCCCAATAAGCCGCCTTTTTATGAAAAAGCTCTCGGAGCTCTTTGTCCATGATAAAGTCCAGATATCTCTTTCTTAGTTTTTCATCGGGATCCACCAGACCATGCCACTTTTCTGGCAAAGGCAACAGAGACTTTGAAGCAATAGTCCAAGCTTTGACAAGAATACTTTGCTCACCTTTTTGCGTCTTAAAGAATGTTCCGCTGACACTCACAATATCTCCAATATCGACAGCACTGGTCATGAGCTCGAACAGTTTTGACTCCAAAACGTCCTTTTTTACAACTGCCTGAAATGTATCCCTGCCGTCATCCAGAACATAAAATAGTATCGCTCCCTGTCCACGTATTGCCATGATCCTTCCCGACAAGTGAACTGTCTCCTGATTCTTCTCATACACCTCGAAGCTTTTACGAGCATCGGCTAGACAGAATGTGCGCGGAACCGAAACGGGATATGGATTCATGCCGGCTTTTTTTATAAGCTCTAGTTTTTTCAGTCGGGTTTCCCTGAGTTCGCTTAATGAGGCCATTTTTATTTTATGGATGTGACCGTGTATTCCACAGCACCCTTCGGAGTCACCACATTTACCACATCGCCTTTTTTCCTGCCGAGCAATGATCGTCCCAAAGGAGAGAGGTTTGAAATCTTTCCGTGGGCCATATCGGCTTCTTCAGATCCAACAATAGTATAAACGTAGGATTTATTATCGCCTTTCTTATTGATCCAGAATGTGGTTCCCATTGTTATAACATCTCTCCCACCAGTACCGCCTTCTGTTATAAGTGAGGAATTCTTTAGCAAATCTTCCAGTTTCCTTATACGATCTTCTACCTCCGCCTGTTCTTCGCGAGCCGCATGATATTCCGCATTTTCAGATAAATCACCTAGTTTCTTGGCATATTCTAGGTGTTCTGCGACCTCTTTTCTCCTTTCTGATTTCAGATGTTCTAATTCCTTCTGAAGCTCACTAAACTTCTCCGCGCTCAAGTACTGGGTTTCAATAGACATATGTTTGAGTATAAATTAAAAAGTGCCAATAATATAGCATAAACGCTGGAATTTTGGTAGAAATGCCAGAATTACTCTCAATCTAGACATTCTACCCCGGAGTCAGCTTTCTTATAACCTCCATTATTTCCTGCGCTTTCGATTTGCACTCTTCGGCAGTTAACAAAGCTGGTCCGCACATATCATAAATCGGGGCTCCAAATGATATAGAGAGATGAATTTTGCCAGTGAAAAATAGTCCGGCCTTCATATCGTACGTACCGACCAATCTAACGGGCACAATTGGCTTTTTTGTAGCATTCGAGAGATAAACCACTCCGCCCTTGCCCTCGTGTATTCGTCCATCTGGCGTTCTTCTGCCTTCAGGAAATATGCAAAGATTTCCACCGTCATTCAATATGCGTGTCTGATTCTTTAACGATTCTTCATAATTATGTAACCCCGCCCTGACCGGATAACTGCCCCATGCTTTGAAAAACAAGCCCCCGTAAAATATCTGTCTCCATCCTGAATTCACATAAAATGATTTCTCCCTTGAAGTATAGAATATCGGAGAAAATCTAGAGAAAAATGGCAACACTCCCGGAATCGGAAAAACGTCGAATTCGCTGGCGTGGTTTACAGCAAATATTACATTAGTTTTTAACCCCGCCAGATGTTCCATTCCGGAAACCTTCATATGCCCGAAACGAAACAAAAGTATTCTGGTAGGTATCCAGATCAATTTCTGCAAGACTAATGGGCTTATAAAATACAGTTTCATGAATTGAGATTTATGCTAAACAAGGACTCGGCATTTCTCATTAATTGCTTCTCTACTTGTTCAAGTGGCATTTTCTTTATTTCTGCTATTTTTTCTACGACTCTCTCCACAAACGCAGGTTCATTCCTCTTGCCTCTGTGTGGCACCGGAGCAACATAAGGACTATCAGTCTCTGCATGCATCATATCGATAGGCACGTATTCGACCAGTTCTTTGTATTGCTTAGCGAATGTTATGACCCCAGAAAATGACATGGTAAAGCCAATATCTAAAAACTTTTTTGCATCTTCGATGGTTCCAGCGAAAAAATGTGAGTTGCCCCTTACCGTTGCATGTATCCTAAGAATTTCATGAGCATCCGCATACGCACCCCTGATATGTAGCATGAGAGGCTTACCGACCTTGTTCGCTAGCTGTATTTGGGCTATGAAGTCCTTCTTCTGCTTTTCCTTACTATCATCTGCACACCTGAAATATTCTAGCCCGCACTCTCCGACTCCAACGGCCTTAGGATCCTTCAATAATTCCTCGTACTTATTCGAGTCGAAATCCTCTCCGGATTGTACAAATTCCTGGCCTTTCTCTCCAAGTTCACTCGCCTCCAAAGTCGATGGACCGGTATGAGTCGGGTGAAGACCGACTATCGCATATACGCCCGAATCATATTTCTTTGCCAGATTGAGAGCTGACACCGACGTTTCATATTGAGTACCGACATTTATAAATGCCGTGCCGGACTCAAAAGCTCTCTTTACAACACCGTCTCTATCCGCATCATAAGCGGAAAAATTTACATGTGAATGAATGTCTATTCGTTTCCAGTTCACGTTATCTTTCTGACTCTTCCGAAGTATTTACACGCAATGTGGCTATATAGTCTCTTCTCGGATTTGTTCCGCTCATACAGCTCACATTGAATTGATACACGCCAGTATCTACAGGATCACCTACCACACCAGCAAATAAGCCGGGCCCGCCACTGCCATTTCCCAATTGTCCAGACCAAGTCCTGGTGCCAGAACCTTCATCGTCATTCAGATCATGTGTTGACCAATTTACCCAGCTAGCAGTAGTTCCATCCACTATTCCTGGTCCATTACTTATGGAAGGTACGCAGTCGTAATCATCAGTTAACGAGATATCCCAAACAAGAGCAAAAGGATCGGTTTGCTTCACAGATACTGCACCAGCGGTTGCTGTACCGACAGTTTTACCGATTCTTACGTAATTACCGCCCGCACCGCCGGCCACAGTGACATTTCCGCAATTGGCGACCGCACTATAAGTACTCAAGCTGTCTCTAGCTGCCAACAACGGTCCTGGTCCGGAAGAATTGTAAACCACTGGTATCGGATTCGGGTCAGTATAAAAACCTAGTGTTATTGGATTCGGTGGATCCCATTCATAGCCGTAAGGAGCAGTTCCCCCTGATGCTGACGCACTAAACCTTACTGTAGAGCCTGCAGGAATATTGATCACGGGGTCAAGCGGCGTGCACGTAGCCGTCACTACAGGACCACCCACCGGAGGCAAACTGACAGAATCTACTCCCACATTAAAGCTTATCCAACCTGTTCCTGACTCCGTCGCTTTATCACCTCCCCACGCATAACCTTTAAAAACATCGTTGATTGTATCGAATGTTACACCACCGTTTCCGGTCAGGTCAGGAGAACTATATCCAACATCAGAAAGAGATATGCAACCCTCTTCACCATTTCCATACGCCATGGCGTATGCCCAGCCCAAAACAGCACCGGTAGTAGGGTTTAGCATCGCTGTGCGAGAAATATCACAACTAGCCGGAACGTCGGCGGCGTTGAAACTGATCCAACCGAGATGTTCTGACCATGCGTAACCAGTGATAAGTCCCGATCCCATATCCACTGATACCTTATATGGCGATCCGCCTGCTCCTGCATCTGCTGAATTGAAACTGATCCAACCGAAGGTTTCGGACCAGGCCCAACCGCTGAGATCTTCAGCGTGAACTGATTGAGCGCTAACAAAAAACATTGAAAATGCAAAACAAGCGAGAATAATTTTTCTTAACATTAGCCTAATTTTACCTTATATGTGAGTTACAAACGATGATGTATGTGGATAATGCTATTCCCTTGGCCACTGTGTAACCATAAGCATGCTGGAACTGCCATCTGACATATATTGCCATATTTCTTCGGTTACAAACGGCATAAACGGATGTAGCATTTTTACAAAATCCGTAAATATCATCCTCAAAAGATTGCTTCTGCTTTCCTGCAACTTTACCCAATCAGCAGATCGACCCTTATCAGTCGGCGAAATGATGGGCTTAGATTCCTCTATGATTTTATCGGCGAATTCATGCCAGACATAGTGATAGAGCTTTTCCGCTACGAGATAATATTTATATTCATCCATCTCCTTGGTTAATTCCTTCTTGAGAGCGATGAATCCATCCAATATTTTTTGATCTGATTCAACCAGCGGAGCATCAGTCCTACTTCCTACATATAGTTGGATAAATTTAGCTATATTCCACAGCTTATTGGCAAACAATTTATAGGCGCGTATCTTATTTTCATCTATTTTACTGTCGCTTCCGGGTCCCACGCCGACGACGAGCGACATTCTGACTGCATCAGCGCCATATTTTTTGATCATATCTATAGGATCGATGTTATTACCGAGAGATTTGCTGATCTTCCTGCCTTTTGTATCTCGCACGAGTCCGTGCAAATAAACCGTTTTAAAAGGAACTTCGCCCAATAAATATGTACTCATGAGAATCATTCTGGCTACCCAGAAAAACAATATGTCCGAACACGTCTCCAATACCGTAGTCGGATGATACATTCTTTGCTTATTGAATTTATCCTGATCTGGCCAGCCCAAAGTAGAAAATGTCCACAAACCCGAAGAAAACCAGGTATCCAGGGTGTCTTCGTCTTGTTTCCATTCGCTACCCTTCGGTGGATTTACATCGCAATATATCTCGTCCCCCTTATACCACACCGGTATTCGATGCCCGTACCATATCTGCCTAGATATGCACCAATCTCGTAGATTATCTATCCAGTGAAAATATATTTTTTCAAACCTGTCAGGTATCATCCTGGTCTGCCCTTCGGATACCGCTTTCTTCATGAGTTCCTTAAGAGATGTTTTCTCTTTTGTCACAGAATGTGTGAATGGTTTGTCCACCGCAACGAACCACTGCAGTTTTGGCAATGGCTCTATGACTCCTCCTGTCCTTTGTGCCAGACTGATATTGTGTTCTATATCCTCTTCCTTTTCTAGAAGGTTATTTTCTTTCAGCCAATTGACGACACCCTCTCTGGCTTCAGCGGTCTTCTTGCCTTTTACGCTTTCGATTCCTACCATCATCTTTGCATGCTCATCGATGACTTGTTTTGTTGGCAGATTATTCTTTCTGGCCATTTCCCAGTCCACAGCACTGTGCGCAGGGGTCACTCCCAAAGCACCTGTTCCAAATGTCATTTCTACTCCTTGGTCGGATATGACTTTCAGATTGATTTTTTCTCCGGCAAAGTCTGCCGTATAACTCTTGCCTATATATTTCTTATATCGCTCATCATCGGGATTCACTGCTATGGCGGTATCTCCGAGTTTTGTTTCTGGTCGTGTAGTAGAAATTGAAATGGGAATCTCTTTTGAATACTTGAATGTATACAATTTTGTCTTCCGCGTCTCATATTCTATCTCATCATCTGAAATGGTTGTCTGACCCTTCGGATCCCAATTGACCACCCTATGCCCTCTATATATAAGCCCATCATCGTACATGCGCTTAAATGCCGTTCTCACAGCCAGATTTCTTTCATCATCCAGAGTGAATGCGAGACGCGACCAATCGAGCGATGCTCCCATCTTGCGCATCTGTTCCAGAATTATTTTTCTGGTGACATCGACGTGAGTTTCGATTCTAGAAAGAAGCTTTTCGCGACCTAGATCATATCTGGATTTACCCTCCTTTTTTGAAATGTCCTTCTCAACCACCGCCTGCGTCGCTATGGCCGCATGATCAGTGCCAGGTATCCAGAGAGTTTTCTTTCCTGACATTCTGGCATATCGCGTCATGATGTCCTCAATGTCCAGCATGAGAGCAGATCCCATATGCAGTATTCCGGTAACATTCGGAGGCGGCAGAACCATAGAAAAAGTTTCTGCCTGCTTATAAGTCGGGGGCAATCCATCAGGATTGAAATACCCGCTCTTTTCCCACTTTTCATATATTCGATCCTCTGTAGCACCAGGATCATATGGCTTCGAAAAAACGTCAGGTGGTTTTGTGGCCAAGTCACTCTTGTATTTCTCTTCCTTATTCATGTCGGAAAGTCTAGCAGAAATACAAAACACCGGCCATAGCCGGTGTTTTGAAGGACTGTCCTTAATGATTACCTATACCATCCATAACTGTATGATGGATAGTAATATCCAGCTGATCTGTTGTAGGGATAGAATGCCTGATTATATTGGTATGGCTGTGTAGGATAATTGCTGTATGAGTAATTGTATCCGTAACCATAACCGTAGCTATATCCGTAACTACCATAAGTGGTGTTATAAGGATAAGAAGAATATCCCGGATTTGGCACATAGCTAGGATAGCAATATGTGCTGGAGAAACGATTTGGATAATAAACATCATACGTAGGACAACCGCCAGCGACATTGAAAAAGCCACCAGCATTGGCAACGCTAGATGTAAATCCGAAGACCGCTACCAGAACGGTGACCACAAAAGCGCTTGAAATAAGGATTTTTTTCATGTTATTGATCATGATTTATAGCTAATAAACGTATATACAAACTGTATTTATAGCTTTGAGATAATATATCTTATATCTTGTGTTGTCAAGGGTACGTAATGGTTCAATACCTTGGAATCACCCCAGTGTGATTTAAGCTATGAAGATGC
>CAZWUU010000020.1:0-12839 GCA_964637485.1 uncultured Candidatus Saccharibacteria bacterium
AAAACACCAAAACAAATGATCACAGAGTGATTCCAAGGTGTTGACCGTTATTCAGCCCTGTAATGAAACGACCCTAAATAGGCCTTATTTTCAGCAAAATAGATGTAGCATAAGACGCTTCCGCGAGGTGTTAGAAATGAATTAAGAATTAAGAATTGTGAATAATCGCAATCCCCATTCGCAATTCATAATTCTTAATTCACAATTCCTTTCACTGGTGCCGAGGACCAGGATCGAACTGGTGACCCTTCCCTCTTCAGGGGAATGCTCTACCAACTGAGCTACCTCGGCGTGATATCTGGCAATAGACCATTTGCGTTTTGAACCGTATTTGCAGCGTCCTTGGCCTGTTTTATAGCGTTAGTCAGACCCTCAAATCCGCCAAAATTTGATACGAGTTCTAACATATTATTTACATACGGCTGTATGTAATAAAACGCTCCGAACGATACTGCTATGATGATGATCCAATACAAGACCCTAAGAAAGGACGAGATACGGTTCGAACGCCGTATACCCCTCAATATCTCATTATTATCTTCTGCCAGCTTGAGAGTTCTCTCTAGAAGCATTTTCTCTTCTGGATTCATCATGATGAGTCTAGCAAATAATATTATTGGCCGCAAAATATGATATAGTCATTTTTACGCCCCCGTAGTTCAACGGATAGAACAACTCCGTCCTAAGGAGTGGATGTAGGTTCAATTCCTGCCGGGGGTACCCGACATAAAAAATACCGAGCTTGTCTCGGTGGTTTTTATGTCGCTGGGGGTACCGGCAGGAATTGAAGGCCGGAGCGAGCGAAGGCGAGCGAGGCGGGTCTTCGACTCTGAGAGTCTCAGACTCGAAGGAGGTCGCGGGCCGAGCCAGCAGGCGAGGACCTGTGACCAATTCCTGCCGGGGGTACCCGACATAAAAATACCGAGCTTGTCTCGGTGTTTTTTGGCACTACATATAAATATGTGCAAGAAAAAACACCGCATAGTGATATGCGGTGTCTTGATCGAATTCAAGCTACGAGGGGAAGAGTCGAAGTGAATCTGACGCTCGAAGTTGAGCGATGGATTCATTCCAGATGATGGAGAGAATCATCGCTTCGCGACGATTTTCGATCGATTCAGCAATGAAGCCGTTCTCAATAGCCGTTTCGATGGGCAGATTGAGAATAGTATCACTCACATCGAACGCCATCATCACCCGATTGAGGGGTGAGGTTGCCGGCTTGGTCAGATCAATCTGTCCGTAGTGGAGATGCATCCACCACTTATTGAATCGTGCAGACAAGTAGGCAATTCCCTTGGTCACCTTACCGACTTCTTCATGAATCGACTCATCGTTCGCGATAATACCGCGAGCCACGAGCAATCCATGGACCTCTTGCTCAAACCCTTCCAATTCCTGGTTTATTAGATGTTCAATCATATGTTGTGTACTCCGCATACTATTATATCATATAATAGTGCAGAGCGCAAGTGCTAACAGAGGCCCACATTTAGGCCCTATTGTCATGAAATATGTACGGAAGGATTATTCCTCTTCAGACTGACCCGTCTTCCCTGTCTTTTCGAATTCATGCAGAGATTCAATGATGGGTTCTATCTTGCCATCCAGAATAGCTGGAAGATTGTGCCATGATTCCTTTATTCTATGATCTGTCACTCTGTCTTGAGGATAATTGTATGTCCTTATCTTTTCAGATCTGTCACCCGTACCTATCTGTCCTTTTCTTTCGGCAGAGAATTTCTTTATATCCTCTTCCTCTTTTATAGCTTCTAGTTTTGCGGTCAAAATAGCAAAGGCCTTCTCTTTATTGGCATTCTGGCTTCGTTCAGCAGTAGAGCGGATCATTATTCCTGACGGCTTATGGAAAAGTCTTACCGCGGTTTCTACCTTGTTTACGTTTTGACCACCCTTTCCGCCTGATCTGGAAAACTCCACCTCAATATCGTTCGGAGATATAATTATCTTTGATTTCTTTCTTATAGGCATGATGGCCACTGATGCAGTAGACGTATGTATCCTTCCCGATTTTTCGGTCTCCGGCACTCTCTGCACCCTATGAACGCCTGTCTCCCATCTCAAATCTTCATATACTCCCTTGCCTTTTATTTCTAGAGAGGCTTCCTTGTATCCGCCCAGGTCATTCTTGGACTCATCTATAATCTTCGTTGACCAACCCCGCATTTCGCTATATTTCTTATACATACCCAGAAGTTCAGCCGCAAATAATGCCGCTTCGTCGCCTCCTGCACCTGCACGAACTTCTAAGACGATCTCATTGGGTTTCTCGTCCTCGGCTTTTTCTCCAGCCAAAATAGCATCCATATCAGCAAGTATGGCCTTCTGTTGTTCCTTTATAGATTCTATGTCGGCTAGAACCAGATCTTTCATAGCTGGATCCTTTTCGGCCAGCTTCAAAGTTTCCTCCTCATCTCTGAGTAGTTTTTCGTATGTTCCAGCGAGAAACGCCGTTTTCGGGTTTTGCTTGTATTCCTCTAAATTCACAATCTATTTCTTAGCGCTGGCCTTTTTTGCTACAGCCTTTGATTGTCTTGTCTTGAATTTCTCCACACGGCCGGCAGTGTCAACTATCTTTTCTTGGTTAGTATAGAAAGGATGCGAAGCGCTAGAAATTTCAACGTAATGAACTGGATACTCCTTGCCATCAGTCCATTTCATGGTTTCTTTTGATTCAATAGTAGAACTGATCAAAAATTTAGCACCGCTTGAATTATCGGCAAATATGACCGGTCTGTAATTCTTGGCATGTATTTCTTTCTTCATAGAATGAGAATGTAGCACAAGTTTTATAATATTTCAACATATAATAAATGATTCTAGAGTGCCCGTCTGATATAATCAGATAAATGAATACGAACAGATTACCCAGGTCACACATGATATATACGGTGGCCATTATAGGTTTTATTTACACCCTGCACCTGGTCATACCCATGTACTCGAACTCGAGCTTCCTGAGCTTGTTTTCCAGCGAAAAAACATTGGGTTTCATATATATGACCGGCGCTGCACTCACGATATTGGGCTATCTCGTCGCACCTACGATCATACGCAGATTTGGCAATTACTATACAGTGATGTGGCTCATTTGCATCCAAATCGCTCTGTTTTTCGTTCTTATTCTTTCTCGAGACCCTTTCACTATTGCCACAGCGTTTTGCGTACAGACAGCGATCGTCGCCATCATCGGTCTTTGCTTGGACATATTCCTGGAGGTGTACACAAATGACAATCACGTCGGCCAAGTCCGCGGACTCTATACCGCCACCTTGAACAGCTCATGGGTTATAGGACCGCTCATAGGAAGCATGCTCATAGGTAGTGGAAATTTCATAAATACATACATTGCGGCCCTGGCCATGCTTGTACCGCTTCTATATCTCATATTCAAGAATTTCCCTCGATTTAAAGATCCGAATTATATTCATCTGTCTCCATGGCAACTCATAAAGCACGTTTCGAATAACAATAATTGGCTTTGGTTATTCTTCGCTAACCTCATCCTCCAAGTTTTCTATGCCTGGATGGTCGTCTATAGTCCCATTTATCTCAATCAGACAGTCGGATTCAGCTGGGAAAGCATCGGCATTATTCTTACTATCATGTTATTGCCATTTCCTCTCATTCAGTACCCTCTCGGCAAGCTTTCAGACAAAAAATATGGTGAGAAAGAGATGATGAACATAGGTTTTATCATCATGGCTCTATCTACCATCATGCTCGCCTTCATAGATTCGAAAAGCGTCGCGGTCTGGGCGGGTGCATTATTTATGACTCGTGTAGGTGCAGCGATGGCTGAAATAATGATAGAGACATATTTCTTCAAGACAGTATCTACCAGAGATTCGGCCGCTCTCGGCTTATTCAGGATCACCAGGCCAATGTCGTACTTTATCGCCCCACTCATAACAGGACTGGGTATGGTATTCACCACTCACGATAAATTATTCGTGGTAATAGGCGTGATCACTCTCATAGCACTCATACCGGCACTGATGATAAAGGATACTAACTAGTTCAGTTTTGACGATTAGGTTTTGCCTCTAGCATGAGAAACATGGGGATCTCTTTCCTGATTCTGTCTTCCTCCGCCTGCTTCGGCCCTTTTTCGCTTTTCTTATGGGATATCCATTCTTCGAGTTTTGTAACTGCGAAACCTGCCTTCTGCAAATTTTTGAAATAATATTGCAAAGGACGATGAAATGATACTGTAGTCTTCTTTTTTCTGGCATTTTTTTCTCCGGGATTCATGTCCATCTCGATTTTACTTTCACTGTTATAGGCATGAATGATTCGATACATTTCTCCGGTCTTATCATCACTTCCCCATGCAGTAAGTTTCGGTACACGAAATGCTGGATGATTCATGACGACGATGAATCGCCCATCATCTCGGAGCAATCTAAAACATTCCGCGAACGTCTCCAGCACACGCTCAATATTCTGAACAGCAAGAATTATCACAACGACATCAAATGTTTTAGAAGCAAAAGAAGTCTTATCCGAGGGAGCGACTTCATAAGTAATATCCTTTTCCTGATGATTCTTAGCAAAATCGATGAGCTCAGGTGAAATATCGCAGGCCGAGACTTCTGCGCCAGATCTTCGAAACGCCCGGGAAAAATAGCCCTGGCCACAAGCCATGTCCAAGATCTTCATGCCAGGTTTAGGATCTAATACTCTCATAACATTTGGCATAACAACTTTTGACTGATATGAGTCCGTATCTCCTTCCAACAATCCGTTATACCACGCTGCCACGCCACCCCACGAAGTATCCTTATTAATAGCTGACTCTCCGCTTTTCTTTTTTAACATCTTTAAACTATAATACAGGCCATGGCAAAAATAAAATCAATAATTGCACGAGAAATACTAGATTCTCGAGGCAATCCTACTGTTGAAGTAGACTTGAGTCTAAGTGACGGTCATTTCGGCCGGGCGTCAGTGCCGTCAGGAGCATCGACCGGTAGTCATGAAGCCGTAGAATTACGGGATGGGGGCAAACGTTATATGGGAAAGGGTGTAAGCAATGCAGTTAAGAACGTAAATGAGACCATATACTCAACGCTAAAGGGCAAGGAACTTGATCAGAAGGAGCTGGATGCCAAACTCATAGAACTCGATGGAACGACGAACAAGGGCAAATTAGGCGCGAATGCCATATTGGGCGTATCGCTGGCATTTTCTAGAGCAGTAGCGCATGAGATGAAGATACCCCTATATCAATATTTCAACGGCCTAATGCCAAAGAATACGCCGATGGTACTCCCCGTACCGCTTATGAATATCATAAACGGCGGTAAGCACGCAGAAAATTCGGCAGACTTGCAGGAGTACATGATAATACCGAAAGGATTCGAATCCTTTTCCGAAGCTCTGCAGGCCGGAACAGAAATCTTCCATTCATTGAAGAAAATACTTAAGGATGAAAAACATACGACCTCAGTGGGTGATGAGGGCGGTTTTGCGCCGTCCCTACCAAGCAACGAAGCACCACTGTCGGTCATTATGAGAGCCATCGAAAATGCGGGTTACAAACCCGGAAAGGACGTTTACATCGGTCTTGATTGTGCCGCTACAGAACTTTACAAAGACGGCACATATGAACTGTCCAGAGAAAACAAGAAGCTCACCTCAGATGAAATGATAAAGATGTATGAAGATTTCGTAAATAAATACCCTGTTGTGTCTATAGAGGACGGCTTGTCCGAAGATGACTGGAATGGCTGGGCAAATTTGACGAAGTCACTCGGCTCGAAGGTTACACTGGTAGGCGAAGACCAGTTCGTAACAAATATCGAGAGGCTGAAAACAGGCATCGAAAAACAGATCGGCAATAGCATACTAATAAAACTCAATCAGATCGGCACAGTTACGGAAACAATTGACGCCATCGTCCTAGCAAACAAGGCGGGATACTCTTCTATAATATCTCATCGGTCCGGAGAGACTGAAGATACAACTATTGCTGATTTTGCGGTGGGTACCGGTGCCGGCTATATAAAAACGGGATCTCTTTCCAGAACCGACAGAATCGCAAAATATAATCAATTACTCAGAATAGAACAGGAATTGGGAAAAAAGGCAGTCTACGGAAAGCAAACAAAATAGATTTGCACTGAAGATACTGAATAATCTACATGTTATGAACTTTGGCATAGTCTGAAGCATTGAAAATTTGTACAAAAGAGTCACAATGACACTAGGTTCATTTTGAGGAGGAACTTTAACCATAAATTTAGGGACATATATAATTGATCACCGTATCAACAGTCCCACCTTGAGTATTTAGTCTCCGAGCTCAAAATATTAGAACCTACCCTATGGCAGCACATCTCCACCCTCGTGGAGGTGCGCTGTTTTGATTGCACTGATTCACTACCCTGATTTAATTCGCAAGGTAGCAACTGAAAGTTGCTATTCCGGCAAAATATAATGGCTCACAAAACAAAAACGCCCTTACGGGCGTTTTTGTGAGCATAACCCAGACTCTTACTGTTGAGGAGCCGGTGATGCTGGCTGTGGCTTTGGTGCGTTTGCCATTGTAATAAGAGCGGGTTGGTTAGCTCCCGCAGGCAAAAGTATACTACCCGGACAAGTCCGCTCTTCATCAGATATCCTTATTGACATGCGGTCAAACAGAATAATGTAATAATGACAAAAATAGGCACTTCCCTGCCATGATATAATTTTGCAAAACATTAGGTAACATTTGTTGATAATTTGCAAGGACAATTCAGAGCGTGCTACAATATCCGAATGAAAAAACCAGTTTTATTGATAGTTCTCGATGGATGGGGTCATAGATTAGAAAGTCGGGACAATGCTATTGCCAGTGCGAAAAAGCCAAATTTCGACCGCCTGTGGTCTGAGTACCCTCATTGTCTCCTGAAGGCTTCGGGGAACGCCGTGGGACTACCAGAAGGTCAGATGGGCAATAGCGAAGTCGGTCACATGACCATAGGTGCTGGAAAACCCATAGATACTGATCTGGTAAGAATCGATAAGGAAATCGAAAATGGAAATCTTGCAAAAAATTCTGTGCTGGCAAAAGTGTTTAGTCATGTAAAAAATTCTAAAGGAACGCTTCATGTTATGGGTCTAGTATCGGATGGTGGAGTTCATAGCCATGACAGACACCTTAGAGCTATCCTGAATATAGCCAAACAAAATAATGTCCAGAAAATCGCCGTCCATGTTTTTACTGACGGCAGAGATACCCCGCCACAAAGTGCCGGTAAATATGTTGCAGAACTTGAGCAGGAAATCGAATCACTCGGGGCTGATTATAAGATCGCATCCGTTTCTGGACGATATTATGCGATGGATCGTGATAATAATTGGGACAGACTCCAGAAGGTCCTGGATGTGATGTTTTCAGCTAGCGGAAAGAGATACGAGGGCAAAACCAGCGACTATTTATCGAAGCAATATGAACTCGGCGAAAAGGACGAGCTTCTTATGCCGGCAGTACGAACCGAAAATGGAGTTCCGGTCGCCACAATCCAGGATAACGATGCGATTTTCTTTTTTAATTTCCGTGCCGACCGAGCCAGAATGCTGTCTCACAAAATACTAGACCTGCCGAAGAACAAAAATATTTACTTTGCGACCATGACTGAATACAGTGTAGATTTCGATTGCCCAGTCGCCTACCCTCCCATAAAAGTAGAGACCACTCTCGGTAGCGAGATCGAGGGAGCGGGCCTAAGACAGGCCAGAATTGCAGAAACAGAAAAGTTCGCTCATGCTACGTATTTTCTCAATTGCGGTAGAGAGAAACCCTACAATAATGAAACGGATATACTGCTCGACAGTCGAAAGGATGTGAAGACACATGACGAAGCTCCTGAAATGCGTGCGGAAGACATAGCAAGGAAGGCAATCCAGGAAATAGAAGCTGGCACTGATTTTATTTTCATAAACTTTGCCAATGCGGATATGGTAGGCCACACAGCCAATGTACCTTCTATTATTAAGGCCGTTGAAACGGTCGACACTGCACTAGGATCAGTCATAGATAGACTGACGGCTCTCGGAGGAGTTGCAATAATAACTGCAGATCACGGAAATGCCGAGATAAACATAGATCCACTTACCGGCCTCAAACACACCGCTCATACCACGTCCCCCGTGCCGTGCATCATCACCGATAAATCATTAGTAATACATGATGGTGGTCTCGCAGATCTTGCACCGACTGTACTTAAGCTATTTGGAAGAAAAACTCCTAAAAATATGTCCGGTAATCCCCTGTTTTAGTATCTTAGCCGGGTCTATCAGAAAACTTACGTATCTAACAAACAATATAGACAAGGAAGCGCAGAATATTCCTAGTGCCCAACCGGCAATGACATCAGATGCCCAATGAACGCTTGTGATGAGCCTCGCAAGTCCAGCAATCACACCCAAGGCAACCGCTCCGACGATTATCGATTCTCTGGCGACCCATGATTTGATTCTTGGCAGTGCCAAATACGTCACAACCAACAGGAATGCCGCCGCGAATGATGCATGGCCGGATGGAAAGCTCGGCTCTGTGATGATGCTCTCATGATCGAATAAAAAACCTATGACGGGAGCTGAGTAATCAGCTATATAATTTTCCGGCCTGATTCTAGAAATAAACTCTTTCAGATATAGTGTAGACACTCCTGTAAAACCAATAGACAATATAAGCACTGCAGACGAGCGCCATTTATTACAACCGAGGAGAAGAACACTACCGAGCAGTGTAAGCAAAACTATCATTTTTGTACCGAACAGTGCACTGAACCATGCAGACACTTGAGCGAGACAATATCCGTAATGCAGTATCAAATAATTGTTCACAAAATCATTGATATACAAATCAAACGATGCCATATAAGGCACATGAACAAATGAATCTTCGATCATTCTGAATAATACAAATGCTGACGCCAATGCAAAACCGAGAACAAACAGTTCATATTTTCTAAATATATGAAAACGCATGTTTACGAATCGATACACCCAAATAATGAGAACGGCTGTAACAACGAAAACTATGAGCGCCTTGCTCGCCCAGCTTTGGACCGACGAATATCCTAGGCCGAGCAAATATCCAACTGATATTGAAAAAATAACCCACAATACAGTACCGATAGAATTCCAGAGCCAAAATTTTCCATGAGGCAAGTTGTTAGCCCCGACGAAAAAAGACATCAGTCCTCTAGTCAAAGGATTAAATCTACCCAGAATGATCGCCTTGCCCATATGAGCTTCGAGAAACATTCTGGTCTTGATAAATATGCTGTCTGATATGAAAAAGTAGGGTCTGAGCTTTTCTATGAGGTTCCAACCATAGCGTCTACCGAGGAGATAACTCACGTAATCACCTATCAGTGCCGCAATTAGTGCAATGACGAAGACTATATAAATGTTTAGAACGCCCGTCGCCGATAGAAACCCGGCCGTAATAACAATGAGATTTCCAGGGACTGCCATGCCTAGTAGAGGTATTCCCTCGCCCAAGACACTCAAAAATATTGCAAAATAGCCACCACTCACAGCAAAAGACACGAACGTGTCTCTCAATGCCTCGATGAAGTGCAGATATGACATGCGAAAATGATTATACCACGACAAGTCGGACTCTGGAGCTTGTCGTCAAAACCTCTTCAATGATAATATGAATACCTATAAGGTTAATCTGACCCATAGGGTAAAATAAATGCAAAATATAATAGTTTATTCGACACCGACATGTGTCTACTGCAATATGGCCAAGAGTTTCTTCAAGGCCAACGGAGTTGATTATAAGGATTACAACGTAGCTACCGATCTCGAAAAGAGAAAAGAAATGATAGACAAGACCGGCCAAATGGGTGTTCCTGTCATAGACATTAACGGCACTGTCATTGTCGGCTTCGATGAAGAAAAGATTAAATCATCATTGAACATTAAATAATATTCGCCCCGGCATCTATAAAACCTCGCGCCATCAACGTGAGGTTTTATTATTATTGAAAATTTGACGCTCCCACCCTCGTCACATTGATGCTCCACTCGGACTGCCACCGGCAGTCCTCGCGGATCATTGTGCGGGTACGGGGAATCGAACCCCGGTCTGTTGCTTGGGAAGCAACCATTCTGCCACTAAACCATACCCGCTAAAAGCCGAAAATACCTATAAATCTTTCAAATATATTTTTATCATTTTTTGGATAATTTTGCTCTTCTCCGACCGGAGTATTCGTAGCTTTTTCAGTGTTTATTACCACAGCCACTTGCTCACCGGGCTCAATAGCATGAAATTTACGCCTGATCTCCCCTATCATACCCTCGTCTGTCGATAATCTCTCTATTTCCTTGCTGACATTAGTCTTATGCTGATCGATCTTGTCATATCTTCTTACAGAGTCCCCAAGGCGAGTCTCTACATCCAATCTTTTGTTATACATGCGCCATGATGCAGGCACGAGCAAACTCAAAACAACAACGAATAGCAACACCGAAAATGGCGATGCCAAAAACTTCACAAAGGCCGATCTGTTGCGCGGCTTCATACAAGACAGTATACTACAGCCACTATGTTATTTCATGAAAAAACCCAGAAATTCGCCAAAATTGGTTTTATGATTATCGGCATATTGGTATGCCTCAGCATGATACTCATGTATTTCCCGGCCTGGAATATCCAGTAATCTAGCTACTACTCCGCGCGCATCATTTTTACGAATACCTCCTGCGGAATATTGACCTTGCCATGCGCCTTCAAGCGCTTTCTTCCCTCCTTTTGTCTTTCTCGCAATTTCATCTTTCTAGTGATATCTCCGCCTGATAAAGTGCCGGCGGCATCTTTCTTCTTGCCTGATACGGTCTCAGAAGAAATTATCCTACCGAATGCTTTGGCTTGAATCTTAAATGTGAAGAGTTCGCGTGGCAGTATTTCATGAAGTTTCTGCACCATAGCGCTCGCCTCTTCTTCCACTCTTCTTCTCGATACAACTCTGGCAAAAGCGGCGACCGGTTCATCTGCCACCAATATATCCAGCCTGACAACGTCAGCATTTCTATTTTCAGTAATATCGTATGAGACAGAAGCATAACCCGACGATATGCTCTTTATTTCATCAAAGAAATTTCTCATGAGTTCTCGGAGGGGCATATTCAGCGTGAGCATCGTTCTAGAATCACCGAAGTTCTCAGTCGCGACAACGTTGGCTTCGTGGTCATACAAAGACTTCATGATACCGCTCAAGTATTGTGGAGGAGTGATGATCTTCATGGTGACTATCGGCTCAGAAACGGATTTTATTTCATGATCATCGGGAAATAGAGCTGGTGAATATATGGTTGTTTGCTTACCATGCTTGCTTTCGACGATATAAGTTATAGTCGGCTGTGTCACGACTAGCTCGAGGCTAAATTCGCGACGAAGACGCTCGGTGACTATTTCAAGATGTAACATTCCTAGAAAACCACATCTATATCCTTTTCCGAGAGTTCCTGACGCTTCTTCCTCATAAGTAAACGATGAATCAGACAATCGCAGTCTTCCTAGAGCCTGTCTCAAGACCGGCAGGTCATCTTGCGACTCAGGATATATAGATGCCCAGACTACCGGCCTGGGGCTCTTATAGCCCGCAAGAGGAGGCAGTCTGTCTGCGGGATCAGAAACTGTATCACCGACCGATGCAACACCCGGTTCTTTGATACCTGTGATGATATAACCTATTTCTCCAGCACCCAATTGGGGCACAGAAACATTGTCCGGCTTGAAAACTCCTACTTCTATAGCCTCAAATTCGCGCTCGGCTATCTTGAACTTGAGTTTATCGTGACGGCTAACAAATCCGTTCATCACCCTTACATACACGATGACTCCGGTATGATTTGAATACTGAAAATCGAATATGAGAGATCGAAACTTCTCTGTTGCATCTGGCGACTTCGGAGGAGGAACTCTTCTGATGACTTCGCACAAAAGATCTTCGACACCTTCGCCGGTCTTGCCTGATACCTTCATCACATCTTCGGTTTTGCACCCCAATAGCTGACAAACCTCTGCGACGACCTCATCGGTTCTGGCGAGCGGAGAATCTATTTTTGACACGGTCGGAATGATGGTGAGTCCGGATTCCCTGGCCATGTTTAATGTAGTGAGTGTCTGTGCCTGTACGCCCTGTGTTGCATCTACTAGCAATATAGAACCCTCTACGGCTCTCAGTGATCTCGACACTTCATATGAAAAATCGATATGGCCTGGAGTATCTATAAGATTTAGGACGTAATCCTCTCCTTGATGTTTATACTGCATTCGGACAGGTTGCATTTTTATGGTGATACCGCGCTCTCTTTCCAGTTCCATAGAATCAAGAACTTGCTCCTGCATCTTGCGCTTTTCGATAGTGCCGGTTATCTCCAACAACCTATCTGCCAAGGTCGATTTACCGTGGTCTATGTGCGCAATGATAGAAAAGTTGCGTATATTGGCTTTGTTCATGCCAAGACAAAATACCACAATACTCAAATATGCTCCACTTCCGCAGGCGGTACAGGTGTTTTCCAGATTTTCCTATGCAGAGTGTTGTAGACCTCTTTTAATTCTCGATTATTGAGAATATACAGAGATAATACGAATACCACAGCTCCGATCAGTGCCGATACGAACCCCTGCATGAATATACCCCAGGCACGATAATGCGGAAAAACATTCGAAAATATCTGAAGTGAAAGGTACGAGGCATATCCTATAAGAACTGAGGCCACACCGCTCTGCATGAGAGTCGTAAATGCAGGCCTCGTAAATGATGGAAACTTTCTATGAAATGCGATCCAGTGCAACACCG
>CAZWUU010000021.1:0-9090 GCA_964637485.1 uncultured Candidatus Saccharibacteria bacterium
CTCTCTTACAAGTGCTACGAGTAACGACCCCGGATCCGATACGCCGGGAGTACCGGCATCCGTGACCAAGGCCAGGGATTCTCCATTTAGTAGCATATCTATTATTTGTTCTGTCTTCGATAAACCGGAATGAGTATGATAAGAAAGGGTCTTTGTAGAAATAGCATATTTCGTCAACAGCTTTTTTGTAACTCGCGTATCCTCACACAAAATATAAGAGACCTCCTTGAGAATTCGGAGTGCCCGCAAAGTAATATCTTCCAGATTTCCTATGGGTGTTGACACTACATATAGAGTTGCCATACAGGAGACAATACGCCCGTTTGAGAAAGCCGTCAAACTATACTAGACTTGGTCTATATGCAAAAAGAAACGATTGTATATATAACCAGAGAAATAGAAAGAGCCCTCGGAATGAAGCCGAATGAGCATTTTAGAATTATTTCAAACCGCACCGAATATGGCGAAAAGATTCGTAAAGAATTCCCGAGATTTGTAACCCTCATAAAGGAAGACGGCAAAGACAGCTCTGGAACGGGCGATCTGATGAAACATCCGGACACAAGAAGAACTATCGATGAAATTACGGCAGAGAAAAATTCAAAACCCTATGTCATGGTTTTCAAAAACACTATACGTATCGAGCCCATAGCAAAGGAATTTGGCTGGACACTCATAAACCCTCTTGCAGAAGCTTCGGAGAAAGTTGAAAACAAAATTAGCCAGATACGCTGGCTCGGCGAATTGGAACATTATCTGCCTTCCCACAGAATAGAATATATGAAGAATGTCAAATTTGCTGACAAGCCGTTCATCATTCAGTGGGCACATGGTCATACAGGCGGAGGTACAATACTCATCGATAATGAAAATGCCCTGAACGATCTCAAGGTTCGATTTCCCGAAAGAAGAGCGCGAGTGACGCAATACATCGATGGACCTTCTTTTACGGTAAACGTGATCGTCACTCCTGACAGAATCATCCAGAGCAATCCGAGCTATCAAATCACCGGCATGAAGCCTTTCACGGATTCTGTATTCTCGACGATTGGTAACGATTGGGGATTTGCTCACAAGACTCTGAGTCAACAAGACATAATATGGTTGAACGACATCATTACGGCGCTTGGAAAGAAAATGCAGAAGGAATTCTGGAAGGGTCTATTTGGCATCGATGTGATCAAGGATATGAGTACGGGCAAGCTCTATCTCATCGAGGTAAATGCCAGACAACCAGCCTCGACTACATATGAATCAAATATGCAGGAAGCATTGAGAGCCAGTGGAAATACCGGCATTACGACCATGGAAGCCCACACGGACGCTCTGCTCGGCAAGCCGGTAACAGGCGAACTCATACGAATAAACGATGGATCTCAAATCATTCAAAGAGTGACGAAGGATAAATCTGCCGTAGATAAAAATGTCATAAGTTCCCTGTCTGAAATTGGCTTAAATGTAATAAATTATGAGAATAAGGACTTCAATTCTGATCTTCTGCGCATCCAGTCGAAGACATCGATCATAGAGGAACATAATAAGCTGAATGATCTTGGGCAAAAAATTTCTAATATACTTTCATAAATATGGAAACGGAAAAATTACCTCCGAATACGCAAAAAATCCTGAATGATTACTTGAATCTCAAAGTCGGCAACGCTGTATGCCGGGTCCCCTATTTCAACAATAAAATCATTCGTTCTCGAGGCGCTTTACGCGCTTATGCGGGAAAAGGAACACCGAAAGAGATAGCCGAAGAAGCAGAGACTATTCTTCACAAGCAACATGTAAAACTAGAAAGTGTATCTGACTCAAGTTTGAAAAGATTATTGAACGAAAACAATCTCGGTATCGATTGTTCCGGCTTCGCATATCACGTCTTGGATGCATTTAGCCAAGAGACCGGCCACAATAAACTGAGTCATCACCTCACCATGATGGTCGGCAGAAATCCTCTAGCCCTCATGAGAGCCAGATTGCGACCTGCTGAAAATTGCAGTGTTAAGACTTTATCTAGCGACACTAACAGTAGAGTCGTACAACTTGAAATGGCAAAACCCGGAGACATGATCACCATGCTCGGAAATTCTGATTCCGCTGATCGTGATCATATACTCATCATTCATGTAGTAACTAAAGAATCCGGAATATTGAGATGCATAAAGTACACTCACGCTATCTGGCATAAGAACGAGAACATTTTCGACAGCGGAATAAAACAAGGATCCATAGATATTTCGACTCCGAGCGGTACTATTTGGGACGGCAATTGGAATGAGGAACAAAATGTGGAAAACGCAGAAGGACTGAAGTTACGTGCAAAAAATTCCATTACCGAAATACGCAGATTGAAGTGGCTTCCTTAGCGTGATATTCTTCATCTAATGATTACTTTTCTGCAAGGTACTGCAGATCTGGCTTATATTATGGGCTTTACGATCATAGGGGCCATTGTGGCTTTTTTGCTTGCCCCGGTATTCATAAGATTTCTCAGAAAATTTCACATTGTAAAAGGTACAAAGTACGAGCTAGCATCGCTGGGTTCGCACGCTTACAAGGCCACCACTCCTGTCATGGGAGGTCTTTTGGTCATATTTACAATAGCTATCATCACTTACCTATTTGACTGGTCAAGAAGTTTTACCTGGGTTCCTATAGGAGTCATGCTCATGTCTGGAGCACTGGGAGCAATAGATGACATCATGAATGTTTACGGCACTGAGCGACGTTCCCGCAAGATGCGCCACATACTCACACTCATTCGCGTCCATCATGACTGGAAGATGAGGTTGTGGTACGTGATCACTCTGCCCTGGTCTGCATTCAAGAGAATATCCGTCTGGTTCGGTTCAAGGCCGGGCAAGGGCATATTTGTTCACGAGAAACTGATACTCCAATTCATTGCCGGTACGGTCACCGCATACTGGATATATAATAAACTCGGTCCGGCCTGGCACTTTATTTATTTTCCATTCGACATAGCCATAAATGTCGGCTGGCTGATCGTACCCATCATTATTTTCGTCGTAATGTTTACAGCAAACGCCGTAAATATTGCCGATGGCATGGATGGCTTGGCGGGCGGTATGCTCATCACTACTTTTGGTTCTCTTACTCTGCTTTCGTGGATAAACGGCTTCGGAGAAATAGCCATACTGAACGCTACGGCAGTTGGAGCTCTCATTGCCTATACATATTTCAATATTAAACCTGCTCGCTTTATGATGGGAGACATCGGCTCTCTAGGCCTGGGAGCACTGCTTGCAGTAAATACTTTGGCAATCGGAGAAATCGGCTCGCTATTTTTCTTGGGATTTATGTTTTATATAGAAGCGCTCTCCGTAGTTATTCAGGTCATATCGAAATACACAGTCGGCAAGAAAGTCTTCCTCATGGCTCCCCTGCATCATCACTTCGAGCTATTGGGCTGGACAGAAGAAAAGACTGTCATGAGATTCTGGATCGTTCACTTTATGTTCGTAGTCATCGGCTTCTGGTTCGCTCTGCAATAATATGAAATACCTGTCATGGAATGAAGAGGTGCTTTCTGAACTCAATCCAGAAAAAATCAGCGGGATGTACAATCGTGGATTTGTTTTGACGCGTATCGGCAGAGGTGTAATGCAACAGACAAGATCTGCCAGAATATGCTTGAGCCAGTTTTCTCAATCTAGCGAAAATCGCAGAATCATCCGAAAAATGGAAGGGGTTTCACTCCGAATAGAATCATTGCCACTCAAGAATTATGATTTTTCTTTAGGAAAACTGGCCAAGGATTTCTATGAGAACAAGTTCGGCCCAGGCATAATGAGTGCACAAAAGATAAAGGAAATGCTCACAGACGCGGAAAAGAGCAATTTCAATTCCCTGCTCATATACAGCATGTACGGCAAAGACATCGGCTATTGTATCGCTTACTTGAATGAGGACATACTTCATTATTCATATCCCTTTTATGAAATTGAAAAAGCTCCTGCTGATATGGGACTCGGTATGATGACTCTGGCTATTCAGCATGCACAAGACAGGAACAAAAAATATATTTATCTTGGATCACTTCAGCGACCTGGCGATGTATACAAACTGCAATTTTCCGGCCTTGAGTGGTTCGATGGAACGTGCTGGCAGACTGATATAGAAGCAGTAAAAAATATTGTTAATAATAAATAAAAAGCCCTCGCAGTTAAGCAAGGGCTCAAAGGGTCTAAGACCCGAAGAACTAACTGAGTGTCCAAGTTTCTAAGGACTACTCGACGTCGCAGAAGCAGAGGAAGGCATCGTCGCCGCCCCAGACACCCTCGAAGCTGCCAAGGTCGAACCCGAAGTCACCGTCCGAGTAGCAGCGCACGTACGGCACCCTGTGGTAGCCGTCGGCATTGGTCCAGAGACGATCCTTCTCATCGAAGGACGCATACCACTCACCTTTCGGTAGTTGGTCGCGCTTCTGGTCCCAGACGAGCGAGGCTCCCTGTGCACCGACGTGAATCGCCTCTTGAGTTGCGAGAAACGCCATGCGTTCTTCCGACGTGGTCGTTCCACCAACGACTTGCTTGAACGCGTGAACGCGGAGCTTGTCGCCGGGCGAGAGAACCCGAGTCGGATTTGGAAAGTTCTGATCAGTGATGTTGTCGTTGTAGTAGTAGAACTTCTTACGGTTCTGCTTACCGAACGTCGTGAGCCGACTCGTGTGATCGTAGTCGTCGGGCACCGTGATGATGCCGAGGTCTACTAGCAGAGCGAACTTCTGGGTGGTTGAGACTGGAACTTCGGCTGGAATATCGACAATTTTTTGTAACACATCGGCAACAACCACCGGATCACGCCGACCGTCGATAACCAACTTTCCAATCATCGCCTGTAGTTTGTACAAGCGCGCGTATGGATTCATATCATTTCCGTCATTTCTCATGACAAACCTTTCAATGTGCTGTGTTAACCCGTTACTCACAGGTTTCCGGATACTGCCGGATCAGGAGCAAGATAATCTTGCAATATAATTATACTATACTTTTTCGAGAAGTCAATGATATGAATATCTGGGAAAATCGCCTAAAATGGTTGGCAAACATCATGAAAATCCATTTTATAGGCATTTGCGGAGTTGCTATGAGTGCCGTCGCTACAGCTCTTCACGAACAAGGACACAACATCACAGGTAGTGATGCCGGGTTTTTTCCACCCGTATCGACACAACTCACCAAACTCGGAATTCCCTATTATTCCGGATGGCATCCTGAAAAAATGACTGCTTCCGGTACTCCAGATCTAGTCATTGTCGGAAATGCTGTCAGCGGTTCAAATCCGGAACTCGTTTATGTACAAGAGAATAAAATTCCATTCATATCCTATCCGGAAGCTCTAGGAAAATTCCTTATAAAAGAAAATTCTATCGTTGTAGCGGGGACATATGGCAAGACCACATCATCGGCTTTGCTTGCTCACATATTTACTCAGGCCGGACTTAAACCGTCATACATGACAGGTGGACTGATACAGAGTGACATGGCATCATCCATCATCACTTCAGGCAAGTGGTCTATCGTGGAAGGTGATGAGTATTTCACAGCCAAATGGGACCGTCGCGCCAAGTTTTTTCATTATAAGCCCACACATCTCTTGATATCCGCCGTTAAGTGGGATCATGCAGATGTATATCCGACCGAATCATCCTACTTCGATGCTTTTAGAAGACTCATCGACAGTATGCCTTCTCACGGAATAATGATTGCCTGCGGTGACACAAAGACACTACCGAACCTGCTGAAGCAATCAGGCAAAAAATATATTTCCTATGGCAATAATAAGAACAATGAATATGTATACAGCAATGTCAAAGAATCTAGAGACGGTCTTACGTTCGAAATTACTCATGGCAATGATAAGTATGAGATAGTGAGTCCTCTGATCGGCGCTTATAACGCTGAAAATATTACTGGCTGTTTTGCCATGGCTATTTCTTCTGGCATATCTGCCGACGTTATAATTTCCGCCATCAAAACATTCAAGGGTATGAAAAGGCGTATGGAAAAGAGATATGATGGCGATATCACCGTGATTGATGACATAGCTCATTCCCCTGAAAAAGCACGATCTGTACTAAATAGTCTGCGACACATATCGACAGGAATGGTCGTAGCCGTATATGAGCCAAACAGCGGTAACCGAACCGCACAATCATTACCAGGATATGAGGATGCCTTCAAAGATGCCGATACCGTGGTGATTCCCAGACTGACAAGACTAAAAGTCGACCCGAACAATCCCGAACAATCGGTAGACGGCAATGAACTTGCCCAAGCGATCAAAAAATCGCACAAGGACGTAAATTATTTTGAGGATGATGAGAAACTCGTAGATTTCCTAGTCACAGGCAGAAATAAGGGCGATGTCATCGCATTTCTCGGCTCTCACGGCTTCCGAGGAATGATTGAACAAACGATAGACAAGCTATCAAATCGTAAATAGAGATTTATTTACCTTCGTCCACTATCTCAGTCTTTATATTGCCATTATCGATACTTTTGACCAGAAGAGTCATACCACAATGATTGCATTCTACGATCATGCCCGGGGCTATGTTTGGATAACGACTCAAGTCGAGTGTATTCTTGCATTCTGGACAAACACACAATGAATTGGCTGTTTCTGCAGTTTTTTGGATCATAATATTACAGTCTTTCAATGATATAAGATTTGAGCTACTATAGCAACGATATGAAAAATCTGACCCCGACAGAAAAATATTCTGATTTGGCCAAAGCGATCGGTTGTTCAATACTGTATTTCAAGAGAGAGGACTTGCATCCTTATGGCTCACATAAGGGACGATCTATTCCGGTAATGATAGACCATTACATTAGACAAGGTCATCAAAAGTTCGCACTTTCCTCCTCCGGCAATGCGGGACTGGCTGCAGTATTGCATGTAAGCAACATCAATAAATCTGGCATCGGCCCGATAGAGCTCATCGTATACGTAGGACAACATTCAAATCCTCATAAGGTTGAGAAGCTGAAGCAGTCAGCTGACGAATATACGAAAATCATATTGAAAGAGCGCCCCCTGCAAGCATTGACTCAGTCTATAGAGGAGGGCTACACGAGTCTCCGACAATCCACCGATGACCTAGCTTTACAGGGCTATGATGATCTGGCTGAAGAATTACTGCAGGTTAAGGATTTATGCGCGGTATTTATAGGGACATCTTCTGGCACCACAGCCGAGGCATTGGCAAAATATTTTGCTAAAAATAATAGGAAAATATCAGTGAATATTGTCCAAACATCATCATGTCATCCTATGAGTGATGCATTCGAGGCGTACGACGGTCCGGACGAACCGTCTATAGCTGATGCGATAGTGGACGTGGTCGCCCATCGCAAATCTAGTCTAATTCCAGCGATAGAAAAAGTTGGGGGCACGGGTTTTGCTGTCACAAATGATGAAATCCTTCTAGCCATGAATATGACTCATAAGAATACAGGCCTAGAAATTTCTCCGAACAGCGCTCTCTCTGTTGCCGGTATTATTAAAGCGACGGGTATGGGCGTAGAGTACGACGGCTCTATCGTCTGCATGATTTGCGGAGACTAGTATTACGATAGCGACCTGACTGCACGCGCAAATCTCTCCCCTCTCTCTCGTCTGCTTGCATCTGTACCTACGGCATCAAATGCCGGACTAAATAGAACGATATCGTTCTTTTGGGCTTTTTCTGAAGCTATTCTTACAGCTTCCTCCAGAGTCGGCGCAGGCAAAACAACAACACCTTCTAGTTCCATTAAAACCTTCCTTTCTTTGAGACTACCGCTACCGGGAATAACGACCAATGTGTGCACATGATCCTTGAGGAGCTTATATAATTCCCTGAAGTCATGCCCGAGATCTGCCCCTCCGATAATAAGCACGATATTTTTCCCTGAAGTCAGACATGCTATAGCGGCAATCGTCGATCTCGGTGAAACAGACGCCGAATCATTCACATAATCAACATTTCTAATTCTCTTTATGAGTTCTATCCTGCATTTCAAAGGTTTCCATTTGAATAGAGCTGATTCGGCCACATCATCAGAGACCTTGAATATTTTCGCCACTTCAAGTGCTAATGCCGCGTTCTCCCTATCATGTGTAGTACGCCCATGCGGCAGCCAATTTTCTGGCAGAGACAATGATTTTGTCCTGATCATTTTCGCTTTTGAATGAAAACCGGATTTGCGAACAGCGTCGATACTTTCATCATTTCCGATCACATAATTATTGTAGGTCTGAAAAGCTATAGTCTCAAAAACGACTGCGCTGTTTAACATACCGTTATCATCTGGCTTTGCAGTAAAGACGGCGATTTGAGGGCTCCACTTGAGATCTACTATTTCCCGAACCAGATTGTAAGTGACCCGCATGATGACGATATCGCCATTCTTGATTTTTTTGAGATGCGCCAAGGCACCGTCATCACCATCTGGATCTATGACAAAACAATTTTGTTTGCCATCTTTCCTGCAGGCAGAAGTAAGCAGGGGTTTCATCATGGAGATAACCGTCGATTTACCACATGATCCCATCACTCCGACCACGGTGACTGGCGGAGCACTTTTTAAGAACAACGTTTCTGGATATTCGATCTGAATGTTTTTCTTCTTTACTTCATCCAGAAAAGATGAATTTCTGGGATAGTCATGCGACAAGATCACCACATCCATGTCCAGAAGATCGTCCGCCGGAATATATCCCAATACCATATTTGCCAGACCGAATGAACGAAGCGACGATATGTGTTCAGCGAGGCGGGATTCGCTACGCAAATCATACACAGATACAAGCGCATTGGCCTTCACTAAATATTTAATATCAGTAAGCATTTCCCCATGAGGGCCAATGCCCACTACAGCTATTCTCTTTCCAACAAAATCATTCTTTCCAGACATGGCGACAGTATACTCAACAAAAGCATTTTTGCGAAGCAAAATATGATTATAGGTAAACTATTATTTTAGCGTTGTATTATAGCGTTTCAACAAGTATAAAGTTGGTGGCAGTTGCTTCACCGAATGGCATACCGGCCACAACCACGACCTTATCGCCTTTTTTGGC
>CAZWUU010000021.1:9190-10524 GCA_964637485.1 uncultured Candidatus Saccharibacteria bacterium
TCCCTGACATCACTGGCACGTCGCACAAAAGACAGAGCGATGAAGTCAACGTTATTTTTTATTCCAAAATTCAGATCCTCTTTATCCTTAGGAGTTAGAGACGCGATAGAAAGACTTGCTCCCGGCACATTTACACCTCTATGATCTGAAATATTTCCTCCAACGATCACTTTCGTGATGATGTCATTCCCCTTAACTTCCACAACTTCCAGTTTCTTGGTGCCATCTTGAAGCATGATGGCATTACCGGGCTTCACCTCTTTCGGCAGGGCTTCGTAATTCACATATACTCTCTCTTTTGTTCCCTCGCATTTATCAGTAGTAAGCGTAAAAGTCTCGCCTGGAACTAGTGTAACGATTTTGTCCTTAAATGTACCTATACGAATCTTCGGCCCTCCCAGATCCTGCAGTATAGCAACCGTCATGCCGGTCTTCGCCATGACATGCCTCAAATTATCGACTCTCTTCTGATGTTCCTCGGCATTTCCATGCGAGAAGTTCAATCTCATTACATTCATGCCAGAATCAACCAATTCCTCCAATTTTTCCTTCGATTCAGTCGCCGGACCAATAGTACACACAATCTTTGTTTTCTTACCGAGTTTCATATGGATATTTTGTAAACTAATATAGAGCCACATTGTGGCGTCGGATCATTATAACATAAAAATTCAGGCACTCGCTTGCGTGCAAAAATGCTCCGCATTTTGTGCGCGCACCAGGATTCGAACCTGGGACCCCACCAGTATCAGTGGTGTGCTCTACCAACTGAGCTATGCGCGCGAGCGAGAAAAAACGAATCACTTTATATACCCGAACCAGACTCGCATATTACTCAAAAATAACCGGAATTTCAACTGCCTTATCGAGAGTAGGATCTCCGGAAGGATTATCATTCTTGAATATTACGGCACCTCTCAAACAATATTCGGCACCATCGGAACATTCCGTAGGGACAAAATTTATCGTACCCCTAAACGGCACAAAGTCTGTGGTCATCCAATCTCCCTGTGCAGTAGCGTATCCCTCCCCAATAATTAGTCCGTCCCAATTCACAACCACAATAGGAAATGATGCTTCGAAATACCAATTCCCTCTCGCCTTACCGGTCACAATCAACGGAGACACAATTTTTGAACTGATCTTGGGAAATGAAACTTGTATCAAATCAGCATATTTCAATATCTCTCTTTCTGAGTCAGTCATGCCTGGACAATCAGGCCAACACGTTTTTTGACTGACCACGCTCATGTACAATAAATAACCAACACTTGATAACAAGATGATTGCTAATACTATGTATATTTTTTTCATTATAATTTCTTTCAGTGGGC
>CAZWUU010000022.1:0-1759 GCA_964637485.1 uncultured Candidatus Saccharibacteria bacterium
CCGCGTCACGGCTCCAAGTCTATGGACAAAAGCAATAGCACGTGTTATGATAATTTTAGTCTCAGACACGGTGTCTGAGTAAATACAAACGAACATTGAAAGGAGTTTTATGATTAATGATAGACAAACCGATGCTCTCCGGTACTTGATATTCAAGTCCAAGGACGGCACCACAATATCGAAGCAGATTCTGGCATTTCTGGTCGTTAAATCCAGATTGTTCACACAATCAGTCTGCCTGTCTCTCGTTGCCGATCGTGAGGGATTTACTGGTGACGAGATACGTGATGCAGCTCGCGGTGTCGATCGCATGTTAAGCAGTATGTGCGACACTCATCTCGGCCACGTATTGGATGCTATGGGCACTGATTTTAATTTCTGTATTCACTATGGAGATTATGACCCGAACCGTCACGGTGACCCGTTCAATTGCGATGGACAGTTTGCTGGAAAGGCCGTGGAACAGGTTAATGATCCCGGTCTCGTTCGTGAGGGTTTGCCGATGCGATATACGTTTTGGCTGGCAACTGGCATGTATTCTCGCAAGGCAAAATACGTGACTGCAACCAGGGCGGATCTCGAAAAAATCGGACCTCCTGATTGATATTGATCTTGTGCGTGTAGCAACCCGTGCGTGAAATACAGCGCGGGTTTTTTATTGACTAATTCATATACAAATGATTAATTTATCCAGTTAGTTCTTAACATAAACAAAGGAAAAAACACGAGAAAGAAAGTACCGTGAATACCTCAAGCAAGCAAATATACCGCTTTGTGTCGTCTATATGCGAGGCTCTGCCTCATGTATCACCAGAAATCATGCAGAGATGGATAGAACATCCGGCCGCCTTGGCCAGATATATGGGAGGCCTTAGATTTTTTAGTGAATTGCCGTCGAATTACATCTGGAGGATCCTGCAGATCGGCACGCATGCCCCAGTAAATCTTCCGAGATTGCTTTCATTGTCCGGATATGGTGTCGGACCACTCATCGAGAAATATTTCGAAGGTGGTTCTGTGGTACAGGTTGTTCACAGCGACACTTCTCTTCAGATACCACTCTCGATTAGATCTGTATCGGAGCTCGGCTTTGTCAAACCACCCAGATACGATGAAATACTAAATTGCGCCGAGCTGAAAGGATATGGAAAGTGTCCGATATTAGTCGGCCCATATCTTCGGATGGAATATACAGATCAGCCGGACGGAGAGATACTGGTGCTGGCTATGGATGCACTCCCTGATCAATCAAACAGGGAAAGCATATTCGGTGTGACACACCAGAACGGACAAAAGAGGTTGCGTTCTTATCCGGGTGAAGCCAATAACACATGGCCACTCAATACCAACTTTGTTTTTGCTGTTGATGTACATCAGACGCAGAAATGTGTTTGACCATATCGCCCCTCGAATTAGAGGGGCGATTTTCATGTTAAAATCATTTTATGTTCATAAAATTATATATAATCGCACTGCCAATATTCCTATTGATTGATGCGATTTGGTTGGGATTAATTGCAAAAGGTTTTTATTCAAAGCATATAGGTGTGCTCATGAAATCAGATGTGAGCTGGTTGTCGGCGGGGATCTTTTATCTCATATTCATTGCCGGTCTTGTATTCTTTGTCATTCAGCCAAATCTATCTGACAAATCTATACTGGCAGTTATATTATCCGGACTGTTTTTCGGCTTGGTTACATATGCTACATATGATCTTACAAACTATGCCACTCTCAAGGATTGGCCACTTGTTGTGGT
>CAZWUU010000022.1:1859-9907 GCA_964637485.1 uncultured Candidatus Saccharibacteria bacterium
GCCAGACTCTTTGATAAGAATAAGATTGAGCGGTCTGTTCTCCCATATGAGTTCTCGCAGAGAATGAGTGAGTGAGAATGATAGCCAAACAATAAATGTTATGAATATGCCGTCCAGCACTGTCTGCGCATCCGTCACATACATTATAAATCCGATAGCGATGAAATTAACCAGAATGAGCGACAACTCTGCTAGATATTTCTGAATGACGCCGGACTCGCGTATATCATCCAATTCTTCAGTCTTGATACCGAGAATTTTCATCCATCGATCCCCGAACAATAACGGAGAATACCAAAAAGTATTGATAGCAAAGGTGACGAATGAAGATACTATTATTGGCCAGAGAGACATAATGATTGACTTGATTTATGATATTATGAAAACATACTAGCACTGAAATATTTCTATGCAATCAGGATCAATAAACAAAATCATACTGCTGATAATATTCATTCTTACTATAGGCATCGTTTTTTATATAGCCAGGAACGCGTCGGATGATACAGGACTTGCTGATGTTATGAAAAACGCATCATCGACATTGTCTGGACTTGTAAAAAGCATGAGTGGGTCTGATGCGATCTCTGCGGGAAGTATTAACGGACAAAGAATCGCCATTAAAACTCCAAAAGGCAACATCACTGCCGAACTTGCCAGTACAAGCGAACAATTAGAAAAAGGTTTGAGCGGTAGGACGTCACTTGATGACGATGCTGGCATGCTATTCGTATTCGAAGAAGAGGGTGAGTATGGGTTCTGGATGCAGGACATGAATTTCCCGATCGATATCATATGGATGGATGCATCGAAGACCGTCATCGGCGTCGAAAATTCTGTCGATCCGAGCACATATCCCGACATTTTCTATCCTCCATCATCTGTAAAGTATGTTTTGGAGATAAATAGTGCCAAATCGGAGCAGTATGGCATTGAAATCGGAGCAAAAATTGTGTTCTAAACTGTTATCCACAATTTTTAATTTTTTCCTTTAGAGTAGAATACGAACATAAGTATAAAGTTGTTCCTTGCGAGCTCGTCATTACAAAATTATTAAAGTATAAAGTTGTCGCTCTCTCGTTTGTCCGCCAAATGAGACTGCGAAAATTTAGATATGCCAAAGAAAAAGAAAACCGCTTCGGCACAAGCGGGTAAGTCTGTGTCCATCCCTACGATTATAAAGAGAGACGGTCGAATCGTTCCTTTTGACGTGGAAAAAATCATGAATGCTGTATGGAAGGGCATGAATACAGTCGGTGAAGGATCCATGGAGGATGCTTCCAGGATAGCTGATCAGGTTTTCTCTGAACTTATTCGCATAAAGAGGAAATTTAAAAACTTTGTACCTACCGTTGAAGGTGTTCAGGATATAGTGGAGGCAGAGCTCATGCGTTCTGACTTTGTAAAGACCGCCAAGCACTATGTCATATACCGAGAAGAGCGCGCTAAGCTCAGGGCAAAAGGTCTTGAGGTGCCTGATAGTGTGAAAAAGCTTGCCAACGATTCCAAAAAATATTTCAGGAATGCACTAGGAGAATTCGTCTACTACAGGACATATTCTCGATGGATCGATGCAGAGAAGAGACGAGAGACATGGATAGAGACGGTAAATAGATATATGGAATTCATGAGAGAAAATCTCGGCAAGAAGCTCACTGATGCTGAATACAAAGAAGTCAGGGAATATGTTCTGAGCCAATCAGCCATGCCTTCCATGAGACTGCTACAATTTTCCGGCGGACCGGCCAGGAGAGACAATGTTTGCGCCTACAACTGTTCATTCGTCGCTCCAGAAGCATTCCAGGATTTGGGCGAAATAATGTACATATCGATGTCTGGCACCGGCGTGGGCTGGGCTGTAGAGTCGACAAATGTCGAGAAGTTTCCTCAGATCCAGATGCAAACCGGTGAAAAGTTGCCTGTTCATACCATAGGAGATTCCAAAGAAGGTTGGGCGGACGCGCTCACTCTGGGCATGAAGACTTGGGCTCATGGTAAGGATATAGATTTTGATTATTCGCAAATACGACCAGAAGGTACCAGACTAAAGACCATGGGAGGCAAAGCTTCTGGACCGGCACCACTACAGAGATTGTTGAACTTCACCAGGCAGACGATGATAGCAAGACAAGGAAAGCGTCTGCGTCCGATCGATTTGCACGACATCATCTGCATGATAGGTGATTGTGTGGTGGCCGGCGGAGTGAGGAGAAGCGCCATGATTTCTCTGTCCGATCTTACTGATGAACAGATACGAGATGCCAAGCAGGGCGCATTCTACATGACCCATCCGCACAGAATGTTGGCCAATAATTCGGCTGTATACATGTCCAAGCCGTCCAATGAAGAATTTCTCAAGGAATGGATGTCTCTCATAGAAAGCCGATCAGGAGAGAGAGGTATATTCAATCGAGGATCTTTGGCCACAACTCTTCCAGAGCGACGCATAAAAGTTTTGAAGGAGTACAAGGGATATTTCGACCCATCAGGCAAGAACATCATCGGTCCGATAGGTACTAATCCTTGCGGTGAGATCATCTTGCAATCAAAACAATTTTGTAATCTGTCCGAAGTCGTCTGCAGAGCAGAAGACACTGAAAAGACTTTGCTCAAGAAAATAAGAATCGCCACCATTCTCGGTACATATCAGGCCACACTTACGAATTTTCCTTACTTGTCCAAAGAATGGAAAGACAATTGTGAGAAGGAAAGACTTCTGGGAGTATCGATGACGGGTCAATGGGATTCTCCGGTTGTCCGAAAACCTGAGGTAATGAGAAAATTGAAAGCCGAAGCAATAAGAGTTAACAAAGAATATTCGAAGAGGTTCGGTATAAATGAGTCTACCTGCGTTACCTGTGTCAAACCATCAGGAACTCTCTCGCAGACTGTAGATTGTTCCTCAGGAATGCACCCGAGACACTCGAAATTCTACATCAGACGCATCCGAATATCAGCGACTGATTCATTGTTCAAGATGCTGAAGGATCAGGGTGTGCCATTTCATCCCGAAGTCGGTCAGACAGCAGAAAATGCAACTACTTACGTTCTGGAGTTTCCGGTAAAAGCTCCGTCAGGATCGATATTTAGAGATGATCTCACCGCCATAGAACAATTGGAGTATTGGAAGACCGTGAAAATCAATTACACAGAACACAATCCTTCCGTCACAATTTCTGTAGGAAATGATGAGTGGATAGAAGTGGCAAACTGGGTTTATAAGAATTGGGATATCGTGGGCGGACTTTCATTCCTGCCAAGGGAAGATATGGTTTATAAGCTCGCTCCGTATGAGACCATAGATGAGAAGACCTACAAGGAATTATCGAAGAGGTTAGAGCATGTAGATTATTCCAAGATCATCACCTATGAGAAGCAGAATGAAACTGATCTAAAAAAAGAATTGGCTTGCGTATCTGGAGTTTGCGAAATCGTATAAAAAAGCCGTCAACGATAGGGTGGTCGTTGACGGCTCCAGGTTTACTTCCCGAAATCTGTCTCAGAGAGGGAAGGGTTTGGTCCTGGGCCAGCCGATATTTGTGTTATAGCGCCGTTCGGCCTGCGCTCATTTCGTCACTTCTATGGCTTCCTTTGTTTATTTAAGGTTAGCTGTTGTTCATGTAATGATCTCGGCTACGCTGATTTATGTTCTAGCGCTAGGTAGCTAAGCGCTCATTCGGGATTATTCATCTGGCGTGTATTATACCACCCCTACAATCCTTGTCAAGGGGTATAATAGATGCTAATATTCTACCAGTCGCATAGACAGTTGCCCCGCCGCCTGGAGTAATAGTTGGTTTTGAGACCTACAGACATCTCTTATGAGATGCGGTATGTAGAATTGTCTACACAAACTACTACTCCAGGCGGCGGGGAGGAAAGTCCGAACACCGATTGTGCCCATGTGGCGCAATAATGAGTAGCGGGTAACGCCCGTCGGGGTAATCCTAGAGGTGCGAACAGTGACGCGTGGCTGGAAACGGTCCACGATCCCCCAGTGGGATATATTCATGGCGACATGAATGTGCAACGGCAAAATCCTTACTTCGGTGCAAGACCGTACTTATCGCGCAAGCGATATTTGAGTCGCTAGAGATTTGCAGTGATGCAGATCGGAGATAAATGATTGTCGCCTTAATTGGTACAGAATTCGGCTTATTTGCGACGTTATGAACAAGCGCTCCCCAAAGGAGCGCTTGTTCTCGTGTGTGTTCTTGATATAATCACAATACTTACAAATATAATTACTTACAAACAAATGCCTCCAGAAGCAAATCGTGTTTCGAGATTGGAATCAATATCGTTCTATTTATTGGCTGTAGCGGTTGTGTTGGCTCCATTAGCCTTTTGGCCGTCTCGATTTTTCGCCATAGAATCAGTAAAGACTTTTGTCATTGGGTTTCTCACTACAGCTTCGGCGGTATTGTTTATCATATTGTCATTGAAACGACGAGAAATGAAGCTTCCACCGAAAAGCATGACTATGATTTCCTTGGCCATGCTCGTATCTGTGGTGGCCTCGGCTTTCTCCAGCGGTAATTTCATCAAGTCATTCTTCGGACAAGGATTCGAGCTGGGAACAGGTAGCTTCATTTTGACTTTGGTCCTGGCTATGTTTGTAGCTTATGCTGTAACGCTCCATAAGAAGGAGAGAGTGGCATTGATTTATACGAGCATGATGGGCGTATACTTGCTCATTTTTCTTGTTCATGTCCTAAGATTCGCATTCGGCCCAAATTTCCTGTCGCTGGGTGTGTTGAATAGTGTGACGTCCACCCTCATTGGTAACTGGTTCTCCTTCGGAGTATATTCTGCTGTCATCGCCATCATTGCATTCTTCGGTATTACCTTCTTGCGTCTGACATCGAAGATGAAGATTGCTTATTGGGTCACCCTGGTGGCTTCGATGCTGTCTATGGTTGTTATAAGTAACGTAAAGGCATGGCAAGTGTTCGCCTTGGTCATGTTCGGTATTACTGTATATCTCACATCACAGAAAAGCAGGCCGGAAGGAGGTGCGGTATCAGCATTTGTGAAGAGGTTGGCAGTTTTTCCGCTAATCCTTACTGCGGTGGCTGTATTGTTTAGCTATCAGTTTGGCACTGAACCGAATAAATACACTTTGGCAGAACCAGTGGTAAAGGGACTTAATGCTGCATATTCTGAACTTATATTGCCATGGCGTTTGACTATAGACATTGCTGCGGGAGAGCTAAAAACTGATCCTTTGCTCGGTTCAGGTCCAAACAGGTTTTCCCAGGCATTTCTCACATATAAGCCGACCGCTATCAATACCACTGATGCTTGGGGTGTAGAATTCAATTCTGGCTTTGCCTTCATTCCGACAGCTCTCGTAACACAGGGATTTCTCGGTGGCATAGTTTGGACATTATTCTTGGTCTTTTTCGGTATTCTCGGTGTTCGATCGTTGCGTGGTTTGGTCAAGAATGGTGGTTCGGGCGATTCAATACCTGAATCAGAAAGGGCATACGCTCGTTTTGCAATGTTGTCCTCTTACTCAGGTTCAGCAATGGTTATGCTCATGTGTCTTGTCTATGTGCCGACTCATGTTGTGCTGTTCTACGGATTTGTGCTCGCTGGTATATGGCTGGCCACTTCGGTTACCTACGGAAAACTGCGATCTGTAGACATAGTGCGCAGTCCGGAATCATCTGCATATAGCGCTGCCCCAATAATTCAAGTCATTGTCCTTATCCTGGTCATCCTCTGGAATGTGACATACATAAAAAATACGGCCGCGTTGGCCTACTTTGGTGGTGGTGTAAAACATCTGACAGTTGCTTCAGATCCGGTCAAGGCCGATGCATCATTTGCCAGAGCCCTGGCTCTGAATCCTCTGGACATATACTGGCAAGCGCGTGCAGAATCGGCCATTTCGCAGACAAACAAACTCTTATCTTCAGTCACTGCAAATTCGGACGCTTCTACTACAAATGCCATAGTGACAGAATCAGTAGCTGTAGCGAATAAAGCCCTCGAATATTCAAACAAGGCTATCGCTGCAGATCCAGGAAATTACAACAACTTTATTTCTCAAGCGAGAGTGGCAGAACTGGGTACCATCATGAGGATGCAAAATAGCTATGAGACTGCTGTAAATGCATACAGAAATGCAATTCTCCGAAATCAAGGCAATCCATCTCTATACTTGAGTCTTGCTAGATTGCAGGCCTCACAAAATCAGCTCGACTTGGCTGTGCAGACCATAGGCGCGGCGCTTCAGGTCAAACAAAATTATCTGGATGCGGTATACCTTCTCTCTCAGATCAAGGCCGCACAGGGAAATCTGAATGATGCAATCGTTGCGGCTCAGTTTGCTACAGAATTGAACCCAAATAATGCGCTATTACAATTCCAACTCGGACTTCTGCAATATAACGGCGGAGATTATACCAGGGCTGCATCGACTCTTGAAAAAGCCGCTTCTCTGCAACCGAACTATGCGAATGCCCAATACTTTCTCGGTCTAAGTTACGCGCGAATTGGCAAGAATGCAGAAGCAATAGCGCAGTTCGAAGCATTGGCAGCAACAAATCCCGAAAGTCAGGAAGTAGCCGTTATCCTCTCGACACTCAAGGAAGGCAAGTCGCTGTTTGCTCCAGCTTCGCCGTCTGCTGACGCAGCCAGACCGGAAAAGAAATCGACTCCTCCTCTCAAGGAGAATAATTAATCGATGGTTAGGAAATGGTTTCAAGTCATAGGTAGGGAAATACGCGGCCTTCATGAGGCCGCGTATGTCTTGGCGGTGTTCGCTTTTTTGTCTCTGTTGCTAGCCTTGGTTCGAGACAAGCTCCTGGCTTTCAGCTTCGGTGCTGACAATATTCTAGACATATACTACGCCGCTTTTCGAATCCCTGATTTTATTTTTGCCGCTATCGGCTCGATAGCATCGGCGTCAATATTGTTACCATTTTTCATTGATAAGTTCTCGAAGGATAAAGAGATCGGTAGGAAGTTTCTGGATTCAATATTTACAGTTTTCTTTGCCGGTATGGCCCTGGTTAGTTTGTTGTTCTATTTCATTGCGCCGTACATAACACCATTTATCATTCCGGGTTTTAAGGACTCACCAGATCTGCCGATACTTATTCAAGCCATGCAGATCATGCTCCTGTCTCCATTCCTCCTCGGACTCTCGAATCTATTCTCCAGTCTGACTCAGATGAGACTCAGATTTCTTGTTTATGCATTCAGTCCTCTGGTTTACAACCTAAGCATCATTCTCGGTGTGCTCTACGGATATCCATTATTTGGTGTAAATGGCATGGCGCTCGGAGTTGCTCTCGGATCATTCCTGCATTTAGCAATACAGTTGCCATTTCTCATGCACGAGTCACTGCTTCCTAGATTTACGCGTGACATCGATTGGAAAACTGTAAAGAATGTCATGACGGTCGCTTTTCCGAGGACTATCACCTTGGCGGCAAATCAAATGTCATCGTTCGTGTTGGTTTCTATAGCTTCAGTCATGGCTGTCGGTTCTATTTCCGTATACAACTTTGCATTTACACTACAGTCAGTGCCTCTGACGCTCATCGGCGCCAGTTATTCCTCCGCCGTGTTTCCCACTTTGTCGAAGCTTTATTACGATCACAATATGCGCGAATACGTCGAAAAAATGATAGCGTCAGCGCGTCATATCATATTCTGGTCTATGCCCATCTTGGTGTCTTTTGTCGTTTTGAGAGCACAGATAGTGAGGACGATCCTCGGTGCCGGAAAATTCGATTGGGCTGATACAAGACTGACCGCAGCTATGCTTGCTATATTTGCAGTGTCGACCGTGGCGCAAAGCCTCATAGTCCTTTTTGTCAGAAGTTTTTATGCAGAGGGCAAGACATCCAAGCCTATGGCCATGAATATGATAGGGGCAGTATCTATAATATTTATCGCTTATGTACTGACTTATCTATTTGAAAAGTACGATTCATTCAGGTTTTTCATAGAAGATCTGTTCAAAGTCGGCGGTCAGACTGGCACCAGTGTCTTGGTATTAGCTATTGCCTATACCGGAGGTATCATCATCA
>CAZWUU010000023.1:0-1318 GCA_964637485.1 uncultured Candidatus Saccharibacteria bacterium
GGCATTTAATCTCGAAGCTTATTTTAAATCAGGGTCTGGGAGATCCTTCATCAAAACACATTTTTCAAAATAAAACGCAGACCGTTGGTCGCTCTCGACCATACCAACTTGTCACGCCGAAGCCACGAAGTGGCGAAGGCGAGCTTCGCTTCGCTGTAGCCATACATAGTTCTATCCAAGAAGAAGACGACTGCGGGCAGTGGTTATAATCATAAAGACTGTACCCTAGGCATGACTTCGAGAGCCGGTGGCCGGCTCGAATCTCACACGCCCCGTTTACTTCAAAACATTTTTACAAACAAACACCTTATTTGAGAGAAGTGGTATAATATTTTCATGGCTACAGAAGCACAGATCTCTTGGCACGCTCCGACACACATTCATAGAGAAAGAAAAAACGACTGGTACTGGGCAGTCGGCATAGTCACTCTTGCCATAGCAGCAGTCTGCTTTATGTTCGGGCAAATGATCACAGGTCTCTTTGTCGTGATAGCTGTCATTACACTTGTCTTACACGCCTCGCGGCCCCCTGAAACTATTTATCATGAAATAAATGATCGCGGAATCGTCCATGGAGATGTGTTCTATTCGTTTACAAACCTAGAGTCGTTTTGGATTCCACACGATCCTTCAGAAAAGAAGATTCTTTTGAAAAGCAGGAGGATGTTCTCTCCCCTTCTCGTAATTCATATTGAGGAAACGGACCCAGAAGAAGTCAGAAAAGTATTGCTGAAATATATAACAGAGGCAGAACATCGAGAGCCGACGCTGAAGAAGTTTCTTGAATGGGTGGGGTTCTAATAATAAAAATCTAACCCGTCCTTTAGGGACGGGTTTTTCATTTTCGACCGACGGCGAGGTCGTAATTCACATGGTAGACATACTCATCTACCATCCTGAGCAATGATCCATAGAAGTAGATGTAGTACAAAAACAGACAGAGTATCGTTGCAAAAATCTTTCGCCACCAGATGTCGTAGAAAATGTTCACGTATTCGTATATCGCAAACAACGCGACAAAGCTGGCTAGCATGAAGAGTATCTGCAATGAGACGTTCTTCGGTGTGGCCAGAGAATTCTTGATGAGCGTCATAACCTCGCAAAAAGCCAATACTACGGAAAGTACGGCTGAAATGAGTAGTACTGAAATCAAAAAGATCGAACTGATAATAGTCATTTTGGGGAGGGTTCTGTGAAATTTATACAATAGTTAAGACGAATTAGCAAATGTAAAAGCGCCAGTTATTTCAGTTTTTTGATCGGGTGCCCCCGCGAGGAATCGAATCTTACAGATTCAGTACAGTCTTCGCGTCCTTCG
>CAZWUU010000023.1:1418-8782 GCA_964637485.1 uncultured Candidatus Saccharibacteria bacterium
TGCTCGGGGCCACAAAATTCACTTCGTTCATTTTGTGCCCCCGCGAGGAATCGAATCTTACAGATTCAGTACAGTCTTCGCGTCCTTCGTCGTCCGCCCGAGGCGGACTACTCATGACATGCTCAGACTTTTCGCTTCCTCGACGCAAGGCACTAAAGTGCCTTGCTCGGGGCCACAAAATTCACTTCGTTCATTTTGTGCCCCCGCGAGGAATCGAACCTCGATTGCAGGATCCGCAATCCTGCGTCCTATCCGTTGAACGACGAGGGCATATGAAAAGATTAGCACAATACGCGCTGATCTAGGAGAGTTTGTTCAGAGAAGCAGATGCTCTGGATTTAAGTCTGGATGCTGTATTTGCCTTTATGTATCCGGTCTTTGCAGCCTTGTCCAATGACTTGTATACCACAGGCAACATCTTTACAGCTTCATCCTTTTTCTTGGCTTGAACGAGCTTTCTGAACTGCAAGATCTGGCTGTCCACCTCTTTCTTGTGTCTAAGGTTGAAAACGCGCTTTTTCTTGGACGCTCGCAATGCTTTTTTTGCTGAAGAAGTGATAGGCATGATTTGATTTGAATGTAGGAAAAAATTATCACATCGTGGCTAAAAAGTAAAGAAATGCTATGATTTCCTCATGATTTCTCATATAAAAGGAGTTGTAGAGGTAATAGGCCCAAATCACGCAATACTCGACGTTAACGGCGTAGGATATAAGATTTTTCTCACCTCGTCGGATACGCACGAACTGAAAATCGGCAAGAAAATGACTGTTTTTACATATTTTTCGGTCAGAGAAGATTCGCAGGATCTCTACGGATTCCTGAATGAAAAAGATCGAGAAGTATTCGAACTACTCATCACCATTTCCGGCATCGGACCAAAATCTGCCATGAATATTCTTTCCCTATCATCTAGAGATAATCTGGTTGGCGCGATAAGAACAGGATCCGCCGCGCATCTCACCAAGATTTCCGGAATAGGCAGGAAAACCGCCGAGAAGATAGTGCTGGAATTGAGAGATAAGATAATATCTGTATCTAGTGATAGGACTCACGGGCATGACGCTCTGTCGAGTGATCTGGACGCAATAGAGGCATTGAAATCTCTCGGATACGACGCAGAAGAATCAAGAGAAGCTCTGAAAACGATAGACAAGGAAATAAAAGATGTAAGTGCAAAGGTCAAAGCGGCCCTTAAACTGCTCGGATAAAATCATGGACGAATTTTTTATCAAAATTAAAAAGTTAGTGCCAGATTCCCTGCTTGAATGGGTTCGACCGATTTACCACTGGGGTATGGCATTTATAGGTGCAGTATTTTATAGATTCCCTTCGAAAAAAATAAATGTGATCGCTGTAACCGGAACAAAAGGAAAAAGTTCAACGACTGAAATACTGAATAAGATTTTGGAAACAGCGGGTTATAAGACCGCTCTGTCTAATACCATTCGATTCAAGGTCGGAAATGAAAGCCGACCAAATCTCCACAAAATGAGTATGCCCGGCAGATTCACTCTGCAGAAATTACTTCGCCAGGCAGTCGACGAAAGATGTACTTATATGGTTATGGAAATGACATCTCAAGGATCCTTACTCTACAGGCATCACTTTATTCATCTTGATACTCTAATTTTTACAAACATTTCTCCGGAACACATAGAAGCCCATGGTTCATATGAGAATTACTTACAGGCAAAATTAAACATCGCAAGATATATGTCTCATTCTTGCAAGAAAACAACACTGATAGTAAACAGCGACGATGCGGAACATAAGAAATTTCTGGCTTGCAAGACGGACAAGCAAATATTGTACTCTCTCAAACAAGTCGAGCCGTACCACATAAAGCCAAATGGTTTTTCTTTTACCTTGGATGGCCACACAGTGAACTCCCCTCTTTCCGGAATATTCAACCTTTATAACACCCTATCGGCAATAACAGCGGCAAAGAATGAAGAGGTTGCAGACAAAATAATAATTAAAGCGGTTGAAAATCATTCTCTTATCCCTGGCAGAGTGGAAAAGATAGAATGCGGACAAGACTTCACTGTCGTCGTTGATTATGCTCACACACCTGATTCTCTGGAAAAAATCTACCGAGTATTCAGACCCGATCCTAAACTTGCCAGAGGCAATCGCATCATAGCTATTCTCGGAGGAACAGGGGGTGGCAGAGATAATTGGAAAAGGGTAAAAATGGGAGAGTTGGCTGACACATATTGCGATGAAATCATTCTTACCGATGAAGATCCATACGATGAAGATCCGAGAAAGATTGTCGAAGATGTTGCAAAAGGCATAACAAACAAAAAACCGCAGATAATAATGGACAGGAAGGAAGCCATTCATTCTGCTATAAATATGGCCCGAACCGATGACATCATCATAATCACAGGAAAAGGCACAGACCCATATATTATGGGTCCTAATGGAACTAAAACCCCGTGGAGTGACTCTGAAATTGCGAGAAAAATTCTAAAGGAAATTTAGTTTGAAGATTCTGAATATATCTTATTCAAGATTGCTCTAGTTTTCGGACCGACAAAACCGTCCTCACCTCTTATCTGATATTTATTTTGGAATACTTCTAGCGACTTCTTGGTACAAGGACCGAACTTCCCAGTTCTGGGACATTCATTTTCATAATAGTTTTCTGGCGGGTATACCCCATCGAGAATCAATGCTGTTTGCAGAGCAAAAACGTCATGAACGGAATCATCCTTTCCGTCGATATTCTGAGACCACGTATACGGCAAGAATGATGTGTCATATGTTTTACTCATAGATGAACCACTGTAATCTTCGAAGAAACCTAAAAGACCTATGTATGTCTCATAAGCCAATTCTTTCAAGGTGACTGAGCGTATCTTGTCACCAAACTGAGGTTCATATATGTATCCGTATTCTATGAGCATACTTGCGGCATTGACCGAATTAAACGAGCCTACAGCGATAAGATCCCTCTCCTCTACCACTCCCTTATCTTCTCCAGGCAAGTCAGATACGGCATTATATTTGTCTAATGTTCTGAATATCGTCTGCGCTAAAGCCTTCGTGGTCGTACTATTTTCATACTGTCTTTCAGGAACGTATATTGAGAAACCGGAATACTCTCCCGGAGAATTTTGATTGTATCTAGGATAATCATTGAAATGAATGTGTATGACAATATCAATATTGTTTTCGTTGGACCATTTATTGATGCCGTGAAGACGCAAGCCCACATCAGGTCTTGCATTCACATGATACACAGCTGGTTCCACTTTTGTCTTTGCGCCAATCTTTAAGAGTTTGTTGAATTCGTCCCTATGCGCCTTCGTCCACTCTACTATTTCTGACCAGTTTGATTTGAAGTAATAAGCAAACTCAGGACTCCAGTTTTTGCGATCTCTTGTAACAAAAACCTCGAATCTAGAATTTTGGGATATGAAGTTTTTGAGATACTCAGCCAACTCTACATTCATATCCCGTTCTTTCAGAGAACCATACTCGGTGCCTCCGAAATCCGGCTCATGCCCTGGAACTATCAATATTCTTATATTTTTCTCTGCGCTATCGGTCGCAGAATTGTAGTTATTTTTTAGCTTATCGACTGTAACAGGATTTCGAGCGAGTATTACAGAAGCAACCTGTTCGCCTATATTATTTATATAACTGACGATACTCCCCATTTCTTGCGGATATGTAGTAACAGCCCAAGGAACTATGAAAACGATGACCGCAAGGAGCATGGCGAAATAATGTCGCATATATGCTAGATTTTATCACATGCCAGAACTTCCTGAAGTACAAACGACTGTAAACGGCCTTAATAAGCATCTGAAAAAGCTGAAAATAGATGATGTTTGGACTGATTACAACAGCAAGCACCACAAAGGAAAGGATTCCATAAAAGATCCCGCCTATTTCAAACATTTCAAGAAAGTGGTTTCTGGCTCAGAAATAGTGGATGCAGAGCGAGTGGCAAAAAATATTCTGATTCATCTGAGCAAAGATGATCGCAAATACACCGTTCTTATTCACATGAAAATGACTGGTCATTTACTGTACGGTAAATATTTTTATGATAACGGTGCAAACAAATGGCAAGCTGACGAGACAGAATCCCCCGCCCTGAGAGATCCCTATAATAGATTTGTTCATTTAGTCTTTTCGCTATCGAACGGAAAACACCTGGCACTATCTGATACCAGAAAATTCGCCAAGGTTACACTGCTTGAAGAAGAGAATCCTAGAGACAGTCTCCATCTCAATGAAATAGGTCCTGACCCGATAAACGAAAAATTTCCCTACAAGCTATTTTTGGAGAGAGTAAATCTTCGCCCGAGTGGCAAGATAAAACAAGTTCTCATGGATCAAACTGTGATCGCTGGCGTAGGAAATATTTACAGCGACGAATCACTGTGGAGAGCCGGGATACATCCTGAATCCAGGGTTTCAAAAATAGATGGCGATAAATTTAAATCGCTTCATAAAGCGCTCATTTCAGTATTAAAACGCGGAATAGATTTCGGTGGAGACTCTATGTCAGACTACCGAAATATTTACGGAGAAAAGGGAGAGTTTCAGGAACATCATAAGGTGTATCAAAAGAAAGGAGAAAAATGTTCCGCTCCAGAGTGCAACGGTCTTATCATAAGAAAAATCGTGGGTGGCAGAAGCTCCCATTTTTGCAATACTCATCAAAAATTATTTATCTAGCAGACGATAGAGAAATATTCCTGTAGCAACAGATACATTGAGAGATTCCTTCTTCCCTGCCAAGGGTATTTCGGCTATATGATCTGAAATTTCCAAAATCTTTTTGTCCACACCATCAACCTCCGAACCTAGAACAATTACGCATTTTCCTGTCACCAATAAATTCTTATAATCGACCGACTTTGGATCCTGTTCCAAAGCTATCACCTGATAACCACCTTTTTTCAAACTTTTTATAAAAGATGCGACTTTTTCTTGCGACAGATGTTCCCAGTCAACCATTTGTTCCGATCCTAGCGATACTTTTGCAAAATCTTTTCGCAAACGACCGAAGCGGTCCTTCGGCGTCGGAGTTGTACCACAACAATATATTTTAGAAATACCCAACGTTTCAGCCGTTCTAAATATGGAGCCTGCATTAAACACACTCCTTATGTTGTCCAGTATTAGTATTACCTCCCTCTTCGTCATATAATGAACTTACCATTTCGCCAACATCATGCAAACGCGAAACAGAAAAAACAGTAATTCCGCCTTTACGCTGATCGAATTACTCATTGTAATATCGATCATAGGCATGCTTGCTTCGATCACCCTCGTGGCACTAAATAACGCTCGCATGAAAGGCAGGGACGCAAAGAGACTATCAGACATGCAACAGATATATAATGCTTTGTATTCTTTTTATCTAGATAAAGGATGTTTGCCTATTCCTCAATCTTCAGGCTGTATCCCTTCGGCAAACTATCCTGTTGAAACAACCGCAGGAGCTTGGGACATGAGCTCTATAACTGCCGCAGGTACTCAAGGTAGTCATTTCCTTCCCTTTTTAGCCACATACAATTACTTAACACAAGTTCCTGTCGATCCAGTCAATAACGCGGCTTATCCTATGCTTTCAAACACTTTTGCTTATAGATATTATTGTTATCCGGTCGGATCAGGCAACGATGGCTTACATTTAGGATACTTCAGCGAAATAACAGGCCAAGAGGTTATATACAGCGTCGTGAGAACTGGACAATCCGGCGCGTGGTCTGATTCAAACTTTATTTGTAAATAGTTTTGCCGAAAATCAAAGGAATTTATATTTCAGATTGAAATATATCCACACGCTTATGATGGCACCGAAGAAACACCACACTGAAGCTGACGTGTGAGTAGATATTAGTATGGTCATTATCGCAGACACTATTCCCAATAATCCGTGTATTCGAAATCCTTTCTTGCTAGAAATAAGAGCTGAACCAACAACGACAATTATGTATGATAAAAAGTACAAACTCCCATCAAACGCACCTGGAGGATTGTAAAATATATGCTGACCCACCACAGCGATAATTAGAGGTCTCGTGAAAAGCATGTATACGGACCAGAGAGAAACTAGCGCGCCACCCACAACAAAATAACCCGTCAGCCATCGTCTGGGTTTATCCATAACATAAATAATGACAGGAATAATTATCGGCCAAACAACAAGAGCAAAAAATAAGAATCCGTAACCCGCTGATCTACATACACTACCCTGATTCAGATACATCCACTGAACACCTTCCAGAAATTGTTGGATCGCAAAAAGAAATGGAACGATTGCGAGAATCCTTTGCTTCCTTGTAGCCACTCTTAGCGACACTCCTCCAGCGACAGCCAAGACTGCGCTAGCGGTAAAACTCGCTTCCATAGACATGCACATGTCTACATTATATAAAATATTTCTACTGTGCGCCCAGTTGGAGTCGAACCAACGACCCACTCCTTAAAAGGGAGTTGCTCTACCAGCTGAGCTATGGGCGCGAGCGAGAGGAAAAATCAAAAAATGCTTTTTTGATTTTGACTCGAGCGAAGCGCCTATATCGTAGCAAAGCGCAGATATGGGCGCACGAAGATAATGAAATGAACAGACTCGCTTGGACTTTTGGTCCGAGCGAAGCGCCTATATCGGAGCGAAGCGCAGATATGGGCGCACGAAACTAATTGCAACGAACAATTGACAGATTACCACAATTAGGTCTTTCTGCAATTGAGAATAATCTTTTCGAGCCCTATTTCCATATCAAGGATACCTCTGTGTGAATCGTGGTACAAAGTCACAAGTTCCCCGGCGAGCCTTTTGTCACCTACTGATTTTGCTTTCCAGAACAGAATACCGACGAGTGATTCCGGTTCAATTCCGAGATCTATAGCTTTCCTATAATTGCTCCAGGCACGAATTTGATCTCTATATACCGATTCTGCTATAGAAAAAACATTGAATTCCGTTCTGCTTTTTATGACGTCTTTTTCATCGCAAACTACTACCTTTTCAGCATATTTATCTAGTTTCTTTTTTATCTCAGCTCCGATTTTTGCTTCCAGCAAAATAAATATATTCTCAGATTCGCTAATGGCTTGAAACAGATCCACGTAATCGGCCTTCTCGTCCAAGCTATCGATTACCCTATCGATAAACACTATATATTTACTCGAAAATAATCCTTGTCCGCCCAAATGATTTTGGACTGTTGCGACAGACCAGTTGTCCGAATCTATTTTTACAAATGATGCATCAGGTTTCTTCTTTCGTAAATTATTTACAAGGACTCTAGCCTTCTCTCCGGCTGTTCTTATATCTGTTCCGTATTACGCGTAAAGCATGTTATTTGAGTTCTGCCCAATTATTGCGG
>CAZWUU010000024.1:0-8081 GCA_964637485.1 uncultured Candidatus Saccharibacteria bacterium
CGAACCAGGGACCCTCGAGGTATAAGCTCGATGCTCTAACCAACTGAGCTAAGGGCGGAAATGGCCATTCGAATCACCTAACAATACAAATGCAGGTGAGCACATAAAGATTATCTGAAAAACCAAATAAAATAAAGTCTTAAGCCAACGGCGTATTATCCCCCGCTATTTTCTTATCGGATCCATTTTTTAGAGAGATACCATGTGAAGTGATGATCTTCTCATAATCTTCCCTCTCTATAGTCTCTTTTTCTATGAGAGTCTTCGCGACAGCATCAAAAGCAGATTTGTTTTTTTCAAGAACTATCTCTGCCTGCTTTCTCGCTTCAGTCATTATGCGCGTTACTTCCTGATCGACTAATGTCGCTATATTTTCAGAATATTCTCGATCACCCACGCCCATACCGAAGAGAACCTTGCCCTGTGAACCCTCAAGTGCAACGGGGCCTATCTTATCTGACATTCCATATCTTGTTACCATGTTCCTAGCTAAAGCAGTTGAAACTTGCAGATCATTCGACGCACCGGTTGTCAGATCATCAAACATCATTTTTTCCGCCACATAGCCTCCGAGTGATACTGCAATATCATCTAGAAATTCTTTTCTGGACTGAAGTTTTCTATCCTCAAAAGGCAACTTCAGGGTATATCCGGCTGCGCGTCCACGAGAGATGATGGAAATCTTGTGAACAGGATCAGCATGAGGCAATACCGAAGCAACGATAGCATGTCCGGCTTCGTGATATGCGGTGATTTCTTTTTCTTTCAGGGTAAGTACATGACTCTTCCTTTCAGGTCCGAGCATTACTTTTTCTATAGATCGAATAAGATCGAACTGACCGATTGTCGTCCTCGACTCGCGAGCAGCAAGAATTGCCGCTTCATTTGTGAGAGATGCCAGATCAGCACCAGAAAAACCGGGTGTCCTTTCGGCAATTACTTTTACATTCACATCCTCGGCTAACTGTTTCTTGCTCAAATGTATCTTCAATATGTCCTCTCTATCGCCTCTATCAGGCAAATCGATCGTAACTCTTCTGTCGAATCTTCCAGGACGCAGTAGTGCCGGATCCAAAACATCAGGCCTATTCGTTGCAGCCATAACAATTACTTTTTCATTAGGTTCGAACCCATCCATTTCTACCAGGATTTGATTCAACGTTTGTTCTCTCTCATCATTTCCACCTCCATATCCTCCGCCACGTGCTCTGCCGACAGCATCTATCTCATCTACGAAGACAATGGCTGGAGCTGCTTCTTTCGCCATTTTGAAAAGATCTCTCACACGAGATGCACCGACGCCGACGAACATTTCCACGAATTCAGAACCTGATATTGAGAAAAATGCCACACCGGCTTCGCCCGCCACCGCTCTGGCTAGCAGAGTCTTGCCCGTACCAGGCGCACCCATGAGTAATACGCCCTTAGGAATTTCAGCACCTATATCTATAAACTTCTTGGGATTCTTCAAAAAATCAACTATTTCCAGTAATTCCTGTTTGGCTTCTTTTGCGCCAGCAACATTTTTGAAAGTTATCTTTTGTTTTGTGTCATCCGGCATGATGATTCTTGCCTTTGACTGGCCAAATGATAGTGCTGCAACACCTGCACCCTTCATCTGTCTAGATATCATCCAGATGAAGAACACTAGGAAAAGTATCGGTATAAGAAACGGAGCGATCTCCACAAACCAGAATAGAAAACCACTCGGATATGCTACTGCGATAGTCGTCGACGCCAAATGAACAGAACTCACACCAAATCTGGCCAATGATTCTGTGAATGACGAATCATTTTCTTTTTGGGAAGACTTAATGGTAGTTCCGTCAGAATAATTAGCGATTATGTCATTACCCTTGACCGTAACAGAAGTTACAAGTCCCTGTTTTATATCGAGAGCGAGAGTCGATAATGCGACTCTTTCCTGCTGAGGAGTGCCAGAATCAAATTCGGCATATATACCAGTTATAAGCAAAAAAGCCAGAACTATAGTCGCGAGAATGTTTAGAAAGCTCCATCTCGGACGAAATTCCGGCTTTTTCCTTCCATTCTTGCCTGCTCCAAAACGATTATTTTTTGCGTTTGTTGTCATCTAATCGATTATACAGAAAAGAACAGAAATATAAAGTTTTATCGCTTAAGTGCCGCTTCTATGAGAGGCTTTATCTCATCGTATGACTTTGCGCCTACTACCAGCTGATTGCCTATCATCATGGTAGGAGTCGATCTCACGCCATAAGTGCTACCTTCTGACTTCTCAGCATCCATTGCCTTCTTATATTCATCAGCTTTGGAGACTGACAAAGCAATGACTTTGACAGAAATATCTTTACCAAGAGCGAGTGTTGTCAGTTCAGACAATTGCACATCTATGGATTTATCCGACGCAACTTTGCCCAAATTTTCAAATACAACCTTATGCCAGTCATAATATCTGTTCGGTGCGACTTCATACACAGCTCGTCCGACTATGCCGATCTTCGTCGAATCAGCTGAGAGGAATTGAAAATCCTTGAACATCACTCTTATTTTGCCTGTATTAACATAATCAGTCACAACTCTAGAAATGACATTCTGATCATTCAACTTACAGAAGGAGCATTTGTAGTCATACCAATAAGCCATGACTATAGGCGCATTGGCTGATCCTATCGTGGGTGAATTTGTCTTCACCGTCTTTATGTTTGCTGCCTTCTGTGGCTGAGTCTGCCCCGCCGGCTGAACAGTGGGATTATTTGCTGTCGCAGGTGAAGGGCTGTAAGGCGCCATCATTCTGCTAGCCGCAAAAATTATTGAACCACCGATGATGACTGATCCTATGAGGATAGCGACCGGTGTTGATATATTATCTAATCCTGTATCTTTTGACATTTATTTTTTATTAGCAGCATTTGCACAAGCGCTTGCAATGTCCCACGCCGGCCACGATGAGCAATATAGGCCAAACAATGTTATTCACTTCGCTTGAGTACACGCCGAAATTTGTAAGTAAAAAAGACAAACCGATAAGCACTATCGCTCCAGGAGCCATGGAATGATGGAAACACTTGCACATACCACAACATGAATTTGTTTTGTCGTTCTCCATATTATTTTTTTAAAGCTTGTAATGTATGCAGATTTTAGCATGATGCATCGTCATATAAGCGTCGAAATGTGGAAAAGATGCAATCATCATCACCAATCTGGCGAAGTGGTTACGTATTCGATGCCGTCGGCTGGGTTATCGTTCCTATCTCTGGCACAATACACCGGAATTCCAGCTGCAATATTTCCCGCACCCGGATAAACTCTAATTATTCTATTTGTCGTACCACTGGTATTACCTATCAAATTTCTAGACTGAGTAAAGATATAGTTATCCATGCACCAACGATTCCATGTCGAACCGGAAGATGGCGGGGTCATCATGTATATAGTCCAATACGAATTGACTCCATCGTTTGTCATGAGACATTCTATTACGCCGCGCGGATATAATTTTATTAAAGCATCCAATTGTTTTTTTACCTCCACATCTCCGAACATGGATGTACCCGCTGTCGGGCATTGATTACCTGTTACAGCAGAAGTCAACGTGGTCTCTGTGGTTCCATAGCTACTTATTGATGTCAGAAAAACAGGGGTGGGGGCAACATCGCCTACCCATCTCTCGCCATTATTCAAAAAGTACATTTGCAGAGCAAATTGCAATTGCTGAATTTCTTTTTTGAATGCGCCAGACCGGGCTTTTTCCCTTGCTCTATTTGTCGCCGCTAAAACAGTAGAAGCAAGCATTCCGATAATAGAAATGACCACGAGTAATTCGATCAGCGTGAAACCCTTCCTCTGGCTATTTTTATGATCAATATTGAACACGAGTTTTATATTCAGTATTTAGATTATATCGCGATAATTCATGAATATCCACAATTATATGTGCTATTGCATAATAGAAAATGCGGAGTTATGCTTATTACGTGCTAAGACATTATTCACAGTCCATCTTTACAAAGTGCGTCCTCATGCGGGGGCTTGCTTTGGCGTTGTGACTAGATAGCACAGATATCACAAAATAAACCAAAGCGAGCCCCACAAGGGCTCGTTTCGTTTATATAGCTCTTTAGCATAGAAAGGAGTACCCATGAAAAAGAACGGTCATCGGGCCACTTGGCCCAAAACCGCCTCAAATGGGAATGTTGCGCCATACGATCTGCCTGTACCAACCGGTAGAATCGGAATGCGTCAGTTCGGCACCACCGTCATGCCCTCCGTCTGCCTACGGGTAGGCAAAGGCATGCTGTGGATCCCCGCCACGACTGACAGCAGGTTGCAGATTTCCCTTTGAGCCGGCAACCCTCGATTAATTTCGGGGGTTTTCTTTTTTTGTATTGGCAAATGTATAATTGTCTGATGAAAACCCTTTTTGTAGATGATGAGATATATGTGAGAACGTCTGAAATAGATCCCGGAAAAGTCACCTTGCTGTTCATTCACGGATTATCTGGAAGCTCTTCAGCATGGCTCAGGTATGAGGAGTATTTTGGAAACGATTATAATACGGTCAGTATGGATATCCGCGGACATGGACTATCGTTTCGCCCGAAGTCGATCGATGAATATAAGATATCGAAATTTTCAGATGATATATTCAGGGTCATAAAATCCCTGGATTTGCGTAATATACATATCATCGCCCATTCATTCGGAGCGCTGGGTGTGATAGATCTGCTCGGAACATACAGTGATCGAGTCGATATACGAAAAATTACCTTCATAGGAGCGGTATATGACTACGAACATTTACGAGCTAGAAAAATTACCAGATTGTTTGCGCAGATTGTTTCTGGAATATTACATATTCTTCCCTTCTGGAAACAGAAAGGTACTCATCTGGATTACAATAAATATTTGAGGACGGGCGACTGGAATGTTAGAAGAATTTTTGCAGATATAAAAAATACCGGCATTCATAGTTATTTTTATTGTTTCAAAAATATTTGCGACTACAAGAACAAGGGCATTCTAGAATCCACTCAAATATCAATAAGCATCATACACGGGAATGAGGATAGTCTTTCTCTCGCTTCGTGCGCTTTGAAAATTGCAAAAGGCATCAAAAACTGTCACACGGAAATCATAGATGATGCTGATCATATATTGGTGATAAATGATTTTGAGAGAACGAGAGACGCGATGGAGAGGGCCGTAAATTTATAGATTTAGGAAATGGCTGCGTTCTAAACTGACCTTGGGTCAGCGCAAAAAAAGCGTTAATATTTGACCACATAGCAAGAATCTCATGCAATCGTGGTAATATTCACCAGAAAAAACTAGTCTTGAAACTGGTTTTTGAGCAAAAAATGGCCTATAACAGAAAAAGCGGGTTTGAAACCGCTCATCTGTCGCTCCCCTTAAGGGTTTTTACCCTCCCAGAGGCTCAAAAATCGCTTGTGGTGGAGATGGGCGGAATCGAACCGCCGTGCAATCGAGACAATCCGAACGATTCTACAGTGTTAGCTAGATTTGTAGTTTAACAGACGCGTTATGAAATCTGGCAAAATGCGCGACCGCGATCTCGTTGATTCAGAAATATGGTGAGAAGGCATATTCCCTACATCCAGGTTATGACATCACACTAAGGTAAGGATCCCCTCAGATAGACGCGCCCAACTTAAGCGTGAGCGAATGCGAAATCTTTTGCCGTAAAATACGGTGACTTGACGTTAGCATTTCGAATTTGAAAAAGTTTTACGAGTTATTTCAGCTCGCACTGCACGAACGGACGCCGGCAATTGTCTATGCCGATCATCCCCGCATTTTTAACGATCTTTCATGGCCCTTCTGGCCTCTCTGTCAGTCTCCCGCTTCGTGATAGTATTCCTCTTATCGAATTGTTTCTTACCTCTCACTACTGCTACAGAGACCTTGATCAGATTGCTCTTATTATATATCGAAATTGGCACTATTGTCAATCCTCGACTATCTTCCTGACTGCCCAATTCTTGTATTTCTTTCTTGGTAAGCAAAAGCTTTCTGTTTCTTCTCGGCTCGTAATCGCCAGGCGTATTCTTTTCCTGAAAAGGAGGAATCATCATGTTCACTATATATGCCTCGCCGCCACGTACGACCACATGGGATCCATCGAGTGAGCCCTGGCCTTTTTTTAGCGATTTGACCTCGAGTCCTAAAAGCTCTATACCCGCCTCGAATTTCTCCAGGATTTCATAGTTGAATCGCGCTTTTTTGTGGTCGACTAAAATCGTCATGAATGATATCGTATCACATAAATACATGTCGTCGGAAACCAAATGGACACTCTATGAATCAAATGAACAGGCGTGGAATGCCATGCTCGATGATTGCGCTAAGGCCGAAAAAAGCATTGTTCTGGAGCAATTTATATTTGTAAAAGATGATTTCAGCCAGAAGCTCATAGATGTATGCGTAGAAAGAGCGACGAAAGGTGTCAAAATCAGATTCCTGTGGGATGCCGCTGGCAGTTTCACATTCTTCGGATCAAATATTGCCGAGGATTTACGGCAAAAAAATATCGATTTGCGCTTTTGGAAAACTCTCATTCCTAGCTATTTCAAAGTCCCTAATATCCGATCATGGTTTTTCAGAAACCACAGGAGAACCTTGGTCGTCGATGAAAGGATCGGCTACACCGGCAGTATATGTTTCAAGGACAGCATGAAGGGCTGGAGGGACGCCAATGCCAGATTCGAAGGACCGGTCGTATCAGAGATGCAGAATGCCTTCGAACGTATGTGGTCTAGAACTCTCGAATCGAGAGACCTTCCTCCGAAGATCAAATCCAAGGACCCTGAGTTTATGTACGTGACGAACACGCCAGCACCAGGCAAAAGATACTTGTATCAGGATATCGTAGAAGCGATAAGAAATTCTAGAAAATACATATATATCACATCGCCATACTTCATACCGACCAGACGTCTCGCCAGAGTCATAAAATTGGCTGCTCATCGAGGTATTGATGTTCGCATAATTATTCCTGATAAGACCGATCACTACCCTGCCCTTGATCTGGGTGCAAGATCTTTTTTTCAAACTCTTCTGGAGTCAGGTGTGAGAATATTTCTTCATCAAGGTAGGAATGGCGAGAATCTCATTCATAGCAAAATAGTCATAGTAGACGGAGACTGGGCTAGTATCGGCTCATTGAATCTCGACCATGTGAGTTTGCTCTATAATTATGAAGCTAACATCGTGACTACAAACTCTAGGTTTGCCGAGGAGTTGGCCTCGCACTTCGTCCACGATCTCAGTAATTGTAAAGAAGTAGATCCATATGCCTGGAAAAACCGCTTCTTCCTGGAAAAACTGCCTGAATATGCCATTAGGATGGTTAGGAAGTTCTTGTAATATTAAGCATCTGCAAAATAAAAAGAGGCCGTGACAAGTCACGGCCTCGAAACTGTTATCTGCTAGTCCTCCGGCATTTTCTTGGTGAACAACATCTTCATGATGTTCACTATGGCTGGAAATCCCTCGAGGACATAGAAGAAGTACAGGGTAACAATGAACACTATGAGGTAAATTGTGTCCATGGCGGAATATTGTCACATTTTAGTTCTTCAATCAAGCCATATTTATGGATTTGCGCAATAGTAATCCATGTGCTATAAATAAGCCCTGTAATCATAATCTTCCTAGAAATTCGTTGGCAATACGCGTAAAAATCAACCAGCAGATCAAGGCCCCCGAACTACGGGTTATCACCGCAGAAGGTGAAAATTTGGGAGTCTTGCCGCTCAATAAGGCACTGGAAGAGGCAAAAGTGAGAAGTCTAGATTTGATCGAGATCTCTCCGAACGCTACCCCGCCCATAGGCAAGATAATGGATTATGGAAAGTATTTGTACGATGAAAAGAAGAAGGTGAAGTCCGCCAAAACCAAGACTCTGGTCACAGAACTAAAGACTGTCCAGGTCAAAATAGGCACCGGAGAACACGACCTCAATCTAAAGGCCAAGAAAGTTTCCGAATGGCTTTCAGAAGGAAACAGAGTAAAAATAGACCTCTTCCTAGTCGGCAGATCGAAGTACATGGATTTAAATTTTCTGAAAGAACGTTTGG
>CAZWUU010000025.1:0-8022 GCA_964637485.1 uncultured Candidatus Saccharibacteria bacterium
CTGATGATATGCCTGTTCCTCCATATACTGATGAGAGAGTGCTGGTTGCTGATACCGTGCCTCCTACTGCTTGGAGAGGGCCTGTGAGAGATCCGATACCTAGATTTGTTGTGTATAGGTTGGTGGATGTGGCACTTGTACCTGTAGCATTTGTAAATGTGACGCTCTGAAGTGTGCTAGAGCCGTATGCGACAAATTGCTGGAATTTGGATACTGCGGTGGTTGATGTGGCCAAGAATGAATCAGCTACGATTCCTCCGGCAACCGCCAATGCCATGTATGGAGACGATGTGCCTATACCTACGTTTCCAGTATAAAAGTAAATGTCTGATCCGCTGTCTATCCACTGTGATGCGATTCCTGACATTCCCAAAGTTGAAGTAGAAACATAATCATAACCACCGACAGCATTCCCTACGAGTATCTTTCCATATTGAGGTGCTGTGGATGTTCCTGTACCGCCATTTGCGATCGCAAGAATTCCGCTCATGGTGATAGAACCGGAAGTCGTGATAGGACCGCCAGAGAAACTCAAGCCCGTAGTCCCACCGCTTACATCTATTGAAGTGACTGTTCCGCTTCCGCCTCCTCCGCCAATATTATTTATGATTGTCGTATTAGATCCGCCAGTCAATGTGAGGCCTCTGAATGCATTCGAGATATTAAGACCAATTATTTCAGTGAGTTGAGATCTCGTCACATACTGACTCATGTCTACGTTTGTGTAGTCGGTACCATCGAAGAAGTTACCGCCCTCCAGTACTGACAAACGATTTGAAACTGAAGAATAATTTCTTTCAGCCACAGATAATCTTCTCAAGAATGAATCGAGAGTCGATGTAGACAGATATTCCATCGATCCAAGATAAGAAACGGATGTACTGGCATAACTTGATGCCCTGTACGCCGGACCCATGTAATAAGGCAACACCGCATAAGCGTTGAGTGAGGCACTTCCAGCACTTCGTATTGTCTCCTGATTGATAGCAATTCTGTTTCCATCCTTATTTCCTCCGAACACACTCTGAACCGCGAGTACGGTACTATTTATTGCTCGTGTAAAGAACGAACCTATATTTACGAAGACATCACCGATCGATGCACTTCCAGATGAAACCTGCGTAAATGTCTGACTGATGCCAGTTCCTATAGTCGACGGATACGATACATATATAGTACCAGCGATCAGTACGAGGACAGCCAAACTAGATGCAAAAATAGATCGCAAGTCACGAACAAATGGACTCTTCACTCGAGCCTTCGACAAATATTGCGAAACTATCGGTGCTACCACCTTCTTCTCAGCAAGGTCGATCGAATCTGATCTAACAGAATCATTCGGGACAACTTTAGCCTCCAGAATTTCAGGATTGATTTTTGTCTTCCTATTTAATTCAGGCAACAACGGCCTGTTATCACTAGCATAAGTGTATGACCGTTTCGGTGAAGACTTGTCAGATGAAATATTTGCGAATTCATTTCCAGAAACAATAGACGGCTGTCTCGCAGAAATAATATTTTTTGTATCTGTGACAGAATCTATCGGCGATACAACCTCAGGCAAAGATACTACTGAAGACAAGTGTGGTATTACGATCTCTGATACGACCGGAGCATTATCGACGACCGATATCGGGATCGATACCTCCTCCAGCCCCTTAACATCAGGCGTCTTATAATCGATTTTAGAGGGTTGATCTGATACGGGCTGTGCAACATTTACAACCTGAGGAACCACAACACTCTTCGAAACAGACGTGCTCAACGGACTTTCCTCAACAGACTCTTCAACTTGAACACGGCTCTGTGTAGCCACATTTGATACCGGACTAGATGATGCGGAATACTTCTTAGAATACGATTCGTATCGCTTAACGAGTTCCTGATCGGAATTATTCTTATAGTTTAGAAGTGACGTCTCGCAGACGTACCAAGATCTTCCCATCATGCGTGCTTCCACCTTTCCAGCTCTGCATAGCTGACCAATATAATCCTTGGAATATTTAGTCATCTCGGCAGCTCGGCTGGACGAGATGTATATTTTTCCTTCGATTTCTAATTGATCTTTCATTCAGTGATAATTATATAATTTCAAAAAAACTAATTTATGTTGATAACTCACAATATTTATTTTAATCAACACAAAGCGTTTATATGTCAAAATTTGATTGACATGTTTAAAAAAACAAGAAAAAATTCAAAAAAAACGAAAGCGGAACCGAAAGTTTCAATCATCCGAAAAATGTCACTCGACCATAGTGCTGATACAATATTTATCAACGTCAAAACTGGCACCTGGCAGAGTTATACACAGACTGACTGTACAAATATATACAAATCCTTGCTAAAATATCCTATATCAGTATTAGTCTTTATCAACGTCTATCAATGTTTAATCAGGAGGAAAAATACATAACAATCAAGCAGGCCTCTAAAATGCTAGGGGTTACACCACTTACATTGAGGAACTGGGATAATAAGGGCAAGCTAGTTGCACATCGCCACCCTCTTAACAATTACAGAGTTTATAAGCATAGTGATATATCCCGACTACTTACGGAGATCTCTGCCAATACTAAGTCAGTCAGTATACGCCCTCATAAGATTGTACGTAGGCTAGCTGTTAAGCACCTATAATTCTTGATGTTTGGATTGTTGTTTATCGTGCCGGATGCTTTGTGGAGATAAGGATATATTTTATCACCTATACGATATGTCCTATTGATACTCATCCGAGATGACGCTTAAAATAAGGTCATCTCGGATGAGTCTTTGTTACTGTATTCAACAATATTTGTCATATGTCCAATTATCTAGCACTATTTTTGATTTAGATTGTGCTTCTTTATCATGCTTGTTTTTTGCCTGAGAGGTCTTCTGCAAGGTTCTGATCCATGCTTGGTCTATATTGCTACAGGCTCCTTCGATCTATATGGCTATATTATGCCAAATGTAACAACGATGATTCAGTATATACATGTTTTACTATTTCATGCTAAAATATGGCTATAAATCAACATAATTGCGATATAAATGACATATATACCTACAATCGGACTAGAAATACATGCGGAGCTTAAAACAAGATCCAAAATGTTTTGCGCCTGCAAGAATGATCCAGACGAGGAAACGCCAAATATGAACGTCTGCCCTATATGTATGGGACATCCTGGCACTTTGCCAGTCTTAAACAAGGAAGCCATCAAGCACGTGCTTAAAATAGGATTAGCCGTCAATGGAGATGTGGCAGACTTTACAGAATGGGACAGGAAAAATTATTTTTATCCTGATATTCCGAAAGGTTATCAAATAAGCCAGTACAAATACCCTCTCATATCGAACGGCACTCTAGCCGGAGTAGATCTCGAACGCATCCATCTGGAAGAAGACACCGCCCAGTCCACACATGACACTCATAAAATGAGCTTGGTAAATTTTAATCGTTCCGGAGTACCGCTTATGGAGTTAGTGACCAAGCCAGTCATACATGATGCTGATACAGCTACAAATTTTGCCAAAGAGCTCCAGTTGCTATTGCGTACACTGGGCATAGCAGAAGCAAATATGGAAAAAGGCGAAATGCGAGTAGAAGCAAATATTTCAGTCGCCACTGAGTCAGATACAAAAAATAAAAGATTCGGCACAAAGACAGAAGTAAAAAATTTGAACTCATTCAGATCAGTCGGCAATGCGATCGAGTACGAGATCGACCGTCAGATAAAAATCCTTGAGTCTGGAAAAAAAGTTGTACAAGAGACCCGGGGGTGGGACGATGAGAAGGAGGAAACTTATTCTCAACGCTCGAAGGAAAGTTCACATGACTACCGATACTTCCCTGACCCGGACATACCCAAGGTTCGAATTTCTGAAATATCTGATTTCAAAAAAGAAAATCTCTTACGAGAAATTCCTGAGCTACCAGAGATGAAGCGCGAACGTCTCCGCACATCGCTGTCTTTGACCGACAAGGAGGTCGCCATGCTGGTCGACTCACCTTCCCTTTTGACATATCTCGACAGCGTACTCAAAGTTACGAAAGACGACAAAGCTATTCGCAAGCTTGTCGTGAATTATATTCTCTCTGACTTCATGGGAATGCTAAAGAGAGAAAAGATTCCTCTTGAAAATATCGGTACTACTATTTCACCTGCAAACTTTTCGGAGATGATAATGATGCTTGTAAGCGGATCTATCTCATCGAGAGGGGCGAAAGATCTCTTACCGCTCATGATGCAAAGTCCGAACGTATCTCCGAGCGAGCTGGTAACCAAGCATTCACTCATTCAGCAGAATGACTCCAACCAGATCGCTCCCATAATTGATAAGATCATTCAGGACAATCCGAAAGCGGTATCCGAATATAAAGCCGGTAAGATTGCATCTTTGCAATTCCTCATAGGTCAGGCAATGCGCGCTACCAAGGGCTCTGCCAACCCAGAAATGCTTAGAAAGCTCTTCAGCGACAAGCTCATGTACTAGTATTTAAACCTTGATAAACATATAAAAAAATCGCTCAATATGAGCGTTTTTTTATCAGAAACCTTGATAAGGTTTTATACTCCCTACCCTATATGTATATCGCTATTTTTGAACACTTTTTATAATGGACTCGGAGATTTCCTTCAACGATTTGTCGTCCAACACAGATACAGTCAGCACATCCTTATCTATTTTTTTGAAATCATTCACAGCCTTTTTGATGACATCCGGCGATACAATATCTGTCTTTGTCATTATGATTATCTCGGATTTTTCAACCAATTTCTCATCAAATTTTTCCAGCTCCTTTCGCACAATTTTATATGTCTCGACTGGATTTTCATTTTCGAGTGATACGAGGTGGACCAGGGTTTTTGTCCTTCTCACATGCTTCAAAAACTTGTGACCGAGGCCTTTACCTTCCGAGGCGCCCTCTATGAGTCCTGGTAGATCTGCGAGTATATCTCCTCCACGAAGTGCTCCTAGATTTGGATCAAGTGTGGTAAAGGCATAATTTCCCACCTTGGCATTTGCCTTCGTGAGCGCGTTTAGAAGACTGGTCTTCCCAGCATTCGGAAGGCCGATCAATCCAACATCAGCTATAAGATTTAGCTCGACCGCAAAGTCAGCTTCTTCGCCTTGAGTGCCTGTCGTTGATTGCATCGGGCGCACGTTTGTCGATGCTTTGAAATGTTCATTACCCAGTCCGCCCCGTCCTCCGTGCAATATTTTTTCTAGCTGACCCTCTTCGATAAGCTCCACCACCCTGTTTGTTTTCTCATTTCGAATGATCGAACCTATAGGAAGTTCTATGATGCAATCAGTCCCCGCTATGCCTTGTCGGCTTGAATTCTGTCCGTCGCTACCGTTACCTGCAGAGAAATTTTTTATCGACTTATGTCTCGATAGGATGTTGATGTCTCTGACGGCCTTCACATAGACGTCACCGCCTCTTCCCCCATTGCCACCGGCAGCACCTGAGAATTCCTTATGCTTTTCGTGGCGCCAACGAACAACCCCGTGACCGCCGTTACCAGCTTTCGCATGAAAATGTATTTCGTCTATGAGTGCCATGAGCTACTTATATCAGAAATCAGTCACTTCTTCCAGCACTCTATCTAATATCTTTGATTCATATTCAGAGCTAGATGGTTTATCGAAGACAAATTTACCTCGAAACTTTCTACCCTTTATGAAGAGCGGCATCCAATATAGATCATCTGGCCACATATTCTTGAATGGTATTTCCATGAAATCAAACCAGGCCGGCTTCATCTCCTCGCTCTCCTTCGGCTCACCTTCATATTCATGGACCTTGAATATATGGACCTCCAGATATTCGGGGTTATTTTCAAAATGAAAATCCAGTATTCCCTGTTTTTCCATAAAAACGGGCTCTATACCGCACTCTTCTATCATTTCTCGCCTCGCTGCAGCTTCAATGGACTCTCCCGGCTTAACTTTGCCGCCAAAACCGTTCCATCTACCTTCGCCGAACCCTCGCTTTTTCATACCCAGAAGCACTCGAGGGTGCTGATGTACCACACACAGAGTAAGTACTTTTTTATTCATTGGGATTATTTAGTGACGTCTTTATACTATTAAAAAACTCCTTATCCTTCTCATGTGTAAGCACGCGACTGACATCCTCTATTTTCACCCATTTGGCTTCTGGATTATCAGGATCTGATGGTTTCAATAATGATTGGGACGTTCTAAATAGAAACATCGTAATTATCTTTGGTTTACTGATGTCGTCACTCTTGTCCTTATTCATTCTATAGCGTTTGTATGTGCCCAGCTCTCTTATGTATTCCAGCTCATTGATTCCTGTTTCTTCAGATATTTCTCGAACAGCAGCAGTGTATGCGTCTTCACCAGGATCTATATGACCCTTGGGCAGAGACCAAGAAATACCTCTCTGATTACATACAGCGACTTCACCGAAAGAGTTTAATACGACCCCTCCGGCGCTCCTCGTCTCTTCCACCTTATTTTCCATGACACTTTTTATACTTCTTACCACTTCCACAAGGGCATGGATCATTTCTGCCAGGCTCTACTGTCTTTCCTGAAGATATAACTTCTGAAACTACTTTGTTCTGACTGTCCCCCTGAACGACGTTTTCTGGGTGATTGTCCTTCATGACTGGAACTATGTTTGGAAGCATTTTGAATACTTGATTTAACATCGTCGCACGCATCTCCTTATACAACCTGAGACCTTCCTTCTTGTATTCAATGAGAGGATCTCTCTGTCCGTAGGCACGCAGACTCACGCTAGACCTCGTATAATCCATAACTTCTAGATGTTCCACCCAATACATGTCTATGTTTTGCAACAATACTATCCTTGCAGCAGCCAAAAATGCTTCTCTGCCATATTCTTGGATCTTTTTTTCTACTACTGATCTAGCTTCTCCATTATCGGCCGTTATTTCTTGCAGATAATCAAAAACATCATCTAAGGTTCCAACGAGCAATCTCTTCCTCTCGCCATAAACCGTCGTTCTTTGATGATTGATGACATCATCGAATTCCAAGACTTGCTTTCTGCTATCGAAGTTATATCCTTCGATTTTTTCTTGAGCACTTTCCAGAGATTTCGATATTATCTTGTGCTCTATCGGCTGATCTTCCGGCATGCCGAGTTTACCCATCATGTTTTTCAGCATATCTGAAGCAAACACTCTCATCAGTTGATCTTCTAGAGAAACATAAAATTGCGTCTCTCCAGGATCACCCTGTCTGCCGGAGCGACCACGCAACTGGTTATCGATACGTCTTGCTTCATGTCTTTCGGTTCCAAGAACAAATAAACCGTCGAGTCTGCGTACTTCTTCATATAATTCCGGAGTATTCGGATTACCACCGAGCTTAACGTCGACTCCTCTGCCGGCCATGTTCGTCGATATTGTCACTGCCCCCTTCTTTCCAGCTTGAGCTATAATCTCACCTTCTTTTTCCGCATATTCGGGCTTTGCATTCAAAATAGTATGCGGTATACCCTCTGATTTTAGGAAACTCGACAATAACTCATTCTTCTCTATGGAAACTGTACCGATGAGGACAGGTTGCCCCTTTGCATGCAATTCTTTTACCTTTCTGGCTATGGCCTTGAATTTTCCAGCTTCAGTTCGAAATATTTGATCATTGTGATCCTTTCTGGCAACAGGCTTATTCGTAGGTACTACATACACTTCTAAACCGTAAACTTTGTAAAATTCCTCAGATGAAGTAGCTGCTGTGCCTGTCATTCCAGATAATTTCGGATATAATCTGAAGAAGTTTTGATACGTTATGGACGCATATGTTCTCGATTCTTGCTGGATTTTCACTCCCTCCTTGGCTTCAATAGCCTGATGCAAACCGTCAGACCAGCGTCTTCCCGGCTGAAGTCTACCTGTAAATTCATCGACTATGACAACTTCACCGCCTTTTACGACATATTCCTTATTCAAATGAAATAATGCTTTGTCTCTCACAGCAGTTTCCAAATGATGAACGTACTTTATGCCGACGTCCGTATATATATTTTCAACT
>CAZWUU010000026.1:0-7388 GCA_964637485.1 uncultured Candidatus Saccharibacteria bacterium
CGGCCCCAAGATGAGGTATCGTTGAGACCCGTGAGAGATGATCACGTTGATAGGCGTTAGGTGTACGTGCCGTAAGGCATTGAGCCGTGACGTACTAATCCGTCGATCTTGTCGGGAACTTTAGGAATCCTTGTGTTTCTACGTTGCTTATTATTTACATACTTGCTCGAAATGTGAGAAATATGATCACTCGACACGCGTCGGGCCTTGCAAGGCCCGCGCTACATCTCGAAAAATCTTTGCTAAGATTTTTCTGCGAGGTGTCGAGTTACCATATTTCTCACATTTCGCAGATAAGATAAAATTTGAATTTTGTGTTCTGGTGGTTTGGCGCTGTGGAACCACCCGTTCTCATTCCGAACACGGAAGTGAAACGCAGTTGCGGCGATGATAGTCCTAGCGGGCGAAAGTAGCTTGCCGCCAGAACAGAGGATTCAAGAATAAAACCAAAAAACACTCATTGCGGGTGTGTTTTTTGCGTGAGATAATATGATTATGAATCCTGATAACACGTCAAATACAAAATTATTAACCAGTCCGCTTATGAAGCCTCTGCAACTGATTCGATCTAGCTGGGATTTCTATAGACGGCACTGGATGAAACTTTCGACTATTGTCTTGGTGCCGGTCTTTTTCTCATATATGGCCATGTCTTTCATGATAGCTGAGGAAAGTCTGGCTCTGAATATCACTGGCATCATCATGTCAATCGTTTCCGTGGTATTTACTGTGGCGATGAGAGCAGTGATGGTGCAAACAGTCTCAAATCTGCACAAAGATGAATCATATAGTCCGACCATTGTAGATATGTATCGCGCTGGCTTTAAACTGTTCTGGCCGATCGTCGGGGTTTTACTGCTATCGTACTTAGTATATGCGGGTGGATTTATGCTGTTCATCATCCCTGGAATTATGCTTTCCGTGTACTGTTATTTCATAGTCTTTTCTGTCGTTTTGGATGGTAAGAGAGGATTGGAGGCATTCACACACAGTTATTTACTGATTCAACACAGATGGTTTGCAACTATTTGGAGACTAATCTGTATGGGGATAGCGGTGATGGCGTTTTATCTTGTCATATCTGGAGCCTCTGAAATTATAGGTTGGCTCATCAAGGCAGAGAAATATTCTTTTGAGTCATTCTTGCTGGGCGGGATTGTAAGTTTTGTCGCCGGTCTAGTCATTTCTGGCTATTCGGTGATATTCGATTACAAACTGTATCAAGACATGAAGGGGAGTGCGGTCACTGATACTTCCGTCACAGCATTTAGAAAAATACTGATTTCACTCATCGCCGTTGCAATGGTTGTATCTATTGCTGTCGCAATAATCATTGCGGTGTATTATCCCAACACCTTCAACAATAAAATTGATTTCAAGAATGTTCAGGAAATACAGCTTATAAAACAAAAATAAATGTCCACCTGGTCTGGCAGAAGAAAAACCATATATGCGACGACTATTATCATGGCGGGTATTATTTTCCTTGGCATACCTATATTTTTGCTCGTATACAAGGCGCCCACATGTGATGATGGAGTTCAAAATGGCTCTGAAAGAGGGGTAGACTGCGGAGGTTCCTGCGTGAAGCTCTGCTCAAATGAATTTCTGGATTTGCCACAAGCGAGTTGGATCAAGTATAAGGAGGATGCTCCGCAGAATTATACTGTTGCTGCATACGTCATAAATCCAAATCAGAAAGTTGGAGCGACCGATGTACCCTATAAAATAACTTTCATAGATAAAGATGGTTTCGATCTTGGTGTCGTGCGAGGGGTTTTCGATATTTTGCCAGGCAGAAGTTCGGTCGTTTTCAAGACGGGCGTGAAGATCACTGATACAGATAAAAAGCCCGCCAGAGCCATCATAGATTATCCGACACAGCCACAGTGGGTCATTGCCCCTGATCCCGTCAAGGATTTATTGATAGTAGATAAGAAATACAATGAATCAGACATCGATTCTTCCTTGGAAATAACTATAAAGAATGAAAGTGCAAGATTGGCGCGAAAGATAAATGTTTATGCTTTGCTCAAAGACATTGAAAACAACATATTGGATTTCTCCAAAACAATAGTAGATGAAATAGCTGCAAAAAAGACGTCAGTTGCTCCTTTCACCTGGCCAGTAAGCCATGATGAACAGGTCGTTTCCATAGAGGTCGTTCTTATGCCAGAATAGGGCAATGTTTCGAATGAAAATAGATTGGTGGCTCGTCGGGGCGGTTTTGCCAGTTACCGTAGCAGGCCTTGTCACCATGTATTCATTTACGGGTGAGAATTCATACGCTTCAAATCAGGTGATTTGGATAATTCTGGGATTTGGTGTGCTTTTCTTATTGTCGTCTATAGATTTTCGTTTTCTTAGATCAACATGGATATCTGTGTCACTGTTCGGTCTCTCGGTGGCCTTGCTCGTATCACTGTTCTTCATAGGAAAAACTTCTCATGGTGCAGAGAATTGGATTTCGTTCGGTCTATTCTCATTCCAGCCATCTGATTTCGCAAAACTGGTACTAATAATAGTGCTGGCGAAATATTTTTCACGTAGGCATATAGAGATAGCGAACATCAAACATATTCTGATTTCAGGTCTATACGCTTTTATCATATTCGCTCTGGTCATAGGTCTGCCGGATATGGGATCGGCGGCCATAGTGTTTCTGATGTGGTTTTTTATGATACTCGTATCTGGAGTCTCTAAAAAACATTTGTTCATAATGCTCGGCGTAGGACTATTGTCTGCCGTGTTGCTATGGAACTATGTCTTACACGATTATCAGAAGAATCGAGTCCTGAACTTCATCGATCCGTATGCGGACATACATTCTACTGGCTACAACGCATATCAGTCCGCGATCGCCGTGGGCTCCGGCGGTGTCATGGGTAAGGGTTTCGGCTACGGCACACAATCGCGTTTGAAATTCCTGCCAGAATATCAGACTGATTTTATCTTTGCGGCTTATGCCGAAGAATGGGGATTTATCGGAGTGATTATTCTGTTCGGTTTATATGGAATCATCGTTTATAGGATATTATCGATAGCGATTCGCGGTGATACAAATTTCGAGATACTTTTTGGTCTTGGGTCGGCCATATATTTCATAGTGCATATCATCATAAATATTGGCATGAATATACAGTTGCTACCTGTCACTGGTACACCGCTTCCGTTCATGAGTTATGGTGGTACTCACATGATCAGTGAATTCGCAATACTAGGCATACTCTCAGCCATGAATAGATATGGCAGGTCTGCACATAAGGGAGATATAAAAAAGGATTTTATTCTGACTTGATCGTATTTTTCTTTTCGATCTTGCGATTGTAAACCGTTTCTATATCCGCGAGCATTTTCTCTATAGAAAATTGATTCTGGATCCTATCCTTGAGCTTCAAGCCGTAATTTTTGCATTCCTTCTGATGCTCTATGGCATAAAGCATCGCGTGATCTAATTCTTGCTGGGATTCCGGACGGACAAGTATGCCTGAATGCATGTCATCTATTATCTCCGGTATTCCGCCGACTGATGTGGCTAGGATGGTGGTGCCGGCTAGCCCGGCCTCAAGGATGGCATAGGGAAGACCTTCGGATTTCGACGTCATGAGGAATAGATCAAACGCCTTAATGTATTGAGATGCTCCTGGGATCTGGCCCATGAGAAATACTCTATCTGAAAGACCCATGTCGGATATCATTTTTTCTATCCTCTGTCGCTCCTCACCATCTCCGCATATGGTATAAATGACTTTCTTATTTTCACCTTTCACTTCCAGCGCTCTTATGGTATTTGCTACGGCATTTATAGCGTATGGATAGCCCTTGATATGATGTAGTTCTGCCAGAGACCCTATCCAATAAATATTTTTTTCTGATACGCCATCCAGAGTTTTCTTGATCTCGGGCTTTATACGCACGAGTTCCAGTCTGGCATTCTCTTTTGAATAATCAGATTCCTTGCTAATGCCGTTTCTCACAACAGTCAACGTATCTTTTATGAATGGCCATTTTTCTACCTGCTTCTTCGCAAACTCAGATACTACTATGGTCTCATGACTGCATATCATAGTCACCCAATAAACCAAAGATATAAAAACTCTAGAAATAAATGATCTGTCCTCATTGAATGCCCAGCCGTGCGAAGTAAATATTATTTTTTTTATTCCCGCTATGCGCCCCGCGATCGCGCCCAATGCTCCGACTTTCGAACTGTGAAGATGCAGGACGTCGGGTCTTTTGTGTCGTAGAAGGGAAACTATCTTCCACAGGGCTTTTATATCCGATCCGATTTTTACATCCCTGTCTATTTCTAGCGATCCGAATGATGATATCCCATGCTTTTGCAATGCCTCGGTGAGTTGTCCTGCTCGGCCTGTTATGACTTCTACATCATACTTATCCTTAGGCAGTCTGGTGGCCAGATCTAGAACATGTTTCTGGGCTCCGCCCATATTTGCTTTGGTTATGATGTGTAGTATTTTCACAAGCTAAAATTATCACGATTTCGACCGTTTCGCGAGCCACTTGAAGTGATGCGTTTTTTGTTGTAATGTATCTTTCATGAATAAATTGATTTCTTCGCGAAGGATTGTATTGCTACTCGTCGGCGATATATGCGCCTATTTGTTTTCTCTCATTTTCACACTGACCATAAGATACGGCAGTTTGCCCGATAAGGATCTCGTATTCCAGCACTTATTGCCGTTTTCCATATTATTTCTTCTCTTTATCATCATCGGATTGGTTGTCGGTCTGTATGATAAGAGGGCGGCATTCGTGAAGAGAAATGTCGGATCGCTTCTTCTCCAGAATCAATTCGCGAACATAATTCTTGGCATAGTATTTTTCTATTTTGCTCCGGTTGCCATAGCGCCGAAAGTAAATCTTTTCATATACTTCATCATTTCTACGGTCGTCTTGTATGTCTGGAGATTGGTGATGTTTCCGGTCATCGTCGGCGGAAGGAAAGTGCCGGCAGTACTTGTCGGATCAGGCGCTGATGCCGACGACCTCTATGAAGAGATCAATAGCGATGGCAGGTACGGACTATATTTTTCTAGCAAGTTGAGTTCAGTCGGAGCGGGAGATTTGGCACAAAAGATAGGAGAAATCATAAATAATAATCAGGCCCAAATCATCGTAGCTGATCTACGTGGTAAAAATTCTGACGATATCATGCCTACCTTCTACGATCTCATATTCAGAGGGTATCAGGTGCTCGATATGAGCGACCTATACGAAAATGTCTTTGATAGGATACCGCTTTCATTGGCCGGCCAGAGATGGCTCGTTGAAAATTCTACTACCGCTGTCGGCAACAGGAGGGTGTATGATGCAGTTAAGAGACTTGTTGATATCGTGCTATCTGTCGCTATAGGTATCGTTTCTCTCATCACATATCCATTTATTGCCCTTGCTATAAAGCTTGAGGATAGGGGACCTCTCTTCGTCTTTCAGGAAAGAATAGGCAAGAATGGAAAGACGATAAAGATAGCTAAATGGAGGAGTATGACCACGAATGACGGCGGTGTTTATTCGAATGGATCTAATAAATCTGATAATAAAATAACCAAGGTAGGAAAATTTATAAGGATGACCAGACTGGATGAATTACCACAAGTCTGGAGCGTCATAAAAGGCGATCAATCATTGATAGGGCCTCGTCCAGAATTGCCGGCGCTAGTGAAAATATACGAAAAGGAAGTAGAGCATTATAATGCTCGTCATCTCATCAAGCCGGGTCTTTCAGGATGGGCGCAGATATACCACCGGGCACATCCTCATCATGCTGTGGCCATAAATGATACTAAGGATAAATTGTCATACGATTTGTACTATGTGAAGAACCGCTCTTTCGGTTTGGATGCTAAGATTGCATTGCAGACATTAAGAGCCATTATTTCCAAACAAGGCGTATAACATGAAAAAAAACAAAAAAGTTATCGTTACGGGCGGTGCAGGATTCCTCGGCTCGACCCTAGTGCCACTTCTTGCAAAGAATGGATATGAGGTCCACGTAATCGATAATCTGGTTTCAGGCAAGATAGAAAGAGTGCCTAAGGATGCAAAGTTACATGTTGTAGATATCAGGGATGAAAAATTGCTGGAAGAAACATTCAAGACTATAGGAAATGTTGATACGGTTTTTCATCTGGCGGCATTGCCGAGAGTGCAGTTTTCCATAGATCATCCGAAAGAATCACACAGTGTAAATGTGAACGGTCTTCTGAATGTTTTCGAAGCATGTAGAAAAAATGGTATCAGGCGAGTCGTATATTCAGCTTCGAGTTCTGCATATGGTGATCAGAAGAAGTTACCTTTATCGGAAGACATGAAGCCTAATCCGAAAAGTCCTTATGCTACCCAGAAACATTTCGGCGAGCTGGTGGCAAAACAGTATGCCATGCATTATGGTCTAGAGACTGTGTGTCTTCGGTATTTCAATATTTTCGGTCCAAACTTTGATCCAAATGGTCCCTATGCTATGGCTATAGGCAAGTTCATCACCCAAAAGAAAAAGGGCGAGCCTCTCACGGTGACAGGTGACGGCAAGCAGACCAGAGACTGCGTGCATGCGAGCGATGTTGCTCGGGCAAATATGCTTGCGATGAAAAGCACGAAAGTGGGCGGGGGAGAAGTCATAAATATAGGCAGTGGCAAGAATCATCCGATAATAAAGATTGCAAAATTGATAGGAGGTGAAATAAAACATGTGGCTCCCAGAGTCGAGCCGAAGGATACGAAAGCAGATATTCGTCTGGCGAAAAAACTACTCGGCTGGAAGCCGGAAATAAGTCTAGAAAAGGGGATAAAGGAGTTGTTGAGGGGGTGAGATTTGATTTGACAAACCATCTAAATATGATATAATATAGGAGAAAGTTCCTTAAATTATTACCTGTCTTCAGTCTTTGAACTATCATTTTGCCATAGCAGAAAGAGTCCTTCGGCCCACAAGGCCTAAAGACTCTCTCCGCTGTGGCGAAGAGTCCAGCAGAGCTAAAACAAAGAGCATGCTCGAAATGAGCGCGCTCACAATACAGGAGAACAAGCTATGAATAGCACGTTCAACATGAGTCAGGGTGCAGGTCAGAAACTGGAATTTGCGTTCCAGAGAAATGGTGGTACGACCGCCGATCTCGATTGGCTCTCTACGGGAGAAAATCTGAAGTCGGTTATGATGTTGGCGCGAGGCGAGGCCGGTTTGGTCTTTTGGACCAAGCCTGCTCTGGCTCCCGAGCCTGTCATCGACCCGATCATCCGCGTCGACCGCACGATCAAACCCATGTATCCCGATTGGGTGAAGGAAGTCCTTCATCCTGATATGGAAGCACAAGGTCCGGCGGAATACAGTGCGGAGTCGATCGACCAGTGGTTCCTCGAAGCTCAAA
>CAZWUU010000027.1:0-7056 GCA_964637485.1 uncultured Candidatus Saccharibacteria bacterium
GACTGTAAATCTGTCGGCTTCGGCCTTCGCTGGTTCGAATCCAGCCCGGCGCACAGAATTGAAAAAGCATGTGCTTTTTTCTGAGAAAGTCCTTGTTTATCAAGGGCTTTTTTAGGTTCGAACCTCCCCAAATCTTTGTACGTGACCGTGCGAGCGTTTTTAATGCCAACCAGTGGTGCCGTTAAGACAATATTGGCTTTTTTATCCATGACGGTTAGGTTCGAACCAAGCGTCTGAACGATCTCTCGCTTCACCTGTAGATCCTTGGTGGTGTTGAATACATGACTCGCTTTCTCCGCAAAAGTCAGATACCCGTCAGCGATTTCAACCCAATGGATTACCCGATCGCTCACGCTTACCGCCTCTATGTCTATCTGTTTTAGTTCGCTCTCAATCTCACCCTTCATTTTCTTAAATTGTTCGGGACCGATTTCACCATCGGCTCTCATCAGGACAAGATTGTCAGCACGCGCTATGAGCTCATTTTTGCGGTTATAGACGCGTTTGGCCGCCTCCTTGTGTTCCTCCACTTCGTCCTTATGAACGTCTCGTAGTGCGGCTTTTGCCCAAAGATAAAAGTCCTTGTCGATTTCAATATCCAATAGCGCGGCATCAATCGCTTTGGCGAGATCCGCTTCTTCTATGTACCCTTGGGAACATTTGTGCGTTTTTGATTTCTTGGTGCAACGATAGTAGGTCTTATCGACGAAGGTAGGATTTTTCATCTCCTCAATTTCCAATCCGCATTTCGTACACGCTTTAGCCGTCTTGCAAGAGAACTTGTGCTTACACCCGGTACAAATGCACTGGAGTTTTCGTTCAGCCGTGATTGCATGTCCGCACTCACCGCAGGTAAGATTGGCGGCGCGGAAAGGAAAATCGTATTGATTGACGCGTGTCGGTCTACCTCGTTTGCCCAGAAGCAACTGAACACGATTAAACTGTTCTTCTGTGATGATCGCCTCGTGTTTGCCTTGCTGTAAAACGAGATTACCGTTTCCGTCCCGCCACTCGAACTTACCCATATACATTGGGTTGCGAAGTATGTTTATGAACGTGTTGAGAATGTACGGTTTATCGTTTTTATTTCGTAAACCGAGCACTTTTGCTTTCCTGTAAATATCTGAAACCGAGTAGGTTCCTTCAAGAAACAGGCCGAACAGCTTCTTAACGATAAGGAGGTCTGCTGTGGAAATAATCTCATCCTCACCTTGCTTGTAGCCGGTGTTATGACGATACCCGATCGGTAGCCAACTTTGTGCCATCCACCCGCGTTCTGCCTTTTGTCTCATGCCGCGGCGCACGTCTGTACTTAGGTCATTTACAAACTGGTTTGCCATTCCCAGTTCAACTGCCATCATAATCACGTTGTCATTCGGCTTATAGTCGCGGCCGGCCGTCTGTATGTGCTGAATGACTCCGGTTTGCAGCAGCCATGAGATTTGACCGCCATCAACCGGATTGCGAGCGAGCCGATTTATTTTCCAACACAAAATGCCGTTCGCTTCACCACTATGAATACGTTCGATCATTTGATTGAACTTGGATCTGCCCGGCTTTTTAGCAGATTGCGACTCCTCGATCACATCAACAACTTCCAGCTCTAGTTGTTCTGCCAATCTCATCATCTCTTTCTTTTGGTCTTCCAAAGATGCCATCTGTCGATCCTCGGAGTCTTGCGACCGTCTCGCATACAAGAAGTATTTGACGTTCTGATCCAAAGTTTTCATCTTGTGATTATTATATCGCTTTTAATTTGTAGGTTTGACTCAACTGCTTTGACAAGGCGAAGTAATCTAGATGCTCGATCGGCGGCTTCCTGACGACCCAAAACAACCCCGTAGTTTTTCTTGTACAGTTCAATGTAGTTATTCACGTGTTGCTCTGGTACTCGCATGTCTGCACAGACTTCGTTTCTACCCATACATCAAGGACGATACGGGTAGGGGCGAACGTATGGATGATGAGAGAGGAGTGATACTGGGCAGGAGACCCGAACCAAGGGGAGAACGGGTTTTGGTGTTTTGTAGGGATGGTATAGAGGGTTGACTCGCACAGTGTCCTTTTTCGTGCACCTACCCAACTCCTGTTTTCTCACTTCCTTGTTATCTTCCTGCCCCGTTGGGTACCCGGACTTCCGGGTATTGAACGAGGCACGAAGGCATATCTCGTTAGTTTGTTTTTATCTAGTGGTGGTGAGATGTGCCCAGCCACGACCCCATCAAACTGCACAACCGAATAAACCCACGCTCTTATCGAGGACTGGCTGGCACTTCACTCCGACCGAGTCCCCAATAAGAAAGTGGGTTTGGTTGAAGTGCCAGTTGCCCGAAACGAAAAGACCGCAATCTCAATGATTGCGGCGTGTTCTGATAGCAAAATATAGCTACCATCGCACCTCACAATCATGAGATAAGATGGTAGCCACACTTCTAAGCTACCTTACGAGTCCTCCGACTCTTTGTTCGTTGTGTGCCGATACGACAGAATGCAGTGTGGCACTTTACCTTCGTAACCCTGAATGAAAACCGAAATGGTTTGGAGGAAAAATATTCAGTTGTATCCAAATTTTAATGCCCTTATACCATCGTGTCTAGCTACAAAATGATTAAGGCATATTGAAAGACAAGAGGCTTGTTCAGACACGATGTAGTATTTCTCGGTCCTGTTTTTGAGCAGTCGTGCGGAAAAACATCATCGAGGTGCCACCATTTGCCACCCTCCACTTCCACCCATTTCCCCCCATGATCCCTACCTACTCCTACCCAGTTTAAAAATCATATGTGGCTCATGTAAGCCATATCTTGATTTTCTCCACAAAATACAATCGATCCCCTTCATAGACGGAAAACTGATCTCGTATTGCACCTCAAAATTGAAATGTGTCTAGGTCTGTGTCCACCCGTGATGTGGTATTACTCGGTCTTTTTCTTATCCACACCCTGAACTCGCTACAATACTTTCAGACAGTATTCCATTGCTTCACCATTCGTTTTGAAATACTTGTTGGCTCCTTCAAGTTGGTACACGCTACCCCTGTACTCAATCTTTTCCAGACATTTTCTTTCATTCTGCTCCGAATTGACTGCCGCCCACACTCCCAGAAGCAGTGCTCCTATCACGACGTAACCCGAGAGCGCCACCAGCATGGCTTTCCAGTAAATTTTGAGTCGTCGCCAATTGTCTTCACGGACAAATACGATCATTGGCAGAACTGTAACAAAAAAGATGAGGAAAGCTGCCACCCCACCCCAAATCAACAAAAAAGTGGGGTCATTGCTCATACTGCCTACTGGTAAATATGCCAAAATTCCGACCACGACATAACCGAACAGCACTATCACACTTCTCGCTACTCGTATCCAAAATATATTGTTGGCCATGATAATTGAATTTAGATGGCCAACTTTGAGAAACACAAAGCCCGCCACGGGTAGAGGCCGAAACCTCTCATACCGGTTTCCCGATATGGCCTATCAAGCAACCCCATGACGGGTTTTCTGTGCTTGATAGGCCTTTCGCACCATATCCGACGCCGGAGCGCCGGGGTTAGGTACTGCCCTTACGGGCTTATATTCAACTGTAGGTAAATATTAGCATCAGATACCAGGTCTGGCCACCTAAATGGACACTCGCAAGAAGCGAAGTTATCATCGTATGATGCCTAAAAAGACCAAGGAACAACGCAGAAAGTGGCGCAAAGATGCAGCCAAAAGAAGACGCCAAAAAAGAAGGCGGCAGCAAAACACCTTCAATGACAAGAAGCTACAAAAACCGTGGGAAGCGGTTAAGATGCGCATGTTCGAGGTTCCCAACCCATTTCCACCGGATTTTCCCTTAGAGAAACGACAAAAAATATTTCGGGAGATCGGTCAAAATGCACAAAAAATTTTTGAAGAAAAATACCTGAAACTGGGTGAATGGTTTTCTAAGTACGACTCACTTTATCTTTTATCTTTCTGCTCACACTACTTCTTATCACACCAAGAGGGCATCGACCCCGAAGCAACTGGTGCAATGGAATTTTATCCTCATTACCAAGAATGGCTTCAGGCCTTTGCTCTGACTAAAGATAGAAATATTGATCCAACGCCCTTACGTGGAGATGCACAAAAATTGTTTGATGAAATAAAAGAAATTGGAGATGCAGTTTCAATGAGGTGGGCTGCAAAATTACCTGAGGGAGATCGGGATGTCATTGAAGAATTTAGATTGAGATTAGAAATGATGAGCAATACGACGGCTGTTAGGAATTGGGCGTACTTTCATCAGATGAAACGTGTGACCATTGATATGGCCAACAAAGTTGACGGTGAATTTGAAAAAGTCTACGGCATAAAATCCTCAATAATCATTGAACTTTTGTTTGCATTCATCGATCAGAAGACTGATGAAATGAACGAACGCAGGGCTAAGTTACGAAATGTCGTGAGGCAGAAAACCATCAAAGATATGATGGCGGCATACATGGAGACCTTTCCCGTAGTGCATGAGATGAGTGACAAGGAAATGAATGCCATGTGGGAAGCTGCCGGTAAAAACAAACGGAACCTCATGGTGATGATGCTCGCTCACTCTGATCTGTTTCTGCATGAAATTTACTCCTTTGACTTAGAATATTTGGTAAACCTACTACCTAATAAAGCAGGCATTGATAGGCAGAAATTAAAAGAGGTCTTCGATTTAATTTCTATAAAGTTTGGCGAGCTAGCAGATTGGGATCCTGAGCATTTCATATTAGGAAATCCTGTATCGAGCAGACCGTTCATTAACCTCGGTGATGGAAATTATTTCACTGGCGTAATGGGACTAATTCCGCATATTGCTTTAGACATTTTGGAATTTTTGATTTGGAAGGCCGATGCCCTAAAAGATAAGTATTCGGAAATCAAATCAGACTATTTGGAGGATGAGGTTGAGAGAATAGTGACCAAGCATTTCCCGAACGGCCAAGTGTATCGGAGCAGCAAATATGGTAATGACTACGAAAACGACATCACATGCGTGATTGATAGTTTTGCGATTGTCATTGAGGCGAAGTCAGGTAAGGTCAGTGAACCAGTTAAAAGAGGTGCGCCCAAAGATTTATTTCAGACGCTTCAAAGATTAATAGAAGAACCATCAGAGCAAGCCCTGAGATTTATTAACTTTCTAAGTTCTGACAAAAAAGTCCACACACTGCCAGCAAAGAAAGGGGGCATGAACGTGATCGACAGCACTAAAATCAATTACTATATCCCTTTAGGGATAACCTTCTCTAATCTCGGCATGATCAGTGGGAATTTAAAGAAGCTTATCGCAGCAAAAGTTGTCGAGAAAAAATTAGAGGAGCTCGCTCCTTCTATGAGCTTCACTGACTTTGAAATAATCCTCGAACTGCTAGAAACAGAGCCCCAAAGACTCCACTACTTATCTAGGCGCAGAGAAATTGAAGCGCACTTAGAATACGAGGGAGATGAAATGGATTTACTGGCGTTTTATATTGACAATGGGTTCAATATCGGAGAAGCAGAATATTCCTGTGATAGAGCTTTTAATATTGCTCTGAATTCGAAAGAACTTGATCCGTACATAGTTGGAACTAGCGAGGGTAGGAATATTAAGAAACCAAGAGTTAAAAATACCCAGTGGTGGGAAGATATTTTAGATTTCGCCGCCCGGAAAAAGTCGCCAGGATGGGTTGAGTCGTGTTTCATACTGTACAACTTTCCATATGACGATCAGAAGGAGTTTGAGAAGCAACTTAGAAAATTAAAAGCAGCGGTACTGAAAGGTTCAACTGAAAAACCTCACAACTGGGGAGTGTTTGTCAGCGGTGCAGGCAGAAGGAGATTTGCAGTCGCTGTGTATCCCTACACCACCAACGATATAGATCTAAGAAATTCCATCATGGAGCAGATTTTTGAAGATACTGAGAAAAGCCACACGTTGAGAGGTATGCTGGTCGTTGGCCAAAACCTAACCAAAGTCCATTATCCATACAGCGTAATAGCAAGAAAGGCATCAACGGACTTGTTTGATGTACTTACGCTCGAAGAGAAATCTGATCCGGGCATTCTTAGTGAAACTGAAACAATCGAAAACTAAGATGGTTCTCACGGACTACAGAAATGATTGGATTTCGGTGACCTTTACAATCCATCTTTTCCATTATATTGTTTGCTCCGGCTTTTGGTCGTAATTGACCAATTGGTTCCCCACAGACAGTGTCCACTAGGAGAAAAGGAGCACGACATGGAACTGGCGCATATCGAGACTGCCCTCGCACGGGGCTGTCATCTTCACGCGTTCCTCTCCGGCGGCGGCCTCCGGGTCATCCGCGTCGAGGACACCGACGGCACCTTGAAAGGCTACGGTGAACACCCACACGTCGAGGACGCTCTGGCGCACGCCAACCTCGACGTTGAAGCGGGCGGCCGTCCCTACGAGGAGGTCTACGGGAAGCAATTCCCGCACTACCTCACTGGCGACACCAAGACCACCAGTGGCCTTGACGCATGGGTGCGTCAAGGCAACACCTTCGATGTCAGGAAGGAAGGGGACGAGTTCGTCTTCGATTTGGTCGGCTATGGCCGCTTCGACCTGCCGTCAAACATCCAGGAACGGATGGACAAGGGCGAAGACAACGTCGAGTGGGACGATGATCGAGGTTTCCGCTACTGCGCGAAGCACAGCCGCTTCCCGAACGGTGACCCTGCGATCATGACGTCCGTCGTTTCCCAGCCGGACGGCGTGACCGGTGCTGACCCGTGGATGTGGCCTATCAGGAAGACCGGGCGGGGCTCGTCCTTCTGGGACGCGTTCAACGCCTCGTGGGAAGCGACGCCCATGGAAATCAAGCGGAACTGAAATCCGCACAGCCACCCCTTACTTGCAAGAGCGACCCTCTCGCTTCGGTGAGAGGGTGGCTTTTTTATTTATGCAAAGACCTCCTCTTTTCTCACAAAGCTCGGCAGGAAACAATAATCCGACTCTATAATTGCTGTTCTAACCTCCAATATCCCGGCGCACATATAAAAATACCAGCTATTTTGCTGGTATTTTTATAGCTAAAAT
>CAZWUU010000028.1:0-6777 GCA_964637485.1 uncultured Candidatus Saccharibacteria bacterium
AACCGCTCATAGAGTTATCGTTGAAGAATATAGTTCCAAATTATTATCACGAGAAGGTATATTTACTAAAAAAATTATAGTCGAAGCCAGCTGTCGGGTATAAGATCGTTTGTTTTTGTGTCCGATCTAAACCAATCGACTGGTGCTATTACAGTCTTGTTTTCGTTTGTATTTAGCCAAGTTGCCCACCAAGAAAATGTGCTGTTTGCGATAATGTTGTGGTCACAGGCACTCATGAGCAAGAGCTCTTCAGGAGAAGAAAGCTTGGGGTCTGATACGAATACAATCGGACTGATAAAATCGAGATTTGATTTACACCACTCAATATCATCAGAAAAAACATAAAAAACAGGATTTGTAACCTGCGACCTTATTTGGTCTACCGCCTTGCGATAATATTGAAGCGTGAGAAGCCCGTGTTTACTGTTTGTTTTAACGTCGGCTATATAATCTCCTCTCCTTATATGAACAGAAACGGGAACTCCTCCGATTTTATCTGAAATTTGTTTCTTGAATGCCAATGCGAGCTTTGACCACTGATTCAATGTAAAGTCCTGTCTTATAATATCGGCATGATCCGTGAAGTATTTCTCGCTTTGCCAGATACCAGAAAGGTAGGAATTATTGACTGATTTATTTATATCAGCCTCGAATAGGAAGCTTGATTCTATAATAAACTTTCTTTCCGAAATCGGTTTCGTTTTCTGGCGACTGATAAGAAACTGTTTTCTGAATATTGATATTGGAGATCTTCGGTTGGGGTTTGGTATGCCGAGCAACTTGTAAGTATCATTATTAGCAATTTTTGGCTTAATATTGAAAACACCCAACTCGTACTTTCTCGAACTTTCTTTTTTCGCCAATTCATCGATATCTAAATATAGATCAGTACCGTTTCTCATCGACAATGATCGTCCCAGTGAATATTGGAACATTTGATTTCCCAGACCGCCACTTAATCGCATTACTATCATATTATCTGAACATACTCTTATATTTGTCCCTGTTATTCAACAAATATTCGGGCAAACCGCGTTCATCTACCCAAATTTTAATATCCTTTCTTCCTCTGTAATGTAAATTTTGTTTTATTCTTTCCTCAAGATTTGGAAGTGTCTCTTCTGGCTTGTACCAAGTATGCGCGGAATCTACTATCTTTTTTGTTGCGCCCTGGAGTCCGCCTTGGAACGAGAAGTGCCAGCCGGCGTTGTGAAGGAAGGTATATCTGTAGTACATCAGCTTATGTGTTCTTATGACGTTTAACCCAAATTGTTTTACCCACTTATATTTTGAGACAACTGGACCTGTAAACCCTCTCCAATGTTCATTTGTTCTGTTGTTTAGAAAATATATATATGAATTAAGAATCAATTTATAAATGTCATTTCGAGAAAAGTCTATCTTTACTGTTGGATCCCAAATTTCATCTAGATCAGATATATAGCATATATCATTGTCATTTAATGCTGGGAGATGATATCTCATGTACTCTTTTATGTAATATTCTCTGATCCAGTGAAAATCCTTGTTAATGAAATCTAAGTTCAAACACTCTTTTGCAAGGGACCTATCATTTTTGCTAGTACCATCCCTCAGTCTACTTTTCAGATCTTCAATGCTTGTAGGAGCATCTAATATGGGGATGTATATGATTTTGTGAGCCCATCTTGCATATCGCTCTTTGTTTTCTGCGAAATGCATAGGTTTTTTCTGACCGGAAAAAGTCATGTTTGATTCCGATATTACGAAATAGTCGGCATATGCATCCAGGATGTTTAATCTTATCTCCAACAGATCTAATTCATTAAAGAAAGTAAAAAAATCATATACCTTAATTTTGTTTCTATACCCATGAATAGCATCTCCATTTTTCCAAAATAACTTAGATTTGTATTCAGAAAAATATTCATAAACCGTTGAAGGTATTCTTTTTAGGGGGCGAAGTTTTGTCTTAGTGTTCTCAAACATTGATTTTAATAGTAACTCTGTCTAATAAGAATAGCTTTTATTTTCCTAGATAGAGACCATGAAGGATGATTGGAAACAGAACTGTCGGCTGTTGTACTGTTCGAATTGGCGTTCGTGTTTGCTGGCTTGGATTTGCTCATTGTCATTACGTCTCTACATTTGTACGCGATATGTGCCATGAATAGGCCCAACATATTCTTCAGTGTAACAAACAACCCTTGTTCTGAGGACAAGACTCGAAATATGTGAAATTGTTTTCTAACCCTACTTACTTTAATGGGTTTATCTGTCTGAATAAATCTATCGGGACGATCTTTCATATATAGATTCCATTCCTCTTGGCATTGTTCTGCGGTAAAAAGTTTTCCTGTTCTGTCCTGATATGTCCATCCCGGGGTGATGTTATAACCCAGACTCCAATATCCGTCAGATATATTATGTCGGCCCCAGTATTTCGGGGCGATGCAATTCTTCAGACCGGTATTGAGCCATGTAGGAAACCATGCAAAGCTAGAATTAGATAATATGATACTTTTTGCACTTGCTATAATGGCGTAGTCTTTTTCCAGACTGAAATGGTATACGGGGTATTTTGGGAAAAATAATTTCGCATTATCTGGATCTTCGGTAATTACGATGAATTGAAAGTCGGGATTTATCTTTTGCATGTTTCCTATCGCATTTTCATAATATGCAGGTGATAGGAAGAAATCCTTATCGGCGATGTATCCAGAGCCACGCCAATTTATTACGCAAGTGTTTTCATCTGAAAAATCTCGACAGACTTGCTCATTTTTCATCTTTATCCACTCGCGTATTTCATTTTTAAATGGTCGAAGCAGAGTTTCATCTTGAAGACATCCATCAATCTTTGTTTTGTCATTTATACCTAGAAGTTTATGATCGAATGTTCTAACGTCACTTCCTGTGAACACATCATATCGAGCCATTTCAAGATAATAGTCAGTAATATTGTGGGGGAGTGCTTCGGGAGGGCCTCCTTCTGGTCCGGAACCGCCCCCCACACTTTTCCCAAAATCTATGTTCATTAATTTATTACCTTTGAAGTTTTGAGAATTCTGAATGCCGAAGTCGTAACCCAGCTTTCTTGACAAGACTCGAGTTGTTACATAACACCAAAGTTGATTTCCGAAACCTTGTCCTTTATAAAGTTCTGTTATTATCATGGTCTGAGAATTAGTCTTTTGAATCTTCTCGCAGAGTTCATTGCGTAATAGTAATAATATATGAAACTATGCCACTTCACGCGGAATTTGTTTAAAACGTACTTGAATTCCCGCCTACGAATTTTATCAGTCGCTAACGTATTAGATATTTGATGTGTTCCGACACGATTTACAACCAGGATTTCATCTAATATCACCGGATTGCCAAATCGCTCAAAACATCTTTTGTAGTAATCGCAATCCATGTACCAGATGAGATTTTCGTCAAAAAATATTGGTGATTCATTTTTTAATGTTAAAACAGATGGGGAGCTAAGAGTATTTTTGAATAAAATTGTCCCGTCATCGTATTTCGGATGAAACGGTCGATAATAGTCTCTGCCGTTTTTGGTATGAATGGTTGATGTTGCTAGCCATTTAGGCTTTGTCTGCATAAGATTTTTTGACAATATTGCCAATGAGTCATCGCCGTATAAATAATCGTCTTGAAAGAGGATCTTCACATATTGTCCGGATGCATTTTTGATGGCGTTATTAATGTTTGCTGATGAATTGCCGAGTTTCATCTTATTTTTTATATACTTGATTTCCATCAACTCCCTAAATTTAGCGGCAACATTTTTTATGTCCTCATTTTCGGAATGATCGGAAATAACAATTTCGAAATCTCCAAAAGTCTGACTACTTAAAATAGTCAGACTGTGCGTCAAATATTCAGCGCCTAATCCGTGCATCTCGTATGTCGGTATGCAGATGCTCAGGAATTTCATTTAATTAAGCAGTTATTCGAGCGGTTTTTCTAAGCAAAACAAATTGAATCCCTATGGAGATGAAATTGGTCACAATCTGTGCCCAGAGAAGTCCCCAAATACCATAATAAATGATGAGGACAGTCATAAGACCAGCTCTCACTACTGGCATTATGGCATTAAGCAGATAAAGCTCCTTTAGCATCTTTTGCGATGTGAGGGCGGTCTGGAGCACTATAGCTACAATTGAGAAGAAAGACAGAGAATAGACTTGAGTGAATAGAATAGCATCCGTATAAGCAGGGAAGAATGTTTTATAGAACCAAGGGGCGATGAGTGCGTATATGGCTGCGATCACAGCCACAAAGGCCACTAATATCCAGAGTCTTTTTTTCAATATAACCCTCACTTCCTCCTCGCTTCTCTCGGCGAGCTTTGGCATGGCAAGATTTGGAATGAATTTCATAAATCCCGCCAGTCTCTCAGGAATGATGGTGGCGAATGAATACACGGCGAGGGCGGCCGATCCGATAAATTTGAAAACCAATATTGCGTCGAGCTGGCCAGCCAAGACTCCTATAATGCTCATGGCTGATAGATGTGTGCCGTATTTGATTGATTCATTATCTCTTGTGTCGTTCGGAGGGATCTGACGAGTGATAAGCTTGTATATGATGAAACCATTAATGAAGGAAATGGCAAAATTTGCGGCTATAACCCAAACGAAACTTCTAGTGAAATAAAGCGTGGTCAGTATGACTATGTAAGTAGTGACATTGTTGGCTATTCCGTAATAAGTTCCTATTTTAAAAAGTTTTTTACCTCCGACATAAGCCGCCCAAGTGTTGAACGCGTATGATAGGGGAAGGAATATGGCTATCCAAGCGAATGCTGAACCGAGCTCTATGTTACCGTTGTAAAAATACCATCCTGAAACCACGAGTCCGATAATGGTGGGTATTATGCCGAATTTGAGCTGGTATATGACCGATCTCTTAAATTCTCCCTCCGCTCCGCGGGCGACGGCTCTGGTTATGGCACTGTTCATACCAGTAAGCGTAGTTGCACCTATGAGGCTTGCTATTGCCAGCGCGTACTGATACATACCGTATGCCTCTTTTGTGAAGTATCGCGCAAAAAATATCGATGCGACAAAAGTGATGATAACGACAACAGAAGCATTGAGGTTGCCCCAGAAAGTGCCACTGGCCAGATAGACCATGTCGGTTTTCGTGTATTTTTCGCTAAGTCGGAGCAATCGCAATAATCTGTCTTTGAGTGCTTGCATTGACGTAATACTAATAGAAATATGCGATTTTAGCCAGCTAGTTTTTATGTCGCTGGTCTGATATATTGGGTTTCTATTTAGCATTAAAAAATAACATGGCTCTGAAGAAAACAATTTATTATTTGACCGTATCGGCGCTTTTCCTTGTACCTTTCTTCGTTTTGTTTCCGATAGATGTCTGGCCATTCAATTGGGCTCAGTCTCTATTTTTCCCATTCATAACTGGAAAGGCCTTTTTCTTCAGAATATTGGTACAGGTTGCTTTTGCTGGCTGGCTATTATTGGCTCTTATGGATGAAAAATATCGACCGAGATGGACGCCTATAACTATCGTTATCTTTATCTTTACTTTTGTAGCACTTCTGGCCGATTTGTTGGGAGTAAATCCCATGAGGAGTCTCTGGTCAAACTTCGAACGTATGGAAGGATGGATCGCCATCGTTCATTTGTTTATGTTCTTCTTGTCAGCAACTAATGTTTTTGGCCACGGCGATGAAGGCAAGAGAATGTGGTACAGATGGTTTAATGTGAGCTTGTTCATCTCTTTTATCGTGGGCATATATGGAGTAATGCAACTCACTGGAAATGCGGACATTCATCAAGGATCCACTCGTATTACAGCTTCACTCGGTAATGCTGCTTATCTCGCCGTGTATCTTCTCTGGCACGCCGGTCTTGCATTTTATATGTTCGTTGTCTCTCGAACCCAATCTTATGCAAATAAAGGTATTAGCTGGATATATTTGATTCTCTCACTATTCTTGTCATATTTACTTTTCGAGACAGCAACCAGAGGTACTATTCTTGGTTGGTTGGCCGGCGTAGTCATCGGAATAATCGTTTATCTGTTTGCCAAAAAGAAAGAGACTGATACAGATCAGCGCAAAATGTCATTAATACGCTGGGTATCGGTAGGTATAATTTCAGTTATAGTTTTGTTCGGTGCGCTTGTTTGGATCAACAAAGACAGTAATTTTGTTCAAAACAATGAAGTCTTGAGAAGAATGACCAGCATTTCAGTTTCAGGCGGGGATACTGTCGCGCGTCTATATATATGGAATATGGCTTTGACGGGATGGATGCAAAAGCCGGTATTAGGTTGGGGTCAGGAGAACTTCAACTATATATTCAATGCAAATTATAATCCGAAAATGTGGAGTCAGGAGCAATGGTTCGATAGAGCACATAGCGTCTATCTGGATTGGTTGACTGCGGCTGGAATCATAGGTTTGCTCACATATTTAGCGCTATATGTGCTGTTATTTGTCGGAGTTTGGAAATCCAGTCTTCGGGTGTCGCAGAAGAGTGTTTTGACAGGAGTATTGGTCGGATATGCCATACATAATATGTTTGTATTCGATAATATAGCTAGTTACATCATGTTCTTTGCGGCCATGGGATTCATAAATTCATTTGAAGATGGTAGGCCTATAGGAATATTCGGTAATAAGCCATTATCTAGAGATGCATTCGAGTATGTGGCCATGCCAGTTGTTATTATCATTCTTGCCGGTTCCATATGGTTCTATAATGCAAGACCCATCATGGCGAATAACAGACTCATCAGTGCGCTTACAGAGTGTGC
>CAZWUU010000029.1:0-6592 GCA_964637485.1 uncultured Candidatus Saccharibacteria bacterium
AGTACGATCTTATTAGAATGAGATCTGATTCCGGCCTCGATCCCCTGATGATGGATAAAGTGATCAAGTTATTACATCCGCTCATCTACTTATATATTCTTGACTTTATACCTCCGAAGGAACAAAACGGCCGATATTCAGATCAATGGGTAAAGTGTTTCGACACAACCGACGTATGCAGTCTTGCCGAATATTCAGGATTGGATCTCGCCAGAGATTTGAATCTCTGTAGAAGATACGTGAGCCAGTGATTCGTGAGCACACCACATTTTCAGGTGTGCTTTATTTTTTTCCTGAAGAATACCTGGCATAAATACCGGCAGGTAATGATCTCATCGGCAGTGTTCCAACCCTACTCTCTTCTATCGCTAATTCACCCATTTCTATTTTGCCACCAAACATTTCTTCCATCGGCGTGAGCATATTTTTATATGCGAGAGAGCTATATCCTGCAGAATAACCATTTACAATGAAAAACAAAGGGGTTGGCTTCAATATTTTATAAATATTTTCAACCAAAGGAAGAAGATTCTCCTCGATTTTCCATAGTTCATTCTTGGTACCATGGCCAAACGCCGGTGGGTCCATGATGATGCCGTCATATTGTCTGCCCCTTTTTATTTCTCTTTCGACAAAAATTCTAGCGTCCTCGACAATCCATCGTATCGGTTTATCAGACACTCCTGATAAAAGCGCATTTTCTCTAGCCCATGCAACAGCGGATTTGGAACTATCTATATGAACCACCGACGCTCCTGCTTGCGCACAGGCCAGGCTCATTCCTCCCGTGTATCCGAACAAATTCAAGACCTCAACATCAGTCTTTCCTTTCATTTTTTCTCTTGCCCATTCCCAGTTAGGCAACTGCTCCGGAAAAAGTCCTGTATGTTTGAACGCGGTCGGTTTAATAATGAAATTCAAACTTCCAAATCCAATATTCCATTGCTTATCGATCTTTTTTCTATAAACCCACTCTGATTTATCTCCTTCTCGAGTAAAATACGCATCAGCTTTCATCCATTCTTTCTCATCCAATCGCTTACGCCACAAAGCTTGTGGATCCGGTCGAGATAGAGTAAATTTGCCGAAACGTTCTAGCTTCTCGCCGTCGCCAGTATCCAGCAATTCATAATCTTCCTGCTTCGATATAGTTAAAATATTACTGATTTCCATATTTTCTCAAGAAATACAAAGACATCAGGAAAAGGGTCGTCGAAAGACCCGCAGAAATCAGGCAGTACATGCAATACGACTTGATAACAAACATCTGCAGGTACGTGAACCATGCAGACATGACAAATCCGACTGAGGTCATAAGAAATGAGTATTTTGCAATAAGACCATGAACGGATCCGATACCGCCTCCCCCATGTCGGGATTCAATATAGACAAAAGACATGAGCAATATTAGGAAATAATAAATACTGCCAAATAAAGCTGTCGGCATACCGAACAAGACAGAATATTGGCTGGTCAGAACTATTTCACAGCCAGCCGTAGTACACGGTGGCACCACTCCCCTATAATGCTCCACCGTCAAATATGTGGCATCGACAAAACCCAGCAGTGCAACAACCGCAAAAGCAATCATCCATGAACTACTAATTTCGCCGAGCGGCTTCTTCAACCACTCTCTTAAATTCCTCATAACTTTGGGGATTATTCTCTAATAATTTGCCGTTGACGAAAAATGTCGGCGTCCACCTTATACCTATATCAATTCCAGATGAAATGGCATCGTCCACAATTCTTTTGACGGAAACGCTGTCTGTATCTGTGTTTAATTTATCGACGTTTAGACCGATTCTCTGTCCATATGTCATGAATAGGTCTCGAGCATTGCTCCTATTCGTCCACAATGACTGATTCTCAAATATGATGTCGTGCATTTCGAAAAATTTACCCTGCAGAGCTGCCGCCTCTGCTACTCGTGCTGCTAACTTTGCCTGAGTATGCTGAGACAAAGGAAAATGTCTGTAAACCAAACGAACTGGTATAGTGCTGGATGCTATGACTTTCTTTACCAGAGATTGGTATGCCCGACACGCCGGACACTCGAAATCGCTGTATTCTATGATTGTAACCTTCGCGTCTTCTGGACCAAGAATATGATCGTTTGCTGTCACTGCCGGAGCATCGCCAACTGATCCTTTATTAATGTCTTTTTCCATAGCAAGCGACAGCCCCCAGATAATAAGTCCTAATACCACAATGAAGCTGGCCCAAAAAATAATTCTTTTCATGAATGGATTATATAGATAGCATCCTACAATATCAACATGGCATCGCCGAAAGAGAAAAATCTAAACTTATTCTTTATGGCATATTCGTATACTTCCCTCCATCCGATTTTAGATTCCTTATACTGCAAGAATGCATCGACCAGCATAATCAGTGAGGTTTTCGGGAGGTGAAAATTGGTTATCATATGATCAACCAATTTGAATTTATAGGGCGGATGAATAAATATTTCTGTATGCCCACAATAGCCGCCTCCTGACAAAATAGCATCGCTTGCAGATTCGACCGCACGCAAAGCGGTAGTTCCAGCAACGATGATAGGTCTGCCGGATTTTTTGCACAAATCTATTTTACGAGCTGTACTTTCTTCTATTATGACCGGCTCCGAGTGTAGAGTATTTGATATAAAGTTCTCTGTCTTTACAGGCGAAAAAGTTCCCCTACCCACATGTAATGTCACCTCTGCAATATCTACATGTTTCGACTCCAATGATCGAAATACTCTTTCTGTGAAATGAAGTGACGCTGTAGGCGCCGCAACTGATCTAGGAATTTTGGCGAAGGTTGTCTGATAAACATTTCTCAACTCATCTTCCTTCATTGCTGATTTTATATATGAGGGCAAAGGCGTCTCGCCGTTATTTTGAACAATATCGATAAACTCATCGGGACTTACTTGAAGTTCGAAGGTAAATTCCTGATTTTCGTGAGACACAGCTCTAACCACGGCTCGACCTTCCAACGACAAGCTTTCTGAAATTAGAATCTCTCTGTTTGGCAAACCCTTGATATAAGCGGTTTTTTCCCACTCATTTATCAAAAAAAGGATCGATACCTCGCTATCATTTTCTCGACGAAGTCTAAGTCTGGCTGGAAATACCTTTGTATTATTCAAAACCAATAATGAATTCGCTGGTAAATATTTCGAAATGTTTAGAAATCGATCCTCGTGTAACAACCCTGTTTTAGTATCCACAACTAGTAACCTTGAATTATCACGAGGTTTTGCAGGCTCATTAGCGATGAGCCCCTTCGGGAGATCGTAATCATAACAGTATCCTGTGTCACTTTTAGACATGCGCGAGCTCAATAGCAAAGTACAGAGCACCCGCACCGACCAATGTCATAATAGTGGTCAATATCTTCGGATGAGCATGATAACTTTCCGGAATCAGATCGGTAGCTCCCAGATAAACGAAAAATCCGGTAAAGAGGGCTAGCACCAAGGAAAAATAGTCTGTGGGCAGAGTAAAAAACATAGTAGACAAAATTCCTAAAGCCGGGGCAAGCGCATCTATGGCAAGCCATTTTACAGCAGTCTTTCTGTCTCCTTTATTTTTCATAATAATACCAACTGTATTTATGCCATCAGAGAAGCTGTGAAGTAATATTGCAACCGCGACAACTACACCTAAAGATGCGGAAACCTGAAAGGCCAGACCCACCGCCATACCATCCAAAAAACTATGGATGCTAAGAGCCGAAGCTCCCATAATACCCTTGTTCAGATCTTCTGCATTTTCTTCTTGACCGTTCATATCGTGCGAATGAACGTGCGTATGTGAGTGTGAAAAAATAGTTCTTTCCAAAACCAGATAGATCAAGAAACCTAGAGCGACAAACATGGTGACTGTATGCGGTTCATGTATACCTTCTGCAAATTCAAGAGCTTCCGGCAAAAGATCGAAAAACGCCACAGAAATGATTGCGCCCGCCCCAAATCCTAGAACCAGATGAAGTCTATCCTTCAGAACGAAGGATATCAGACCGCCAATAATCGTAGCCACTATTGCGCCTAAGGCGATAAGAAATATTGTCATGGAATCCAATATAGCAAAATCCCCCGCCATACTCTAGCGGAGGATGAAAACTCTAGTTCAGACGGAACGAGTCATGCGCATGAACCTTGATAAACTGAGTAAATCGAGCGTTCGTGCACATATCTACAAAAAACTTGAATGCATCACGATTTGTCTCATGATTATCCGATAAAACTTCGCAAAATGCCTTCCACCACGCTTCTCTGCTTGCGACGAAAGCCAATCTTGCCGGACGATTAAGACTATCGAATGTCCAACCAAAACCGCGCCTATCCAAACATGGCATTAGATAATTTAGTGCATAGATAACCGAACTATTCATGATTTGATCGACACGGAATTTATATCCGTGCAAAAATCTGGTTTCAGCAACGACAACCGCCGAATAAAGACCGGCCAAATGAGCTACCCGCATGGACATACAAGCATTTTCTGCATAGTACTCACTATCGACACGCCACATACTTCCGACAACCGAGGAGAAGTTCGTAGTCACATCGTCGCTGAGCAACTCCGAAACAGGTAGATTTTGCACAGGCCTACCGATAAAACCATGAGAGCCAATAAGTCTGGAAAGACTGATCAACGTCGAATTCGCGACTGGAAACATTGAATTGAAACCATCTTCGAACTGCTTCTTATGCGGATCATCAAGTCTGCAATAGAAACCGAAGAATCCGTGTCTCAAGATTTCTTGCCTGATGATCTGGCACAATCCCTTGTTCGAGATGAGAAATGCCTCATGAGATGGAACACCGAGTGTCGTGAGTCTCTCAAAGATCGCTTCGATGAGAGTCACGGGCGCAGTCAACGAAGCACCGCACAAACCGATGAGATTGGCTTGATACTCGAGGCGAGATTCGGTGAGAAAAACCGTCTTTGCTCCGGAAGCAAACGCCAATGCCGTAGCGACATTTTCCGTGTTTCCAGAAACATCTCTGTATACACTGACACTGAAGTTACAGTTTTGAGCGTTGTTCATGAGCGCCAGTGCCGGACACAGAGGTGAAATCATGGCCACATTTAGATAGGGTCTGATTTCAGCGTTCAGTTTTTCATTATGGGCAAGCAGATTCCCGTTACATAGACACAGGGTCGATCCAACACCCATGAGATTTGTCACATGTCGCCAGATGATACATTGGGTGAAATCATCAACAAGCAAAAAGACAACATCCGCTTCTGGAACAAGCTCTTCGATGGAGCCGATTTCAGAAGAACAAAATCCATCCTTACGCGCAATTTCAACAGATTTTGAACCCCTACGGAGAGCTACCGACACATTGGCCGACAAGCTGTTTTTGGAAAAGGCGTTCTTTAAATTTATAGCGGTGGGCCTCCCCAGTTTTCCATAACCGACGATGACAACACTTCTGGCTTGAAACAGTACTTCCCTGACGCAATCATCAGTCGATCCATCACGACGAACATAATCAGTGCCGGTCTCATCCCACACCGAGCTCCGAATATCGAATATCTCGTGTATTGTTGCATTCATTTTTTTTATTTTGTTAGAGCAAAACTGCTTTGACAATTTAAAAAATAGATTGTTAAGTCAACAAGTTAAACCTGCTGACTTATGAGAAGCGCGACCCATCCGATAAACAATATTCCTATAGTATTCATAAGGTACGATATCGGCAAAAAATATTTATCTTTGATCTTGGACAAACCCAATATCATTATTCCTAGTTCATCTGGCAACGGAGAAGCGATGATGAGTGCTCCGATAAATGGCACAAAAAATCTGAACAGTCTGGTCTTAAATATGTTTTTAAATCTAAATCCTCGCGCGTGCGACATGAGAAACTTCACGTCTTCCGAGACACGGTCTTTGATAAATCTAAATATGACGTAGTCACCCAGCATGGAACCAAGGCCTCCGAGAATAGCCACCTCCCATAAAGGAAAATTCTGTGCAAAATGACCAATAAAAACAATGGCCGGCGCCGTGGTGAAAACACTAGTGAAAAACATACCAGTGAGGATCATACCGACCCACGGTATAGTGGAAATAAGTTTCAGAAAATCATCTGCCCAGCCCATACTTTCAGCCAAGTAAGCTATGTATATACTTACCACTATAACGATAAAATCGATAACCAAGTGTTTTTGTTTGCGACTCATTTCTCGGTATTTTACATGCAAAAACAGAAAGAGTCACTGAAGTCGGTGTAGAATATCTGAATGTGCGACTTTTCATCTACTAGCGATCAAATACTTCTCTTGACCAAAACGTCATCTATTCTCTTTGCATCGACAAGATTGAAGCTCTTATAATCCTCAAGTAGGTTTCTATAATCTCGCTTATCGTTCTTTTTAAATTCATCGTCTTTAAACAGATTGGGGCTCAAATTCTCATCACAAAAAATAACACCGAGGCCTGTATCAGCTATAATAATGCAGAATTTATTACCGAAGTTCTTTTTTAGTTCATAAGCCAATTTCCAAACAGTCCCACTCGATGAACCGTTCAATCGTGGCATATGTTCAGATGCCCATGATAGTGGCAACATGTCATGCAGAACTAT
>CAZWUU010000030.1:0-6496 GCA_964637485.1 uncultured Candidatus Saccharibacteria bacterium
AGATGACGGATCTGTGATTGTCGACAAAATAAAGAACGGAAAGGGTAATATAGGTTACGATGCGCTCAAGGATGAATTTGTAGCTGATATGATATCGGCTGGTATAGTCGATCCGGTAAAAGTTACTCGTTTGGGTGTAGAGAATGCCTGTTCTGCGGCTGCAATATTGCTCACCACAGAAGCGGCCATAGCAGACGAGCCGGAAGAAAAGAAGAATCATTCTCATCCAGGACCGGAAATGGAGTATTAGGAAAGAATAAAGAATAAAGAATAAAGAATTAAGAATAATGAATAGAGAATTGTGAATAATCGCAATTCTATATTCTCAATTCACAATTCTTAATTCACAATTCTTTTCTACATTATTAATTCACTGCATTTCTGACTTCACCCTTTAGAAATGCCAAAATGTTGTCTATAGTAGTCTTGGATATTTCATTCTGCGCTTCCTTCGTGTAATAGGCCAAGTGCGGTGTTATGAAAACTTCGGGTCGCCTTACCAATTCATCGAAGGTTGTCACCTTCTCATTTTTCTTTATCGATCTTTCACCTTCTATGACATCGAGACCCACACCGACAATCCTCTTATCATCCAGGCCTTTCAGTATGGCGTGAGAGTCACATATCTCACCGCGCGCGGTGTTTATGAGGAATGAACCTCGCTTGAATCGGTTCACATTGCTCAAGTTGATGAGATGATGTGTGGCTTTGCAATAAGGTGTGTGCAAACTCACGATGTCGGATTTCTCAAGAAGTTCACCCAGATCGCTTACGTACGATAGCCCCGTTTCGACCGCCAGCGCTTCGTTTCTGGATACATCATAAGCCAGAATATGCATGCCGAAACCTTTGGCAATTCTTGCTGCGTTTCCTCCGATCTTTCCTGTACCCACTATGCCTATAGTCTTACCGAACAGATCAAATCCCATGAGGCCGGCTGTGTCGAATTCATGGTGTACCCTCGTTCTGTATGAAGCTTCGAAGACTTTTCTAGACAAACCTAGAATGAGAGCAAATGTAAACTCCGCGACAGTTCTGGACCCATAAGCAGGAACATTCGAAACCGAGATGTTTCTCGACTTGGCGAATGCATGATCTATATGGTCGAAGCCAGTCGATCTGGTGGTTATGTATCGAGTCTGTGAGAGTGAGGAGATCAGATCCTTATTCATCTCAGAATTTATAAATACGGATATGATGTCAGCGTCCTTTGCCAGATCTATATTACATGTGTCCAATTTGTCTTGATAAAACTTAATATCAATATTCGAAAATTTATCGAAATTCTCGGTAATGAGGCGAGAAAGCTCACGTTCATCGGATTCTCTGGCCTCAAAAAATGCTATTTTCATAATTGCAGGAATTATATCATTAATAGATATTCTTGTTTTGTCCCCATAAATATAGTATTATCGAAATATAAAAAAGTCGTTATTTAGCGTGTATTAATATATCAATATGAACAAAAATACTAGAAATATTCTAATCGGAGTGATCATTGTCGCCGTTGTGGTGGCAATATGGATGAGTAGCAGGACAGGTACAAATAATAACCCAGGAACAGGCAATACTGGTGTAACTGATAACGGTGGCACAGCCTCTGTTCCAGTATCAGAGACGGTCAAGGTGTCTGGCACATTGTCGAAATATCAGAATGCGGAATTGGGTTTCTCTGTCCAGTATCCATCAAATTGGCAAAAGGGTGATAATGCGACAGGCGTTCAGTTCATCATTCCTATAGATGCCGATCAGGTTTCAACGGTAAACAGACTTGAGGCAAATATTATGGTTACTTCCGGAAAATGTGCTTTCCCTCCTGTAACTACAGTAGACAATAGGGGTACTATGAAAGTCGGTGAAATGACTCTAAATACGATATCGATGTCAAACGAAGTTAAGGGCATTCAGTATTACAACCGTATGTATTCTCTCGATAAGGAGGGTGTATGTTACTTCTTCACATTCACTTATGTAGCCAAGAGCCCTGAAAGCCAAGGTCTCACCGGCTCTAACTTGACTCAGGCACAAAATAACAATAAAGCGATCAAATCAACCACAGACTCGGCATTCACAGCTATGGTCAAGACTTTGACATTCGTCCAGTCAGCCATCGGTGAAGAGGAAACAAAAATTGCTCCCAAGAAATAATTATCAGTTCAATATATATTCATATATATGAAAAAAACTTTGATCGTGATCGGCGTTATCCTACTCATTCTCATCGCATATGTTTGGTCATCATTTAATGGCCTTGTCGGTTTGAAAGAGGGTGCGGCTGCGCAGTGGCAACAGGTAGAAACGCAATATCAGAGGCGTTTCGACTTGATACCAAATCTTGTAGAGTCAGTAAAAGGTTCTATGAAACAAGAACAGGCAATATTCAACGCTTTGGCAGAAGCTAGAACAAGATATTCCGGCGCAACATCTCCTTCAGACAGAGCCGCAGCGGCATCCCAAGTAGAATCAGCCTTCGGAAGACTTCTGGTTGTGATGGAAAACTACCCGACATTGAAGTCATCTGACAATGTGAAAGATCTCATGACTCAGTTAGAGGGAACAGAGAACAGGGTCAGTGTCGAGAGGACTCGATACAATGACGCTGTAAGAACTTATACAGTCGCTACCAAGACATTTCCGAGAAACATGATTGCATCTATGTTCGGGTTTGGTGCGATAAATTATTTCGAGGCGCAGTCAGGTGCCGAGAATGCTCCGCAGGTCAATTTCTAATTTAAGAAAATTGAAGCGCATATTCCTAACACTAGTATTTACTATAGCAATGCCTCTGCTTGTCGCAGAGGCATATGTTAGTCCCGGTACTCCGACCGGTATGGTAAATGACTTCGCGTCTATCATCGATCCGGCCATAGAAGTTTCCATAGAATCAAAACTTTCGGAATTACGAAAGAATACAGGCGTAGAAATTGCGGTTGTTACAGTAAACAACATAGATGGAGAAACCATAGAAACGTTTGCTAATAAGCTTTTTGAGGATTGGGGTATAGGAGATAAGGAAAAAGATAATGGATTACTTATCTTGGTCGCTCCCAATGAAAGAGAAGTGAGGATTGAGGTCGGCTATGGTATGGAGGGTGTAATAACCGATCTTCAGTCGGGCAACATCATAGAAAAGGATATGTTGCCGGCTTTTCGAAATGGCTCTTACGCATCAGGTATCGAAACTGCGGTAGATACGATATTGGCAGTTATAAATGGTTCTCCTGAAGCTATAGCTTATGTATCTTCAGTTGATGCTAATGGATCAAATTCGGAGTTCTCTTTTTCAGACATCAGCGAGTTTGCAATATTCATGATCTTTATGGTCACAAATGTGCTCGCCTTTTTGCTAGGCAAAACAAAATCATGGTGGTTGGGCGGGGTGATAGGGGCGGTGGTTGGCGCAATCATAGGGTTCTTGTTTATTAGAGTTATGGAAACTGGTCTGTTGTTGACCATAGGCCTGACGATCCTGGGTCTTCTGGCAGATTTCTATTTTTCCAAGACGCATCACACGCGTTTCAAAAATGGACGATGGGGAGGATTTGGCGGTTTCTCTGGAGGATCATCTGGAGGTGGTGGATTCGGAGGTTTTTCGGGTGGATCGTCCGGTGGTGGTGGTGCGTCGGGTAGGTGGTAATTTTTTAGGTTATGGAGAGATGCCAGAGCGGTCGAATGGGCCACCCTGGAAAGGTGGTATATCCGAAAGGGTATCGAGGGTTCGAATCCCTCTCTCTCCGCCATTGACAGCTAGACAGATCCAGCTTATCTGGTATAATTCTAGTATGAATAAATCCAAAGGATCTGCTGCCGTCATTGTTTTAATCCTAGCCGTGCTCGTTGGTGCCGGTTACTATGTTTTCTCTAAAAAAACTCAGACCACTTCTACGGAAAGCAATGTTGGCTATAAGGGTGATGGCGAGGGTTACGCAGGAGCAAGCAAGGGAGGATATTTGTGTGCCGACTGCGGAATAGCAGTAATTTATCCAAATGGCGGCGAGACATTTAAGATTGGAAGTAGGGTCAATATTGAGTGGGCAACAAAACCAGAGCTTCGTAACCAACCAGTGATGATTGTTTTACACAGAAAAGATGAGACTGCTACTTCGGTCATAGCCCGAAACGTTCCGAATACGGGTAATTATTCCTGGTCAATACCAACCCCTGGGATTTCAGCTCCTTACGTAATAACGGTTTCTGTTGTTAGCCCCGAAAACCCAAGTTGGAACGAAAACCCAAATTCAGATGTGAGTGATGCTCCGTTCATCTTGACAGAATAGATTTAAAGTAAAACTTATTTTAACTATTACTCGACGGGTCGATCTAATAGCATAAACAGCACCTTGCAGGGCATGACTTCATCTGATTCTATCCCTAATCTTTTAAGGTGATTTTCTTCTGGGCCAGATAGATCCTGCTCTTGAGGCACCCTAAAAGTAGACACGGAAACAAGTGTCTGCAGTTTTCTTTTGTTAGTATTAATCATTAACAAAAGAACATGAGAAGAACATTTTCAAGCACGAAGTTAGTGGAGCTAAGGAAACACCCATGTGTTTTTAGCTGTACATCTAAATCTATTAATTACACGTATGAGTTTAAGAAGCACAACTTCTTAGATTCAGAAACAGTATTGCGATTAACTAAGTAACGACATGAATCTTAAGGAGTCATTACTTAAACCAGATACGATTACTCAAATCGCGGCTCATTCTCCGTGCTGTAGCATGACTCAAAGCACCAAGATAGGACTGAAGTGTTTGTCTCAAACTCTCGTCGGTAATCTGTCCTTTCTTTACCATTTCTATTTTCTTATCCAACTTTCTAATCATTCTTCTTTCAGTTCGTTTGCGGAGAGAGCGATAGTGCGGAAAGGAAACATACCCAAGAAAATCAACGCCCCGATGATATTTTCCTATCGTAATCTTACCTGGATGCAATTCAAGGTTCAAATAGCTACGAAGAAAATCCTGTATTTTGGGTATCAATTCATTCAGAAAATTCTCACTTTCAGACACAACTATAAAATCGTCTGTGTAGCGAACATAATTTTTTATTTTCAATTCTTTCTTCATAAACTGATCAAATTCATTCATGTAGACATTGGCAAAAAGTTGCGAGGTCAGATTGCCAATCGGGAGTCCTTTTCGAGTAAAAAGATCAGAAGACTTACCAGTGAAGCTCTCAATTATTTCTTCCATAAGCCACAATGTATCCGCGTCTTTTATTTTTCTACGCAGAAGTTGGATCAGAATGGTGTGATCAACACTATCGAAGAACTTTCTCACATCACATTTCAACGCATAAGTAGTTTGGGTGAAGTTTTTAGAATTACGACGAAGCAATTTTTCCAAAACCTCAACACCTTTGTGAGTGCCTTTACCAATGCGACAGGAGAAGGAATGAGATATAAAGGTCGGTTCAAAAATTGGATTGAGGATCTGAAAAATTGCGTGGTGAAGTACTCTATCTCGAACAGTAGCTTTATGTATATGCCTAAGCTTCGGATCGTAAATATAAAAGTCGCTATACGGCCCGTGTTTGTAGCTTCTATTTTTTAAATCTCTATGAAGATTGAAAATATTCTGCTCAAGGCCACTTTCAAAAACCATCACGTCGGTCTTGCTTCTTTTCCCGCACTTAAATTCATCCCATGCAGAAAAAAGGTTTTCTGCATCGATAATCTTATTAAATAACCTTGAATAGACTCTCATGAATGAAACTGATATACCAATTGTAAAGAAGGCTCAAGAACTATACTCGATATTCCACGAGTACCGCAAAGTAGTTTCCAAATCTGATCGATTCACCATATATGAAAGAAGTGAGAACTTAATTGTAGATATAATCGAGCTTTTCCTTGAAGCTGGATATTCTAAAAGCGTAAACAAAACAATTATTCTTGAAAAGGCGAGTGTAAAATTAAACACCTTGCGTTTCTTCATTCGGCTAATGAAAGAAACTCGAATATTCGATCTTAAGAAATATACTACCCTCCAAGGAATAGTAGACGAGGTTGGACGCATGCTCGGCGGTTGGATTAGATCATCTTGTGGTTCACGATAGAACAAAGGGCACCCAGAGGGTGCCCTTTGTGAAGCGGAGAGACTTCGGAACGAACGCCGATGCGGAACCGTAGTTGTCGTTGGCATTGTCGAACCAGTTCGTGTCGAACTTGACCTTGCCGTCGTTGAAGTTGAAGTACGGGGCGTGATCGAAGCGATCATCGGCATCCGGATATTTGTCTTTGCCCATCCTAGTCACCAGAGCTTGAAAGTATTCCTTGTTGGCAACAAGGTGCGATCTCACTCCTGAATTTTATCTGACAGCACCCGCCATATAGGCTTAATGGTCTGTCTTAAACAAAGACAAGCAGTATCACCTTATCATGGCACGCTTATCCAAACCATAATCAGGAGAACTCTGGCCAGTTTCTAAAAGGAGAAAGAGTTCGGCGACGGCGAATAGAAGACGGCCGTGCATAAGCATAGAATCAGGGTAA
>CAZWUU010000031.1:0-6111 GCA_964637485.1 uncultured Candidatus Saccharibacteria bacterium
AAATCTGAATGTATCACCCGGTTCTGAAACATCCGGCGCATTAATCGCAACTTCTTCCGATTGAGATTCTGGAATATTTGGAGCAACCTCAGCAGATCGTGTCACAACCTGTGCATCGTTTTCTGCGATCACCGTGTCTTCATTTCTTACAACCGCCAGAGCATCGTTTTCGATCGCTTGTGCGACCAGAACCACTGGAGCGGCCTGCTGTGGCAGATCATTTATCTTCGTCCAGTTAATAGTGAGAGTGCCATCTGAAAACATATTGAAGACCGTAACCACAGCGACTATCGCCGATATCACCATGTATTTTTTATAGTCCTCTCTTTTCACGGCTTAATTATATCAAATTATTTATAATGTCATCATCGAACTTCTTCCCAGGTAAGCGTTATATATTCGTCAGAAGTAAGTGGAAAACTTGGTGGAGGGCCATACAGTAGATTGCCATCATAGTAAAGATATCGGTTCTGATAACCATTTCCATCAGTGTAGGCAAATCCATATCTCTGATTGGAGCCCAACATGCCCCACAATGTTATATTTTCTCTCTCATTATATGGAAAACATCTCTGAGAACCTCCACCCGGCGGACGATAATAATATCTGCCTATTCTGCCATTCTGAGCTATGAGCGCCCCGTCAATTCGGAGATCATCTTCACTAACCATTCCAACCGTTATATTCCCCTGGGCAATAAGACCTATAACATCTGTACCATCATAATTTGTGTAGAGAAGATCCTTATTAACGATTATGTTTTTTCTGAAGGGAGGATTGTCTGGGAGAAATGCCGCGACAATATTCAGTCTACCGCCATCTATTTTACCATCCACAAAAACGTCATCCTCCAGAAAAATTATTCCGTTATTCGGAAATGCATAATTGCCGATAAAATGTTCATTCTGAATACTCCACGTACCCCAGCCTGTTTGATTTGCGCTGTTCGTACAACCAGATGGAGCATTTGTAAACGTTGAAATTCTATATAGATCGAAAGTATCATTGACCTTTAGCACGACATGATATGCTCTAGCTCCAGAACTTCCTCTATAAAATCCATCCGCTTGTGCATCTATCTTCATCTGAGCAAGATCCGCAGTTATACCTTGGAAATCGACAGCCTGTACTGGAAAATTTCTACCGCCACGAAAAACATCGCTTCTCTGAGGAACTGCACTGGGTGGTAGCGGATCGACAGGGTTTACATGCGTGTGGACCGCAAATTCATCTCCCCCTTCATGATCAGGATCATTATATTTAGACAATGCACTCGTGACCAGATTGTGAGCCACTCCATCAAATCGTATTCCTTGATTTGAGTGAATAGGGCCAAACACTTCCGTACCTTCACCGAATCTCATGGCATCATTTGCAACAACTGCATATTTTGCAATCGATGGTTTGGCGAACTTTACCGAAATCTCTCTTGGCTCGATTTGTGGCTCGTTTACTACACCTCCAGCTGATTTTACAACGACAACTGTCGAACCGAGTGGTGGTGGCACTATATCAAGTGCAAAGTGACCGATGACATCTCCATTTTTGTCCTTAAATTCATGAATGTATGGACCAGAACTGGCAGTGCCATCTTGAAAATCAACCGGATTATGTGCCAGATGCCACCTGTAATAATCAATTCCAGCTTCAGAGATCTGAAGAGCTTTTTCACGAGACAAGACGGTCTTACTAGCTCTAACACTCAATGTTGCCCAGTTTGTGAGTGCTCCCAAAACGATTATTGCCACGAAACCCAACACAAGCATGTGTATCAAGATGAAACCAGAATTTTTGGCACTTCTCTTCATAGATTATCTTTGAGATTTCTCATCGTGACTTGAGTGGTAAATATGACCGGTGTTAGATTGTTATTTTTGCTTTGATTTATCATGACAGTAACCCTAACCAGTCGAATAACATTTTTGTCCAATGGATATGAGAGTGGCGCACTCGTACCGTCGTAATTGGAGTCAAAATATGAGAATACGGAACTAGTACCGTTACGCACATCGTGGATCAACTCACTGATTTTTTCTGTAGCAGGATAATACCCAAGCGGATTTCCTGTCAGCTTTGTAACACCTCTTTTGAGCGTTTTGCCGTCCATAAAATATCGAACCTTCTCTTTATATGAATCCGCATCTATATTTGCATAGAAACTAAATGTCGAAGTACCTGCATTATCTATTGTGTGAGCGCCAAGACTAGATGGAGAGGCTGATCTGATTTCCATACTCACGGTTCTCAATGTAACTCTAATTTCATTTTGAATCTCGAGACTTTTAGAAATAGTCCTGTTAATAGCAAAAATATCATTCTGCAATGCATATATACTCACACCCAATACAGATAATATGAACATGGCTATAATAATTTCGACAGCCGTAAATCCATTATCCAGCTTCCGTATATGACGTTTTAAATTACCTATTATCATATGATTATTGTGTCATTGATACATTGATTTGTAGCCAAGGGATAGAGATATCTACCGTATCCGAAAAAGGTGCATATCCAGATTTTGTCACAGTAATATCATATTGGCCGACGGAGAGATCTGAAAATACAACCTGGCCGCCTGGTGTGCAATCATTCGAGAAACGAAGCATGACTTCACTCACAGCAGGAGTAAAACTCGTATCCTCTGTACTGAAGAATAGGCGATATCTCAAATATCTGTGATCATTATGCATTACATTAATATCTTGATTGAGTAAGTCATAGTAACTTCCCGATGTACCATCCGGACCGACAAAATTCCAAGTGGCATTATCATTATTTGTTGCGATTTGTAACCTGACTGAATTTTGTCCAGTTTCAAGCGGTTGATTATGAGGAGAAAATTCTATAGCATAAAAATTTGCTGAGGAATTCATATCATATGTAGATGAGGTCAAATATCCGTTTGATTTATATTCCATGCCCTGATTCGCCAGCTTAACGAGACCAGGAGTTGAACTGGCATCGATGTTCATTGATTCAAAGAATTTGTTTTTGACGACGTAATCATTCTGACCATCTCCACCTGACCAATCAGTCTGATATACGACATTCGTTCCCGTATCAATCGTTTTGTCATATCCGGATTTGACCAGACGAACTTCTGCAGAACTTATCGGGAGACCGGTATTTGTATCGAACACATTTATCAAAGCCTGGTTTGGTCTTTTGTCACCTAAAATCAACTTAACCGGCTGATTCGTTCCCGGATCAACCTTTATGGGAAAATTCGGAAACGTGCCCACAAGAGATCTCGAGACGTCATTGCTATTTATCGCATACACATCCCATTCCAGTCCGGATATCGTTTTCAGACCAAATATATCAGTCACGTGATCTACGAAATATTTATAAACATCAGGATTAGTACCAGCCAGCTTTGTCCCTTTCATAGAAAAACCCGACGAGGATACGGGGGCGCACAGTGCGTCGATTGATCCTACTTCCAACACACTTTGTCTGTCGATAGCCACACTTAATTGAGTCAGTTTTTGCGTCAATACAGTTGCATGAGGCTTGGTAGGATTGGGATTTTGAACAGTTCGGTCATAAGTCATATCACTCGTGTAACCATCTCTGGAAGCGCGTATCTCATATGATTCGACTCCGGGAGGTGTATCAACCACCTGTAAAAACCCATCCTTATTCGTCACATCACTGATGTTTATCTGTGGATTAGAAAGCTCGTTTGTAATCGAAACTGTAGCGTTCGATATCGGAGCACCTAAAGCATCTATTACTCTAACGAACAAAGAACCATTGTTTGATGCGCTTTCAAGAGATCGAGGGCCTACGTGCGAAGTGACTGAAATTGGTTGAAAATTATTACACTTAGGACAAGATATGGATAATTCAACAAGCTTATAATCCGCCGGGGACAAATCGTTCGGCTCCCCACCCACAGTTCCGTCAAAAGGATCGTCTATGTTTCTTATAGTTGTCTTGACTGAAAATTCGATGCCATCTCTAACATATGTTTGAGAACTCGGAATGATTCCTGCCGGCACTCCAGCTACCAGTCCGACATCTTCATATGATAAATTTCGTACCACCTCAAAAAGTTCATTAGACAAGGCTGTGGCAGAAACCTTTGCTCTTGCAATATAGACCGCATCCATTACAGCGATATAGGTATTGTATATACTGATTGCTAGTACTATGAAAACAGCTGTTCCCACCAGGACTTCCACTAACGATAAACCAGATTGTCTATTCAGTTTGTTCAAAATAAATTGCATTACTCAGAAAAAGCAAAGCTATCAATAATTGATTTCTCCTGAGCATATAGACGTTCTACTTCACCTTGAGTCAGAGCATTATTAAATACATGGAGGTAGGTAATAAGACCATTGAAATACTCTCCAGTATTTGCAATACCAACCCTTAAATTACGCGTTGAGTCGAACAATAGAGGTGTTCCAGGAGTGCCAAATGTGCCACTTGCTGTATTTTTACCATTTACGTAGATTACATAACCAGTCGAACTCACAGTGTAAGCAATATGGTACCAACTACCAGCAGCGTGTTTGAAATCTGAACTTGCTGTTGTAGTCAACCAGGAAGTTCCATTACCTATATTTGACGTAACAGACTGAGCGGTTCCAACTGTTGTCAACTTCATATCAAAGCTAAAACCAGCGCCTGTCCTTGATCCAATAATGCCAAGAGCTGCTCCTAACGCTGCCGGCTTTACCCACACCGACACCGTAAATGGACCCGCATAAGTCTTACCGGAAGTACCTATATCCACTCTTTCATCTACCCCGTTGAACACAAGTGAACATGTTTGATTTACATACGGTATATCCCTGCTCCAATTACTGCTATCCATATTCACAAATGCACCGTTATACATATTCCCGGATTTATCAACCAGCATGAGTCCTGCACACTCGGAAAAATCCCACCAAGCAAGAGGTGCGCCCCCCAGAGCATTGTCCACGGAAGATGCGAACTGGAGCGAGGAGCCGATCCTGGCTCTGTCCTTTGCTCCAGTGAGCGAGGAAATCATGATGCTCGACAATAATCCGATTATGGAGATGACGACCAATAGTTCAATCAGAGTAAAGCCACGCATGTTTCCCTTCATGAAATGATTTTACCAAGGAAAGATTTTCTATGCACAGGACTTATTCCCAGTTTTCTTATGGCCGTATAATGCATCTTCGTACCATAACCCTTATGTATTTCTAATCCGTAACCCGGATAATCTCTCGCAATTACCTTCATTTTTCTATCTCTGGTAACTTTTGCGCACACAGAAGCCAAAGCGATGATAGGCACACTCTCGTCACCCCCGATGATAGTCTTCTGTTTTCTGTATCTCCCGCTAGCGTATAGAGATCCATCCAATAATATTTCTGCATTCTTAAATTCCGGATCTACCTCTTCCAATCTTCTTATGCATCTATTTAAAACCGAATATATTGCATGAGAAATACCCTTACTATCGATAAGATGAGATTTCGCCATACCAACCTTGTAATGCACGAGACCGTCCCGAGCATATTCTCTGATCTTGCCAAACCATTCTTCTCGCTGTTTTTCCGACAACTGCTTGGAGTCCTTTATACCGCGAAATTTCCTGAGAATACTCCGATTCTTCACACCAAAGGCGCAAACAGACACAGGCCCGGCCAACGGACCTCTTCCGGCTTCATCGATGCCTATGATGTAGCGACTTTTCATACAGGAATTGTATCAACCCGTGCCTTTGGCGCAAAACGACCATTTCTGTATACTAGCGGTATGAATCAGCGTTTCGCGCACCTGCATACTCACTCTCACTATTCTCTTCTTTCTGCTCTGCCGAAAATAGATGAGTTGGTAGAATGCGCCGAGCGCGACGGCATGAATGCATTGGCCCTGACAGATAACGGTAACCTATACGGCGCCATCGACTTTTACAAAGCCTGCAAGAAGAAAAACATAAAACCGATTATTGGTGTCGATTTTTATGTAGCCACCAGAACCAGGAAGGACATGCAGGCAGGAATAGATAACAGAAGATTTCGATTGGTCCTCCTGGCGCAGAATGAGATCGGATACAGAAATCTTATGAAACTGGTCACCAGATCACATCTGGAGGGTTTTTACTATAAGCCAAGAATA
>CAZWUU010000032.1:0-5948 GCA_964637485.1 uncultured Candidatus Saccharibacteria bacterium
TGTTCAAAACTTTCTACGAACCTTCGAGGGCATAGATATTCAAGACAGTGGTCAATATAACGAAGAGACAGTTTCGGCAGTAAAACAGTTTCAAATGAAGTATGGCGATGAAGTACTTACTCCCTGGAATGTGAAAACGCCGACAGGAATAGTTGGAATAATAACTGCGAAGAAGATAAATCAAATTGCTTGCGGATCACCATTTGAGATCGGCGATACAGATCGTGAATATATAGCGACATATAAAGGATCATCGATAAATATACCCGCTACATCGTTAGTGAATGTGCGGTACGATGCAAGACAGGATGGATATGAACCAGATCATATATTCTTCGCTCCAGTGTCAGTAAGCAATCTGCCTTTAAAATCGATAGATGATGCCGTATCCAGTCGTGGGGAGTTCAACTACGACTATTCCCAGATTATTTATGAAAATGGAACCAGAAATAGAACAAGTCTCTATTCAAGTTTTATTTCGTACGTGAAAGGGTTGTTCGGCTACAAATAGTTAATTATCAGATATTCTTTTTGTTCCAGATGCTCTAAGTGAGCGCTCCGGCGGAGCGCTCTTTAGTGCGCAAGCCAAGGCGATCATAAGAGCATTGTCGCCAGAAATATGACGGGCAGGGAAGAATGCCTTAACATTTTTGGATGAGCACATGTTCTCTAGGGCGTTTCTTAAGAAACCATTTATCGACACACCGCCACCTACTATAAGAGTCTTTGCTCCGGATAATTCAAGAGCGTTTTCCGTTTTTCTTACGAGTACTTCTGATACAGCATCTTCGAATTCTCTGGCAAGACCCATCACCCAAAAATTCTCAATGTTTCCATCCTTGTCTCTCGGGGCTTGTCTTACTGCGTATAAAACTGCAGTTTTAAGACCTGAAAAAGAGAAATCATTATTGTCAGAATGAATCATCGGTCTTGGTAGCCTGACCTGCGACAAAATGTTATTTATTCTTGCTTCGTTTGCCAGTCTGGCAACGTGCGGACCTCCCGGGTATGATAATCCTAGGAGTCTTGCCGTCTTGTCATAAGCCTCTCCGAGTGCGTCGTCTAGTGTTTCCCCGATGATTTTATAAGAACCTATTCTATCCATATAAACGAGCTCGGTATGTCCACCGCTTATGAGGAGTGACAAGGCTGGTGATTCAAATTCACTCAATCTTGTCCATGAATGTGACATAGCTTCGCTAGGCAATAGGGAACCGACTATGTGTCCTTCCATGTGATCAATCGGAATGACAGGTACCTGCCATACTTTCCCGAGAGCCTCAGCGAAGGCGATACCTACCCACAGAGCCGGTTCGAGACCTGGGCCTTCAGTCACTGCAATGGCATCAATATCCGGCTTCTCATTTATAAAAATTGATCCAAGAAGATGTTCTAATAGGTCCGGGTTTTGCTGTGCCAATCTTTTTGTTAAATCCTCCTTTGCATTATGTAAGTATTCGGTATCCAGTTTTTTACTAGGACCAAGAAATTGTTTGCTATCAGTCAGTAATTTTTGCATGAGGGGAACTATCATTTTTCCATGTTCTCTTTTTGCCAGATTCGGATACACTCCTCCGTAGGCGCTATGCAGGTCTGCTTGAGAATGGACGAGAGAACCAATGACTAGAAATTCAGCCGATGGTCCAGTTCCGCGTTTTTCGATTATAGCTAGGGCCGTCTCGTCACAGGAGGTTTCTATTCCTAGGATTTTCATTACTAGAATATAACAGATTATTGGTTTGTTGGCAGACTTATCCGGATATTTGCTCCTCGGCCTTTTCCTTCTGACGTTATTGAAAATGCTCCCTTGTGAGCCATTATGATTGATCTGGCTAGATATAATCCGATACCCATTCCCTGCGGATTTGCTGACTTGGCATCATCACCCCTGTAATAATTCGATGTGCCGAGCTTTGTAAGTTCTGTTTTATCTATTCCTATGCCGGTACTCTCTATGTTTATCAGTATTTCAGAATAATTGTCGCGAGACACGGCTGATTCTAGTCTTATGCATATGGATCCTCCGTCGTGATTGTATTTGACGGCATTATCGAGAAACACGAAGAATGATTCATGTAACTGTACTTTATCTCCCGATATGGATATGCCATTCGTGTAGTCCTGAATGTCTACGGCGATAGATTTACTATCTGTTTGCATCTTGAGATCGCTCAGTATTTCTGACATTATTTCCGGCAACTTTATTTTGGAGTAATTTAATATGGATGAAGAGTGATTCATCATCGCGTTTGTGGTTGTTGTCATGAAATCATCCAGATTTCCGATCAGTTTCTTGGCAGATAGGTATATACTGTTGAGGTTTCTCTGAAATTGGTCCTTATCTATGTGGCTATTATTTGCTTTGTTGATATCCTCTACTGACCAGAGGATTCGATTTATTGGAGTACGAAGGTTGTGGTGAGTGATTGCTACAAACTTGTCCTTGCTATCTATAAGCTTCTCAAGATCGATTCTGGCGCGCTTTTCCAATTGCAGAGCTTCGCGGACTAATTCGGTCTGTTCTAGAACTCTATGTTCTAAGCTTCTGTTAACATCGGCCAGAGCCTCTGCTGTGCGATTTTCATGCCTGATGCTTAAAAATAGAAAAATTGCAGACAATAGAAATGCAGAGAATGTTGCTACTCGTCCGCTTGCATTCATGAAATCCTGGGACCAGATATTTATAAAAAAAATCGCCGTCATGGCGATTGCTAGTGCTTGTGTTGCGATTACTCGCACATTCATCTGATTATACTTGATGATGGAGTAGGCCATGATGGGCACCCACATCAGACCACTAATTGGCCCGAATATGTTGAGGTGGTAGATGCCAACTAGGGGTAGAAGAATATATGAAACGACTGGCGGAACAATTCCCACAACATAGGCTACAAAAAGAAATTGATAATTTTTTCTCAATATAGGGTCATTGGCCTTGATATATAAGTCGTGAATACTAAAAATACCGTAGAGAATAAAGTACAAGAATATTACGTAATAAATCAAATAATAACTGCCATAACTCCATCCCCATGTTGGCCCTGACCACACCATAATGTGTTTGATCTCAGATATTATGCCATCAGTTGCTAAAACGTATACCGAAAAGGCTAGTGTTACCATTAACCACAATATATGACGAGCTTCTATTTTGAAATCTGATTGTATTGTGGAGAAATATAAGAAAAAACAGTGGGCGATGACAATTCCTATTGAAAAACAAATTTTAAGTAGGAAATGTGCAAAAACGTAATCAGACGATGACAGAAAAAGTCCAATGAGAAACGTCCAAACTGATACCAATATTAATGTAAATGAAAATAGTCTAGAACTTCGTAAATTTGTCCACACAAATATTATTAATGACAGCGAAAATACCAGTATGGCCAAACCTGAAAATAATACTGAAATATCCAGAATTTCCATAGTGGCACATTACTCCGTGATTATTAAAAAAACAAGATTTAGTAATCGTACGTTTCATTATGTGTTAAACTTTCAGGGTGGAAACTGCTATATACAAACATGCCTGGTATGTAAGATATACCTATTTTCTCATCAGGGCGGTACTCGGTCCGATTGTAAAAGTGATTTGGATAAAATCATACTCTGGTTTATCGAACATCCCAAAAAAAGGTGCTGCAATAATAGCCTTTAACCATCAGAGCTATTTTGACTTTATCTGTTTTATAGCGATCTGTCCCAGATTAGTGCATTTTTTGTCAGCAGAAAAATTTTTTGATCATCATATGTGGAAACACTTAATGAGATTGACTGGACAGATCAAGGTTCACAGAAAGGAGCATGATAAGCACATATTGCACGCTACTGTTCACGACCATCTCACGAATGGGAAAATAGTTGGGATATTTCCTGAGGGAACAAGATCTGCAGATCCTATTGAAATGCTGCATGCATTTACTGGAGTAGCAAAATATGCAATTCGTGGAAGAGTGCCGGTTATACCAGTTGGAATTTCCGGCGCACATGAGGTTATGTCTCGCAGTGATAAGAGACCGAGGTTTCTAAAAAACATTAGATTTGAAATTGGAAAGCCAATCCATTTCAAGGACCATTATGACAAAGAACTTTCTGAAATGAACTATAGGCAAATGACAGATGTAATTATGCTGGAGATTTCAAGGTTGTCTGGCAAGAAATACTCCTATGTCGGTTTGATCGAAAGAAAAAAGCATGACTAAATCCTTAATCATTGACCTAGATAAAACACTAATTAGATTGAATAGCCAAAAGCTGTTTATTCGATATTTAAGAATGAATAATGCTATAGATAAATACAACTATTACCGCATTATATGCATTGTCATTCTATATAAGCTTAAACTCCTAGGTGCAAGATTTGCAATGAAACAGGCATATCAGTTGCTAGATGGTAGATCAGTTTCGGAAGTCGACAGATTGATGGATGACTTTTTCAAAAAGGACATTATGGGTAATTTCAATCAGGAAATTACAGAGTTGGTTCACGGTGCTCAAATGGACGGTGATCAACTAATTTTGTTATCAAACTCAATACAGCCAATTGTTAAACGAGTAGCGTTCTATCTAAAAATTGATGAATATTATGGATCAGAATTAGAAATCGTAAATGGTAAATATACTGGGAAAATATTATCCACGTATTATGGAAATGAAAAACGAAAATTGTTTGATCGCATAAGGAAACGAGACGCTACAAAAAACTTACAATACTTCGCATATTCGGATAGTTGCTCCGATTTACCGCTTTTACGAGCGGTTGATTATCCGGTGACTGTTAATGCAGATTTTTTTCTACGATTATACGCGAGAGTTAATAAATGGAACATGATAAAATGTTCACGATAGAGCCATGAATTTATTTAGTATAACCAGCTTGATCATATTCGTAAGTAGTGTAGCGTTTGGCCTGGCTCTCTACTCTGAAAACAAAAAATCAATTATTAACAAGAAATGGTTTGTTTTTTCGATTCTTATTGGACTGTGGAGCCTGGGATTGTTTGGAGTGACATGGTCAGATAAAAAAGAGATGGCTGATTTGTGGCAGCACCTGCTCGACATTTCAGCAATTATGATTCCTGTAATGTATTTTTCATTCGTATCTTCCTTTATCGGTCTTAGGAATAAGATATGGCAACATTTGTCATACTTATTAGCTTTTCTACTGACTATATTAAGTCTCACTCCGTATTTCAAAAGCGGAACACATTATATCTACGACAGTTTCTATTGGATTAGTCCTGGTCCAGTTTACATTATCTTTCCCATATACTTCCTAATTTATGTAATCATTTCGTTAATCATCTATACGAAAAGTATTTTTACAGAAAGTAATAGAACTAAGAAATATCAGATTATTAGTATGCTAATCGCTTCGGTAATCGGTTTCGGTGGTGGTATAACAAATTTCCTACCACAAATAATGAATATATATCCGTATGGGAATTTTCTTGTATTGTTATATTTGTTTTTTGTTAGTTATGGTGTACTGAAATTTAAATTTATTAGCAAGAAGATACTATCAGTACAGTTGTTGGTTGGAGCCACAGTTATAATATTTTTATTTAATTTACTTGAGAAGTTCGAGGTTAATTCAACTTATTCAGAAAGTGCAATATTAATATCCGCCTTACTACTTGTTCTTGTATCAATATTCGGACTCCTGATTGTTAAAGGTGTCTATAAGGAGGTTGCACAACGCGAGCACATCGAAATGCTTGCCGTAGATCTCGAAAAAGCCAATCAAAGACTTACTGAGCTTAATCGGCAGAAATCCGAATTCGTGTCATTTGCGACACATCAGTTGCGTGCACCGCTTACTGCCATGAAAGGTTGGGGCTCTCTGCTTTTAGAGGGCGAGCTGGGACAGTTGCCGACAAAGGCGAAGGAGGGCATAGAGAGAATATATGACTCGGTGAATACAATGGTAAACGTGGTTGACGATTATC
>CAZWUU010000033.1:0-5902 GCA_964637485.1 uncultured Candidatus Saccharibacteria bacterium
ATAGCCGCTTCTGTGGTGAGCAATATTGAGGCCGCGGAGCAAGCATTCTCTACACCCAAACGAGTAACTTTTACTGGATCAACTATACCAGCCGATATCATATCTGCGACAAATTCATCTTTGAGCGCATCGTAGCCTATATTACCCTTTCCGTTCTTTATTTTGTCGACAATCACAGATCCGTCATCTTTTCCCGAATTTATAGCGATCTGCTTTGCAGGAGCTTCCAGTGCTTTCAAAACTATTTCGTATCCCAACAACTGCTCCTTGGTCATCACTTTCTTACCGATGTTTTTCGACACTTCATTTGAAGCTTTCACCAGAGCGACACCTCCTCCAGAAACGATGCCTTCTTCTATGGCCGCCTTCGTAGCATTTACAGCATCTTCGATCTTTAGTTTCAAATATTTCATCTCAGTTTCTGTGGCCGCACCAACTCTGATGACTGCCACGCCGCCTGAAAGCTTGGCTATTCTTTCATCCAGTTTTTCCTTGTCATATTTCGAATCCAGAGTCTCTCTCTGTTTCTTCAACTGGCTGACCCTCTCTTCTATGGCCGACTTCTGACCCTTGCCACCTACTATGACAGTCTTGTCTTTTGTCGCTACAACCTTTCGTGCCTTGCCGAGCATGGAGATATCAGCTTTGTCGAACTTTATGCCGACTTCCTCTGATATGACTGTTGCTCCTATCGTCACGGCAATATCTTGCAACATATCCTTCTTGCGATCTCCATAGCCGGGCGCCTTCACAGCCAAGACGTTGAACGTTCCGCGCAATCTATTGACTATAAATGTCGACAACGCCTCTCCGTCTACATCCTCTGCGATTATGACCAAATCTTTTCTGCCAGAATGAGCCAATTGCTCCAGTAAAGGCAATATTTCCTTTATGGTTGAAATTTTCTTATCCGTTATGAGAATAGCTGGATCTTTATATTCTGCCTCCATCCTTTCTGGGTTTGTGATCATATAAGGAGAAACATAGCCCTTATCGAATTCTATACCTTCCATGATTTCAGACTCTAGCGTGAGAGACTGCGATTCTTCTACCGTCACAACTCCGTCTTTGCCGACTTTCTTTATTGTGTCAGCGATGATTGTACCGAGCTCAGCTGATTCGGCAGAAATGGTGGCAACCTGCCGTATCTCTTCGTCGGACTTTATGACTTTGGCATTAGCCTTGAGAGCCACGACTACGTCCTTGGCGGCTGACTCTATTCCAGATCTTATGCCCATGGCATTCATGCCCATGGTGGTCTGTTTGAGTCCTTCGGTCACGATAGCTTGAGTGAGTATGGTTGCTGTAGTAGTGCCATCACCGGCAACATCATTTGTCTTTGAGGCAACTTCTTTTATTATCTCTGCACCCATATTCTCAAACTTATCTTTGAGACTGATGTCCTTGGCTATAGAAACACCATCGTTTGTGATAGTCGGCGATCCATAACCCTTGTCTAAAACAACATTTCTTCCGCGAGGACCGATAGTGAGTTTGACCACATCCGCCACTGCATCTATTCCTGATTTCAAAGCTTTTCGAGCCGATTCATTGTAGAGTATTTTCTTTGCCATATTTTTATCTTTAATCTTATAAATTTATCAGCTACTACTAGACTATAGCTAATATCTCCGACTCTTTCACCAGATAATATTCCTCATCTCCTATCTTCACTTTATCGCCCCACTGAAATAACACCTTATCTCCGACGGACACGCCCACATCTATTGTCTTGCCGTTTTCTACCTTGCCGGGTCCTACCGCCACGACAGTACCGCACTTAGATCCTTTATCTTCGTTTACGGTAACCGGAATGATGATACCTGATGAAGTCTTTTTTTCCTGACCATCTATGTCTTCTTTTATTAGAACCCTGTCTTGTAGCGGTCTGATCTTCATCTTGCTCTCTTTCTTTTTATTTTTTGACATATTTATTATTTATTAAGACTTATAATTTTAGTAATTTGCGTATGAGAATTATAGGCAAAATTATCCGCGAGACAACTTGACGCTGATAACCTTTTGTTTGATTGTTTGTATACTTAAACTCTTGCGTCTTCATCATCATATTTTTAATTCAGCGAATCAATGCTCATTACACATATTGACATTTGTTCCCTACTATTGTAGGGTTTATAGAGATTCTTGCCTACCTATAACATATAAAAAACATAAAATCTTCCCAGCCAGAAGTTGGATGAAGAGGGCCTGAAGCCCTGTTGATGTTATTAGCAAGAAATACAGGATATGCAGTTCTATGAAAACAGATCCCATCCATGTGGCCGTAATGATCGCAAATAAATTGATCCCTCAATTTCTATTGGCTAATTGGGTAGATAAGGAGGGGAAAGGTACTGACACTGATACCAATGCTAGTAGAATTCTGGACGCCGCAAAGTACACATCGTCGCGAAATTACATTACTACTATGTGGATAAATGTAATTATTCTTTTTGGAGCTTTTATTACTGCAGTTTTTACACTTCATCAAGTGTTCCGATTTTTCTTCATGATGATGATGGTGATGATGTATGTAGCTTATACAATAATTGAAGCGAGAGAATTCTTTACTTCTGCGATACCTCGATTTTCCAGAGATCTTGATAAGTTGATGGACTCGCTTACAATCGACGTTTTGAGACAGATGGATTTGTCTACTTTAGTTCATTCGAGATTGGATGACCTTCGCACATATGCAAAGGAAAAGCTGGTAAATATAGCTGTCGTGATTCTGAAAGCGGAAGAACAACATGGAAACACTTCACACGCGGCAAACCGTTTCAGGGACGATTTCAAGAATAACCACGAGATTCTCTTGAAATTCGGACTCGTCGAAGCAAAGGTGAATACGTACTTTGAAGAAGCGCGTACGAGAATAGTACATGTTGATCTGTTGACCGTAGATCGTTCAGACCCTTCAGTGCCTCATCATTCGCAGCACACGTAAGACGTCCGATCACTCTCTCGTGTCTCTCGTGAATTTGTTACACACCACCTTCGAGTGGTGTTTTTTTCGATCAAATCACATAATTGAAACAGTAACTCAACGAAAATATAATGAATTTAATTACATGACATTTCTTGCATTTATAAGCAATATTTGGTACAGTACCCACCAATGAAATCTCTCCTTCCCTATGCACAGCTTATTCTGTCCGTCCTTCTTGTTATCGCTATTTTATTGCAAAGGACGGGTGCCCAGGTCGGCGGAGCTTTCGGTGGAGGTGATAATATGAGCTCTGCATTCCACACTAGACGCGGATTTGAAAAGACTCTATTCACAGCTACCATCATCATTGCAGTACTATTTTCAGTCTCAGCATTGTTGAATCTTATTTATTAAAATTTTCGTGAACGAAAGCAATACAAAGGAACTACGCTTTAAAAGCAGTTCAATAATCATTGGATATCTCAGAAAGTTTTCAGCAACTGAAAAGGTTGTCTTTTCTGTGCTTTCTGTAGTATTGGTCATTTCAGCCATTACGCTGGCCATACGGGCAAATTCCTATTTTATGACAGAAATACCAGCTCACGGAGGACTTTTGCGCGAAGGTCTTATCGGTTTACCTCACAATGTAAATCCTGTATTAGCACTCACCGATATAGATCGCGACATAGTCTCCCTGGTCTATTCAGGACTCATGAAATATGAGGGCGGAAAACTTGTGCCAGATCTAGCCGAGAGCTATTCCGTTTCGGAGGACGGCCTGACATACACCTTCAGACTGCGCGACAATATCAAATTTCATAACGGAGCCATTCTTACATCAGAGGACGTCGTGTTTACTATTGAAAAGATCAAGAACTACATATTGAAGAGCCCGAGAGCATCCGAGTGGAACGGCATCAGTGCCTCCAGCACAGACCCGTTGACCGTGACCTTCCAACTCAAGCAACCGCACAATGCATTTTTGCACAACACAACGGTAGGCATCATATCCAAGAAGATTTGGGGTAATGTAAACGACGAACAATTCATATTCAGCGAATACAACATGAAGCCCATAGGTTCTGGCCCGTACAAGATAGTCGGCACCACCAGAGATCAAGGTGGCATACCGACCAGTTATAGATTGGAGACCTGGAATGGATATCACGGCAAAAAGCCTTGGATTACCGGTATGCAATTAAATTTCTATCCGGATTTAGAACATGCCATAAATGCCTTGACCATAGGTTCTATTGATAGCTTGGCCGGCATACCTCCGAGCGTTGCGGAGAGGTTGGTTTCGAATAAGGGCGAGCCTTACACAGTCATTTCTTCACCTCTAACCAGAGCTTTCGGAATATTTTTCAATCAAAACAAGAATTCGTTGCTCGCCGACAGCACCGTCCGACGAGCTCTCGATATAGCGCTAGATCGAAACTCTCTCATACAGGAAGTGCTCGTAGGATACGGTTTACCTATGAATTCCCCGTTCCCCGCAGGTTTCGGACTATCCACAACCACCAGAATGGCCACAGCTAGTACCACAGGAGCGCAAAATCTATTGATGAAGAGTGGCTGGAAATTGAACAAGGACGGTATCTTCGAGAAGAAACCGTCAAAAAATGCCGCTTCTACAACTTTATCATTCACTATTCACACAGTTGAAAATGGAGAGTTGCGACAGGTCGCAGAATTCATAAAGAATTCATGGCAAAAAGCCGGCATATCTGTGACGATCAAGATTTTACCTGCTACCGATCTATATCAGAACGTGATCAGAACGAGAGAATACGACGCACTTCTCTTCGGTGAAGCCATCGGCAAGACGGGTGATCTGTATTCGTTCTGGCACTCATCACAGAGGAATGCCCCCGGCTTGAATATTTCACTATATACCAACAGCCGTGTCGACAAATGGCTGGAAAATGCAAGACATGCCACCTCATCAGAGCTGGTTACATCATCGTATACATCATTTTACGGAGTCTTCATGGACGAGTTGCCAGCCATATTTATATATTCTCCAGACTTTATATATGCCACGCCGAAAAATCTTCAAGGCGTCAAAATGCCTATTGTTACATTCCAGAGCGATCGTTTTGAGAATGTGGATGATTGGTACATAAAGACAGAAAAAGTCTGGAATTTCCTAGCACCAAAACAATAATTCTTATAACAATTTAATAATAAAATGAACGAACAAAACAAAAACAATAGACCTCATCATATACGTAGACACAATTCTGCACGTACGCGTATTTTGCGATCAGACACACCCGCATCTCCAGCACCCAGACCCATATCGACACAACAGCACTCGGCAGGCACGCATAACGGCCACAGGATAGTCATGGGCAGAGGCGCACGAAAAATAGCCGGGACAGGACACGTGGCAGGTGCCCGCATGTCTATCGTGAGAAAGGAGTCCCGAGCACCGCGCCGAGGGCCAAACAGACATAATGCGAATTCGAAAAATGAGGATGTCATTCCACCTCTGGCTCCAGACGCCATCAGAATCATTCCGCTCGGCGGAGTGGAAGAGATAGGACGCAACATGACTGCCATAGAGTATGGCGGAGATATAGTAGTTATCGATATCGGTTTTCAATTCAAGGATGAGAACACTCCTGGAATTGATTACATATTGCCGAACACCAAATATCTCGAAGAGAGGCGTCACATGATAAGGGCAGTGCTCATAACGCACGGCCACTTGGACCACATAGGTGGCATTCCTTACATCATGCCCCGTATCGGAAATCCTCCTCTGTATACCAGACTTCTTACATCGATACTTATTCAGAAGCGACAGGAAGAGTTTCCTCATGTCCCAAAAATAGACATGAAAGTCGTCGAAAAGAACGAAACCGTGACCATCGGCAAATTCAAAGTCAAATTCTTTGCCGTGACTCACACTATCCCTGATGCTATGGGTATCATATTGGAGACTCCTCATGGATCGATAGTGCACAC
>CAZWUU010000034.1:0-4186 GCA_964637485.1 uncultured Candidatus Saccharibacteria bacterium
AAACATCCTCACCCCATACATTCCTGTAGAGAATTCTTGCGATTGCAATAAGATGTCTGGAAGCCTCATCGCTATAAAGACAAATTTCGTAGGTTCGCTGTGTCATGTTGACGGCATCCAGATGGAACCAAATCGAAAGCGCTGTGGCTTTGAATTTCAAATCAAGTTCACAACGCATTGTGCGTATGTCCAAGCGCCTCATTATGGGGGTATTATCCACAAACAGATATCCATGCTGACCCCTGCTCAATGAAGCAGCTTTCATGTATTCTGTTGCCTTGCTCATTTTTTTGTGAGTGTTTGTTGTTTTAGAGCTGCTGTCATGATGCTACCGCAAAAACCAATAGAGTCAAAATATGATATGTTATATACATGAGCACTAAAATTTTGGACGGAATACGTGTAAGAGATGCAAAAATCGCCCAATTGTCGGAAGAATATGCAAAGCTTGGCAGACAGCCGATACTGGCTATCGTTCAAGTGGGGGACAGACCTGATTCAAATAGTTACATAAAGGCAAAGATCACTTTTGCAAAAAAAATAGGAGTGGAAGTAAGTCATATTAAATTACCTGATACAGCAACAAGAAAGGAAATAGTTCAAGAAATAGAAAAATGTAATCAGGCGGAGAGGGTGCAGGGTATAATAGTTCAATTGCCGTTGCCTATATCCATTGATGCCGATGAGATAATGGAGGCCATAAGTCCGAACAAAGACGTAGATGCTCTTACCTCCAGAAACGTTAAGAAGTGGCTACAAGGCAGAGAAGACGCTCTTTTGCCAGCTACAACTAGGGGTGTTAAGGAGCTGCTCGAATATTACAATATAGATTTGTTCGGCAAACACGTGGTCATCGTGGGCAGATCTATGTTGGTAGGAAAACCATTGGCTGCGCTATGTCTAAATGCGAACGCGTCTATCACAATATGTCATTCAAAGACCAAGAATCTTTCCGATAAAACCAAACAGGCTGATGTTCTCATCACCGCCATCGGCAAGCCCAACTTCATCGGTCAGGAGTATTTACGCGAGGGCGTCGTGGTCATAGATGTTGGTATCAATACCTTGAAGGGCGAGAAGTTCGAGGAAGAAATCAGTAAGAAAAAGATAGTTGGTGATGTAGATTTTGAAAAGGTTAAAGATATGACCGCGGCTATAACTCCAGTGCCAGGAGGCGCAGGTCCTATGACGGTTTGTGCCTTGTACGAAAATCTGCTGGATTTGTGTAAAATGGAATAAGCGTATATTATTTACTAACTAAAATTAATAAAAATATGAATATACCACAAAAATTTTGGAGTGTTTCGATTGCGTTGTTCGTCATATTGTTCGTTTTCGTTGCAGCTATTTCCCTGAAAACTCTTCGTGAAATAGGTTATGTCGGAGTAAATACTGCGATGACCAGCACCATAAACGTAGACGGTACCGGCCATGTGTTTTCTATCCCGGATGTTGCCACGTTTACATTTACGGTAAATGAAAAGGCAAAGACAGTCGCCGAAGCTCAGAGTAAGGCCACGACTAAAATCAATAGTTCTTTGAAGGTCGTTAAGGATCAGGGAATTGTAGAAAAGGACATCAGCACCCAATCATATTCTATAAATCCAGAATACGAATATCAAAATGCATCATGCCCGAGGGGGGATACCGTCACTTATTGCCCTCCTGGAAAGAGTGTTTTGGTGGGATACAGTGTGAATCAGACTATTCAGGTCAAGATAAGAGATTTGGCTAAGGCCGGATCAATCTTTACGGCTATAGGTCAGACCGGCGTGAGTGGTTTGAACGGTCTGGATTTTTCAGTTGATGATCCTGAGACATTGAAGTCAGAAGCCAGAGAGAAGGCGATCGCTAACGCTAAAGTAAAGGCAGAAAAACTCGCCAAACAGCTCGGTGTAAAGTTAGTAAAGATCATAAGCTACTCTGATAACAGTGGAATGTCTGAGAGGGGTTATGTCTCATATGCATATGGAAAGGGTGGGGACATGATGTCTTCCGTCGCCCCTGCTCCTGAGGTTCCGACTGGAGAATCGAAGATAACCAGTAACGTCTCCATAACCTACGAAATCCAATAATTGACTACTTATAACAAGTAGAGTATTATGAGCTGGTTAATCCCCAGCAGGGGTTTTTTAATACAAAATCATGAAACTAGTCCAATATATAAAGGAAACTCAAGCAGAAATGATCCATGTCAATTGGCCGACAAAGAGCCAAACGATTAAGTTCACGATCGCGGTAGTCCTAGTGTCTCTCGGAACAGCGGCCCTTCTAGGTATTTCTGATTTTGTATTTACTCGCCTGTTGACTCTAGTCTTCTAATATCATGACCAAGCAACAAATATCAGCCGATAGAAATTGGTATGCTATCCATACATATGCAGGTTATGAGAACGCTGTCGCTCGAAATCTGAAACAGCGCATTGAGTCTCTGGGAATGGAAGACAAAATATTCGCGGTTATTGTTCCTACAGAAAAGAAAATAAAAGTTAAGGGTGGCAAGAGGGTGGAAGAAGAAGAGAAGATTTACCCTGGTTATGTTCTCGTAGACATGATAGTTACTGACGATTCGTGGTATGTCGTAAGAAATACTCCGAGAGTGACGGGTTTCGTGGGTTCAGGAGTGCACCCAGTACCTCTGGAAAAAAAGGAAGTCGACATGTTGTTCTCCCGAATGCAAAAGAGCGATGCAGAGCACTCAATCGATCTTTCTATCGGGGATCTGGTCAAGATCGCTGACGGCCCATTCAAGGACTTCGAAGGAAAGGTGGGAGAAGTCGACACCCAGAGAGGAAAGGTAAAGGTGCTGGTATCGATGTTCGGCAGAGAAACTCCGGTCGAATTGGATTTCTTGCAAGTTAAAAAAGTTTAAGTTAGTCTTCATAAATTCATATGGCAAAGAAAATAGTAAAAAAGGTGAAAGTCATAGCTCCGGCAGGAAGGGCAACTCCAGCCCCACCGCTTGGACCTACCCTAGGTCAGGCGGGTGTGAATATAGGTGATTTTACGAAGAAATTTAATGATGCGACCAAGGGAATGGGTAACGACATGATTCCGGTGGTTATTTCAGTATATGAAGACAGGACTTACGATTTCGTCTTGAAAACCCCACCTACATCAAGTCTTATTTTGAAGGCGTTGGGAAAAGAGAAGGGATCAGGCAAACCAAATACATCCAAGGTCGGAACTCTTACGAAAGCTCAACTTAAGGAAATAGCGGAAAAAAAGATGCCCGATTTGAATGCCAATGATGTCGATGCGGCGATGAAGGTTGTTGCGGGCACAGCGAGACAGATGGGAGTGGAAGTAAAATAGCTAAACTTTTCGATAAAAAACCAGTTTCGCAACTGGTTTTTTGATACAAAAAAGCGCCACGTGATAGTAGCGCTCGCAATAATCACAACAATCATTCCTTGATATTAGCTGTGGCACCGAACAAATTCTGATCTCCTCTCCGGTGTCCAAACCACTTCTTCAAATCCTTCCAGCTCTGCGGCAATGCAATCGAGTTTTGGGACCTGATGAGAGCTAACCTCATCAAGAATTTCGGAAATACCGTTCTCTATCCACTGTTCGTAGACATAAAACAAGTAATCCATCATTTGAACGCCTTGAAAGAATAAAGCTTCCTTTTGTCTGTTCCTAGCCAACATCGTCATGACAAAAATAGCATCACCTGGGAAACATTGAGGTATCTTTAGACAGAACTGCAAGAGAAAGGCGTATTGCATTTCCTTGTAGACGTAATTGCCTGAGTCCTTGTACAGTCTTTCGAAGACCAGATATTCCTCTAAATCATGCTCGTCTTTCTTTTCTGTGGCTGGATGATCGATACCGATGACACCTTCCGGTTCATCATGAATGGAGAAGGCACGTGTGAGCAGGAGTTCGTCAAGTTTCGTATACCTTCGCATTTCTATCATGAAGACCGTTGCCAGAAAACAAACGGACGCTCTGTGCTCGTGACCATTTTGATGCCTCATCCTTTCGCCGTGTTGAGGCAAAAAGCGGTTGAACCTGATCACTTGACTCTGGTCTGGACGAGTCGCGCCATTTGGTCCATGGCCACTCTGAAGGGTGCGCCATGTCCGGTAATATGGCGATAAGACGTGGCCCGAATGCGGAGCAAAAAGATGATGATAGGGGTCACCATCGACACGGACGGTTTTGGGGGTGTTCATTTTTT
>CAZWUU010000035.1:0-4156 GCA_964637485.1 uncultured Candidatus Saccharibacteria bacterium
AATCAAACCCCACAACAACAAAAAAAAAAAGCGAGCCCCAAAAATTTTAAAAACCCAAAATTAAAGCAAAAACTACCCGACCGGAACTAAAGGGAAGTCTTCCTCATCAATTGGCGACAGACCCTTTTTTGGATTGGGTTATCATTTTATCGATATCTCTCTTTGTTTCTATTGCACTTGTCGGAGTCGGAATAAAAGTGTATTTTGACACGGAGTCGGCATTATCTGCTGATCAGTCATATGCTGACAAGAAGACTCCTTTACCTCTAGACGAGTCGGTGCTCACTAAGGTTATCAATCAATACAGCACCAGGTCGGCAGAATATAGTGCCATCAGGAGAAGTGCTATAGACACAGAAGACCCATCCCTCCCGTAGTTCAATGGATAGAACATCGGACTTCTAAGCCGATTATGGGGGTTCGATTCCCTCCGGGAGGACCAGTAAACATAATTATACGTACCAGCTAGGCAAGCGAAGCTTGTTTGTTTGCCCGCTATGCCTGTGAATTACCGACTGTGGACTGTGACGAAAAGTGATAAAATATATGCAGGTTATATATTAACCATTATTAATTAATATTTATTTTATGGCTAAAACAACCGCATGGGTTCTAGGCGCAGTTTATGTCATTGCCGGAGTTTGGGGACTTTTTGGTTTAAGTCCTTTGGGCTTCATGGCTTATGATATGACTAGCAGTATCGTCCACATAGTGGTGGGCATAGTATTATTGGCATTAGCTTCAAAGCCACAGGTAGGCATGGCTTTGAAAGTGGTCGGAATTTTGTATGTCGTATTCGCCGTTGCCGGCTTCGTTCAAGGAAACACTGTTCTTGGACTTTTCAAGGTCGACAATCTCACAACATGGGTATACCTTGTTTTGGGTCTTGTTGGTGCAGGATTGGGATTTGCTGCCAAGGGTCCATCGGAGACACCGTCAAATCCGGTGTCACCAGCTCCTCAGGTTTAGAGCACTTTTTAAAAAAACAACCGTATCCTTTGTTGGGACACGGTTGTTTTTTGTATCTATATTATTAGATATTGAATGATGCTCCACTCGGATAGCCCCGGCTATCCTCGCGGATCATTGTGCGCGATGAGGGACTCGAACCCCCGACCTTTCCCGTGTAAAGGGATTGCTCTACCAACTGAGCTAATCGCGCATTTCAAAATACTGAAACTTTGAATTTACTAAACATTAGCGTATATTCATGTCATGAGCAATATTCTCGACTGTAAAATCGGCCTCTTATATGAGGACGAAGATTGTCTGGTGATAAATAAGCCCGCTGGAATAATGGTTCATGCTGACGGAAGAAGCGAAGGACCTTTCTTAACAGATTGGATAATTAGTAAATTTCCAGACCTAAAAGGTGTGGGAGAGACTCAGCTTTCACCCGAAGGTGATTCTTTGGAACGTCCAGGAATAGTGCACAGATTGGACAAGGACACTTCAGGAGTATTGCTCATAGCGAAGAATCCAAAGTCGCACGCATATCTCAAGTCTCAATTCCAGGAAAGAACGGTGGTAAAAAAATATTTGGCTTTTGTTTGGGGAGAATTCGCTGAATCGTTCGGGACCATAAACAAGCCTATAGGCAGAAGTGCAAATCATTTTCCGAAATGGTCTGCAGGTAGAGGAACAAGAGGGGAGATGAGAGAAGCGGAGACATATTGGACCAGAATATGGACAGGACTGGGCAAAACTATAACCAAGGATGGCGAAAAAATGGAGAAATTCAGTTTGATACAAGCAGAGCCGAAGACTGGCCGTACTCATCAGATAAGGGTTCATATGCTGGCGGTGCAACATCCGGTCGTTTGTGACGGTATGTATGCTCCGAAAAAGCCCAAGGCGCTCGGTTTCGAGAGGCTGGCATTACATTCTCGTTCAATACAATTTCTAAACATGAAGGGACAAAAAATACTCATTCAAGCTCCTTTGCCGATTGATTTCGAAGACGTTGTGACAAGGGAAAATATCAAGCTCCCGGCCGATTCTTGAATATTTACGGCTTGTGTGTTAAGTTAGTTCCACTATGGCCATAAAGGTTATATCGCCTGTAAATATTGAACATCGAAAGAAATTGGACATCCGTCCAGGTGATACTGTGCGCGTATGGCAAAAAATCGAGGAAGATAAGGGTAAATTCAGATTGCAGGCATTCGAAGGTATCGTATTGGCACGTAAACACGGCAGGGAAGCGGGCGCCACTTTTACAGTAAGAAAGGTAGTTGATGGTGTCGGCGTAGAAAGAGTATTTCCTTTGTATTCTCCGATGATCGATGAGGTTGAGATGGTCAGACGATCGAAGGTTAGGAGAGCCAAGCTCTATTTCATCAGGAGAAAGGCCGCTAAGGAGATCAGACGTCAGATGAGACGTATCATGAATGCCAAATACGAGGAAGAGCCAGTCGCATCCGAGACAAAATCTGCTGAAGCTAACACTGAAAGCAAGACTGAAACAAAAACTGAAGTTAAGAAATAAAGAAGGCCGAAAGGCCTTCTTTCGTTGAAAATGTAGGTCTTTTTAGTTATGATGAGCCGGTTCATTATAAGCGCGGGTGGCGAAATTGGTAGACGCACTACCTTGAGGTGGTAGCGCCCTTTCGGGCATGGAGGTTCGAGTCCTCTCCCGCGCACATATGCTTTATACACGCAAAGGAGATCGGGGAACGACATCTGACTTTTCCAAAAACTCAGGAAGAAAATCAAAGAGTTCTTATCAAACTGAAGCGCTGGGTGCTTTGGATGAGATCAATTCTTTCCTGGGTTTGGTCAAAATCAAATCGGAGAATTTGAAATGGAAACTCAATAAAAAGGGAATAGCTCATATTGTTGAGTGGTCTCAACACGGCTTGTTTTCGGTGCAGGCCGAAGTTGCTGGAGCACCTGTTAAGATCGACGGTGAAAGGATCACTCAGATGGAAGAATGGATAGATGGCATTGAAAAAATCTTACCGCCAATAAAAACTTTTTTTGTCTCTGGGGGAACTGAATTAGCGGCCATGTTCGATGTTTCGAGAACTTTGGTAAGAAAAGCTGAAAGAAGAGTCATTGCTGGACATGAAAGAAATGAGTATCGGGTGGGTGAAAATACGTTGGCTTATCTCAACAGATTGTCATCATTGTTCTATGCTTTGGCTCGACTAAGTAACCATAAATCTGGTATAAAGGAGCAACCGCCGACGTATAAATAAGAGTATCAAGCGGTGATATGGTGCCTATGGTGTAACGGTTAGCACTCGGCTCTGTGAAAGCCGCAGCATGGGTTCGAATCCCATTAGGCACCCCATTTTAACAATTCTGCTTGACTTCGTTCATTCATTTTTCTAAGGTAACCTTAGAGGTGCAGGGAACAACATCCTTCTGGAAGGTCTCGTGCGGATGTGAGCTTTAGGGTTTGTCCCGGGAGTACGCATTCTACACGGGGTGTCAGTAATGACATTAGAGGTTCGATTCCTCATTGTTGGTCCTGAGATAGTTTCCTTTTGCATAGAATAGGCGGGAGACACTGACGTCGCGTTTCTGGATGCGACTGAGTCGAAATATTAAATACCGCTCTTTGGGAGACGAAAAGCGAGCCGTAGAGTCCAAACCGAAAGCTGTCTGCAAAGGATCCCTGTATCTCTAAATGCCCACGCTTTACCGCGGCGGGCTTTTCTTTTACACCAAGCAAGCTCTAACTCTATTCATAACACGAACCACGGCACAAGTCATATTCATGTTAATATATTCTCGTGACTTACGAGAAATTCACTAAAGCAATATTGTATCGTTCCGTGCGAGTTTGGTGGGCTACAAAGAGGGCATTTTTTCGTAGTGTTGGCATGAGTGTCACAGAACAGTTGCCTTATGATTGGAAGGAGATCGGGCTCAGTAGAACCGATGTGATCAACAAGCTCATAAAGATGTACGGTTACAATTCATATCTCGAAATCGGTTGCCAGTCCGATGTCAATTTCGCCAAAGTTCCTGTTTCTAGCAAAATCGGAGTAGATCCTGTTTCCGGAGGGACGCACAGGATGACCAGCGACAAATTTTTTGAAAATAACGACAAGTTTTTTGATCTCGTTTTCATTGATGGTTTGCACACATATGAGCAGGCGCGTCGAGATGTAATAAACTCATTGAGATATATGAAGAAGGGAGGGGT
>CAZWUU010000036.1:0-4145 GCA_964637485.1 uncultured Candidatus Saccharibacteria bacterium
AAAGATATATTGTGCGACGTTACTACTATTTGATTTAATTATACCCCAGCTCCTATATATTATTAAATCCGCAGACATTCAAACAGGATGACCTACTCATTCAGATCGTACTCACCACATGCATGACAACACTAGTAATTATTCATATTCAATTATTATTCCTTTATACAATGAAGGTCTTTCAATTAAAACTGTATTGTCTGAAATGCTGCTTCGACACCCGTCAGCTGACGTGGTAGTTGTAAACGATGGATCGTCTGATAATTCACTTCAGCAAATGAGTGCCTTCCCTAATATCAGGGTCGTATCCTCTTACAAAAATATGGGTCAAGGATTTGCGATCTATAATGGATTACTCGCAGCAAAATCTGATTTGTGTCTAATCGTGGACGCAGATGGTCAATACGACCCAAATGAGTTTCACTTACTGATTAGGCAATTGGATGAGTACGACTTGGTTTGTGGCTACAGACAGAAGCGCGCTGAGGGATTACAAACTCTTATGATTAGTCGAGTCGCAAATTATATACGAAGAATAGTGTTTAAAGATGTGGCTATGGATACAGGAGCCATCAAAGCATTGAGGAGGTCTTATGCTATCAAATATTTGTTCCCCTTCAAGGGAATGCATCGATATATACCGAGCATATTTGCCCATCACAAACTGAAGATTACTCAGGTTCCTATAGCACATCGAGCTAGAGTGGCGGGTAAATCAAAATACAAGAACGTAAGGAGACTTGTAGACGCAGTAGGAGAATTCCTTATTGTTACACGTCATTTATCCAATAAAAAAGACCGCAAAATATATACTGATTCTGCGGTCTAAAAACAAACTAAGGAGACATTGTTGCAACAGTTGTACGAAGATGAATATTAACCACCCTTTCGCGCTTGAAGGCATTCTCAAGCGTTATCGTGATCACGTCTCTAAAGATAAGTTCGTCATAAATTTTAGCGAATTTATCCTCAGTCATACCACGCAGGTCATATTCCTGAATCCTGATGATCCTGTCTCCCTTCTTAATCCCAGCACGTGCAAACGGTGAATCAGGCAGAACGTGAACCACTCTGACGTAGCTAATAATGCCTTTATCGAGAACAGGCTGGATTTCTGCCCACTCCGCACGCACACGAACACTAGGCATGGTCACAAGTCCTGAATCATCTACTACTTGAGACTCAGTCTTGTTCTGTTTCAGTATCGCATCAACGCTTGCAACCTCGGATGAACGATCGGCAACCACGATACGCCTCTCGTCCTTGTTCTGTGCGTATGACTTACTACGATCAATTTCCTTCTGATATATGCTTTGAGGAAAACTGATCACTCCGCGATTTCTCACCATACTATATTGAGCGCGATTGTATGAAGCGACAAATTTGCGACTTGTCGAATCATACCGATGATACGGACCGCCGTATTGAAGATACCAAAGACCATACACGACATCATCTCCGTTCTTGTCCTTAACTACGTTAAGATGAATCGGCTTATGGTCAAACTCTGGCACTTCCCTCTTCACATGAGAAAGAGAGATCTCAGTTATCTGATCAATACTGAGTCCTGCGTTCTTAAGCAGAAACGGCCGTTCAACCTCGTTGTAAACGATGAACTTTATAACTGAGGGGGCCTTCTCTATATAGTCAAATTCCCATGCAATAATGCAATTATTTTCAATAACAATTCTTGGAAGGCCAATAACAGTTACCTTCTTCGAAGCCTCGAAATAATTGATTGCCGGAAAAGTGGTGTGAACGTCGCCCGGACGAACATTCTCCCGGGTAATGTTTTTTACCTTATCAAGCGGAACAGGCGCTAGCAGGTCGAGACGACCGAGCCTGGTTGACTGATCTGCAGATGTGATGCTAAACAGCATCACAAATATCCAAATAAACACAAGTGTGGGTTTCACTTTGCCTCCTATTTTGAGTTTTGGGGAACTGCTTTTCAGTCTACCATTTTCGGCAGGCTATTGTCAAGTATTAAAATCTGTATATCCACACGCGTTCCCTTGCGTCTTCACTGCCGTCAAAATATACAAGCTTCGAAACACTAGAATCTTTCAGATGTTCACTAGAACGATCAGACATATCATGAACAAGCTGACCAATTACCATGAAATATCCATGTTCAGAATTTGTCAGATTGTAAACCTGGTCATATGAAATATATGATTTCAAGCCAGTATAAAAATCGGTAACACCACCCCGCCAGGTTGTAATAGAATAGGCGTTTTTATTTAGATACAATTTTGGAATAGTAACGCTTGAAATGTGCGCAACAATGATTGCATCATTCTCGGTGATTGCTGACTTCAAATAATTCATTGCCATGACAAATGATGGCTGAGGTGACGTACTATCGAGACAAAATCTATTGTCACATTTTGCGTATAGCCAATATTGAACACAGAGAAACAGAACCATAAAGCCAACAAGGATAAGCCGACTAATATTAATTCTGTTAATCCTGCGAACCACGCCGCACAAAATCACTGACAGAATAACAATAATAAAGCTCGGCAACATAATCCAGAAATACCGCTCGAGGAGAGGCGATTTGTGATAGAAAGCTAATATGATTACTGTTGACGATGCGTTGACCGTGATTAGAAGAGCTATTTTGTCAATAAAGTTACTGGTTGTTCCAAAAAGTTTCCTCCAAAATGGAACAATCACATACATTAGACCCATAGCCAATGCAGACCAGTGAGACACAGCTGCTAAGCTGTATGCAAGTATTGATAATACGATATGCAACCTGTTACCCCGCTCGTCATAAACATACCGATACAAGTAGTATAAAGCTACGATAGTCAATAAAAGCGCGATGCCGTAGCCACGAATCTGTCCAGACCGTGCGATGTCCGAGTATGACATAACTGATAACAGCGCAACTAACAGGCTGATCCCCTTGTCGTTAAATATTTTGTTGACCAGGACATACAAAGCAACTGGAACAAAACTAGATATCAAGATGAACGGCACACGAATGACGAACGGCTCAAATGCACTGAATTCAAAGATTATAAGAGATAGAGCGTTGATATAAACCGGTAAAATGTTATTAAGATACAGATATCCTGATTCCAGCATCGGAATTCCGTATTTTAATATTGAGTGCGATGCATTGATCGTAAAAATCTCGTCAATCCATAAATCTAAATTTAAATTCGCGTAAAGTCGCATCAACAGGCTTGCCAAAAATATCCACAGTATTGGACGCCCTGTTATGAACGAGAATCGTAGGTTCATTACTATTTACCTGTAATAACAAGTACTCCAGCCTTGTTCGTCATACCTTCACAGCGATAGTCAATCATTGACACACCCGGGCTAGAAGCTGCGCGTGCTGATATTTGATGTATTGCTATACGGGTCGATGAAGACGCGGGTAAAATAAAAACCTTATCGTATATCAATAATTTTTCCCGCTGGTCTGTAATGTTTACGAAACTAATAACGCTGCTGGTCGATGTTTTCAATACGGCCGGATTGGTCATACAAGCTCGATCGATAATCACCTCCGGATCGTTGAGATTGACTGACGAACGAACTGCCATATTAAGATAGGTCTGAATATGCTCCTGTCGTGAATCTCGCCGCAGTTCATTTTCGAAAACAAATGTCTGTTCATTTGTCCTGTATATGTTATCTGGAGCTACCCTACTCAAATATATCTTCTCCTCCTTGCCATCGAAAGAATATCGTATTGTTACTCCGATAACAAAACCACAGAGTATCAGCAAAAAGGTAATTAATAAAATTTTTGTTTTATTCATGCATTTTATTCACACACCAAATCATAGTTAGTACAAGTAGATGTACACGTCATGGTCGTACCTGTAACTGTACATACTGGCTCTTCAAAATTCCCGTACCAGTCAACACACTCTCCTGCAGAGTTTTCCCCTCCGGGACACGAACACTCCATCTTAGAACATGAACATCCTTCACCAACTTCCCCACCTCCGCAATCCATATCTCCCTCATCGCAAGAACATTCAGTGTACCAATTAATACATGTTTCGACTTCTTCGGCTGAACCCTCACATTCTCCATTACAGTCATACCAAGCACATGATGGCGGTGTTGGTGTTTCCGGTGTTGGTGTTTCCGGTGTTGGTGTTTCCGGTGTTGGT
>CAZWUU010000037.1:0-4095 GCA_964637485.1 uncultured Candidatus Saccharibacteria bacterium
GCAGACCTTTCAAGTCGGTGACCTACGACGTCGATTACCAAAAGCTCAATGCACGGGATGATAAAGCTACTCCACGTGATGGAGCACAGTCGGAAAACGACATTAGCGGTGATCATGCACCAAATATCGTATAACGACGGGTTTGGACTCACATGGGGTTTTTAAACTTTACCCATAATAGCGGTCCAAGAAAAAGAGACTTGTGGATTCTGCCCATCTGCTCATCTGATCCTTAAAAGTCTCATATCGTGGGAGCCCGAGCTCGTCTCGGGCTTTTTTTATTGCCTGTGCTATACTATTTCAGTCGGAGATTGTCGTGTCGACCAAGCACGATCGCCATGCGAGGACTTCCCTAATCCGATCCAATGAGAGTCGCTATATTATGTATTAGCGAAAGTCAGGTGGAACCACGGTCAAACGATCGCCCTGACAAGATCACGATGATTCGCGATTTTGTCAGGGCGTTTTATTATCTATAATATTATTATGATTTCACTCGAACACAAGAGACACACGCTGGCACACCTACTTGCAGCCGCCGTGCTGGAGATATACCCGGATGCTAAGCCGACGATCGGTCCCGCTATAGACAACGGTTTTTACTACGATTTTGAGTTTACAAAACCCATAAAAGAAACTGACCTTTCTGCAATAGAAAAACGAATGAAAACGCTACTTCCTAGCTGGAAAGCAATGACAGGCAAGGAAGTATCTGAAAAAGAAGCTCGGAAGGTTTTCGAGGATAATGACTATAAGCTGGAATTAATCAGCGACATAGTAGGCGCGAAGGAAAAGATAACTTTGTATACGGCTGGAAACTTCACAGATCTATGTCGAGGTGGACATGCCGAAAAACCCTCGCAAGAAATCGAGGTTGATTCATTCAAACTTCACAAGCTCGCAGGCGCATATTGGAGAGGTGATGAGAAAAATCATCAGCTTACCAGAATATACGGATTAGCATTCGAAAATGCTTCAGACCTAGCGAACTATGAGAATATGATGAAGGAAGCGGAAAAAAGAGATCATAAAAAATTGGGCCGTGAGCTGGATCTATTCACATTTTCGGATTTGGTCGGTTCTGGCCTGCCGCTTTGGACACCGAAAGGTACGCTTCTCAGGAACATTCTCGATGATGCAGTGTGGGAACTGCGCAAGAAGCACAGTTTCGTAAAAGTTGAAATCCCGCACATTACGAAGAAGGACCTCTATATCACCAGCGGTCATTGGGACAAGTTCAAGGATGAACTGTTCAAGATGACGACCAGAGAGGGACATGAATTTGCCATGAAGCCCATGAATTGCCCGCATCACACACAGATATATGCGAGAAATCTCTGGAGCTATAGAGATCTTCCTCAAAGATATTCGAACACTACGACATGTTACCGAGATGAACAGTCCGGAGAATTATCCGGAATATCTCGAACTAGAGCATTTGCACAGGATGATGCCCACGTTTTTTGCAGAATGTCGCAAGCAAAAGAGGAATTTCTTAAGGTGTGGGATATCATCCAAACTTTCTACGGATATTTCGGTTTTTCGTTGAAAGTGAGACTTTCTGTACATGATCCCGCTCACCCAGAAAAATATCTGGGCGGTAAAGAGAACTGGGAAAAAGCTGAAAAAGTTTTGAAGGAAATCATCGAAGATAAAAAAGTGGAGTGGAAGCTCGGTCTAGGCGAAGCGGCATTTTATGGTCCGAAATTGGATTTTATGGCCAAGGATGCCATTGGCCGAGAATGGCAGGTCGCTACAATACAACTCGACATGAATATGCCGGAAAGGTTCGATCTTGTCTGCATAAATGAAAAGGCTGAAAGAGAGAGAATCGTCATGATCCACTGCGCTATCATGGGCTCTATCGAAAGGTTCATGTCCGTCCTCATAGAGCATGTATCTGGCAATTTCCCATTATGGCTTTCACCTGTTCAAGTCAAAGTCATACCAGTCAATGAATCTCACTATAAGGAGGCGGAGAATGTAGGCCAAGTACTCGCAACTAAAAATATCAGATATGAAATAGACGGTTCCACTCTCAATTTCGGCAAAAAGATCCGAAATGCAAAAAGTGAGAAGGTTCCATATTTCATCATTCTAGGTGATAAGGATATAGAAGCGAAGAAGGTCACTCTGGAAAGCCGGGACCGAGGACAGATAGGCCAACTCAGCACAAACGAAGTATTGAAGCTATTTTCTGATGAGATAGAAAAGAGAAAATAAAGTGAAATATAGAGCCCGAGAGTCATCTCGGGCTGCTCCTTTGCACATGTATCACTATGCCTCGGAGCTCACTAATTGTTTTGCGGCGGCGAGCAAGGTGAGATGAGTATTCATATCTCCATGCCAGCCGTGGGCCAATCGTATCGAACAAAGCTCTGCGCGCAATTTTGGCAACCTGCCATGATCTGCGGGCAAGCTGCTAGCATTCAATGCATCTATTTCCGAAAAGATCCTCAGGTACTCTCGGAGGGCCTGCTTCTTTTCCGGTGTGATGCCGTCTAGATCTATGGCATTCATTGGTATGAGAACACGCTACTGATTGCAAAGTAGCATACTCGAAGCATTTGTCAAAACCAAAAATCCCCTCACGGGGACTTTGGTTAGAATTATATTTGGAGCACACCCGTCTTTAGATCTTTGTTCTGTTGAACAAAAGATACATAACCATGGCAAACAATATGAGTATTACCAATATTGCTACCCAACCCCATGGAACATTTCCCAATGAGAACAGAGCGGCGGCACCGAGATTGTTCTGATTGGCAGATGTAGTAGGAGCGACTGTTTGAGGCGAAGCTGTAGTAGTCACAACCGTAGTAGGAGCAGTGCGAGAAGCGATGTTTACGCTACATGCATGAGTTCCTGTCCTTCCATCTGATGATGTTACGCTGACGACAGCGGTCTTAACACCACGGCTTGCATAATACTTGATGGCACTCTTACCAGAAGATGAAAGTCCATCGGTGCCAGTCCATGAATAATTGTATGAACCAGAACCACCGACAACTTCAGCAATCCAATTGATAGGCTGATTGATATCAGCAGTACCAGGATCGGCATAGCAAGCTATGTCCAATTCACCAGTTCTAGGACCGACAGGACCACCTATCATGCCCATACCGACAGAAGCGGTATTTGAACATGGTTGTGTGATAGTCTGACCATTCGAATAGACAGTGACTGAAGCGTACTTCAAGCCAGGTTGATTGTAAGAATAGTGCAATGATTGACCGACACCACTGAGAGCGTCTGTACCATTCCATGAATACTGATAATAACCGTTACCACCTGAAGCCTGAGCATTCCAAACTACGGAATTACCCAAACCTGTAGCATTTACGGAAGCTGAACAAGCGGCAGTAAGAGGTTGTACGTAACTAGTATTGTAATTGTAATTACCATAATAGTTATATGAATAGTTCTGACCATATACATTTACTGATCCAGAACAATTTGCAGTCATAGACTGACCTCCAGAATATACTGTGACTGAAGCTGTCTTTATGCCTGGAGTGCCATATACCATAGATATGCTCTGATTTCCTCCGGACAAGCCGTCGGTACCAGTCCATGAATATGAATACATGCCATTACCACCGGAAGCATTTGCAGCCCAAGTGATAGATGAACCAGCCGGAACTGAAGACGAATTTACCGGATAACATGAAGCGGTGAGACTCGGTGTTACAGGAGGCTGATATATAGGAGGTGTCACCACCGCAGGAGCGGTAGGATAGCTACAAGTGTAAAATCCATTTGCAGCTACTGTCGCTATCTGAGGAGGAGGACAATACCTATCATAGTAAGGACCAAAAGGACCTATACCATCTGTATAGAAGAAGTTAGCTTGCGCCTGATTTGGAAAGGCACCCAGAAACGCCACAAAAGCCAGCGTCAGGATGGCAGAACCGATCAGTGCATTGTTTGTGATTGTGTTTTTCATATATTTGCCTTAACCAAGCGATATTTCAGGCCTGGCTATGATTAATTGAATAACGTCAATATCATATACTATTTATAGCCAAAAGTCAAGCCCTCGTAATGGTTCAATACCTTGGAATCACCCCAGTGTGATTTAAGCTATGAAGATGC
>CAZWUU010000038.1:0-3907 GCA_964637485.1 uncultured Candidatus Saccharibacteria bacterium
GGCGGCTTTTTGTACACTACAAGTAAAAACTACTTTCCAAACCAATCACTAAGCCAGCTTTTCATCATCGATATTTCTTTCGTCTGGGCAGAGATGATGTCGTTCGCGAGCTTCACGAGTTCCGGGCGTTTCGATGTCGCAAGTACGGCATTTGCCATATCGACAGCGCCTTCGTGATGAACGATCATTTCTGAAAGAAACGCTTTGTCGAATTCGTCGCCAGTCTTTCCTTCGAGTCCCATCATCATGTCGTGCATCATCGCCTCCATACCCATTTCCTCGTCATGCATCATGGTACCGTCAGACATCATGTGCATTTCACCTCCGCGTGCATCTATTCCCCAAACCAAATACCCGGCAAGCAATCCCAAAACCAAAGCACCAACTATATATATCGCATTGTTATTTTTTGTTTCCATAAAATTTTTATTAACTAATAATTAACATAATAATTCCCAAAGCCATCATTCCAAAATCTTCTACGAGAGTAACATACGTGAGCGGAACCTTGAGAAACGTACCGAGGCACGCACACATAAAAGACTCTCTCTTCGCCATCTGTATTGCAACACCGAGCCCGCTAAACATCATCACAAATATTTCTATATAGAGTATTGTGACAGAAGTCGGCACCAAAATCATCGAGAGCCCAAAAGCCAATTCAATGAATGGATATATGTAACCGTAGACGGGCAATTTCTTGGCGAGCAAATCATAAGTTGAGTACCCTTCCGCAAAACCTTTTAGATCCATCAATTTAAATGTTGCAAATGTCAGGAAAAACCCAGCCATGAAATATGAGATTGTTTTATGAGCGGAACTTATTCCGATGCCTGCGTCTCGTAAAGACAGAGCAACAACAACCAAAATTATGACTGAGATGACGACAATAAGCGGAAGGTAGCTTCTCCAGGTAATCTCCCCCAAACCTTTATCTTCAACTTGATGAACCTTTGGTTTTGAGGTTTTCAAAACGAGCGCCATGTGACACTTTGGGCAACTTCCCGGTTTGTCGGAAATAATTTCTGGATGCATCGGGCATGTATAGGTTTCTTTTTCCATATTTATGATTGCACATTTATTCGTAATAAAGTTCTATCTTGTCACCGTCTTTCATCTGATAATTTTCAAGGTCAGTGTTCGACGCGCCGTTTACCTTCATGTCGACAGTGGATCCAAATTCCATGAAATCCTTGCCCCAAACCTCGAAAAACCTGCCGAGCTGTGTATCGTTTTCTCGCACAACACCAGAAAATTCAAGATGAATTACAGGCAGATCTTCATGCGTATGGACAGGATTATGAACACTGCCGAGCCCAACATTCTCTGGAATCACAATCTCTTCGCCTTTTACAAAAACCCTAAGCTCTGGATGCCAGTGAATACCCTGTTCTGAAATAACCTCTCCTTTTTCAGCTATAATCTCCGCCTCTCTCGGTTCTGTGGACTTAAGCCACACGAAAATCGCAACAACAACGGCAATGATGGTTACTGATGTAATAATATTTTTCATATATTATTTTTTCTTCAATCTATAAACTTTTAATATTTCATTAACCGCTTTTTCCGTTTCGCCTTTTTTAATCTGACCGACCACGCAGTGTCCTAGGTGTCCCTCAAGTAGCAAGTCTTCAATGTTGGATAAGCCCTGTTTAACCGCCGAAGTTTGAGTGATGATGTCGACACAGTATTTGTCCTCCTCGATCATTTTTTGCAGACCTCGAATCTGGCCTTCTATGATACTAAGTCGTCGGGATAATTTATTTTTATCTGCATGCATGATTTCATTATATACCCACATGGGGGTATACGCAACCAACTACCCGAGAAACCGGTTTTTAGGAACCATGGCGAAAGGGGTGTGAAACTATGGTTCACCGGGCGTATGCCGGTATAAAAAGGAGGTTAGAACCGTGTTTAAGCTAACCGGTAACAATAAAATTTATTTACATGCTCTCGAGATGCTTGATCAACGCATCGAAAAACTCTTCCGTGTAACCGAAATGAAGATACGGAAAAGCTGTATGGCCATTGAGCTCAAAAACTTTCGGTCCATTAGGGGTCATGCCGACATCAACCGTATACAACTGGCCTGGAAATAATGCCGCCACCTTATCTCTGACTCGTGTATGGACGTCGAGAATCTCTTTTGGCAACAGGCTGATCAGTGCCTCTGAATATGGCGAATCAAAAGTGCAATAAATCTTGCCCGCTTCTGGGGTTCGCAAATTGGCGAAGACGTGATCATCGATCGTAATCAATTTGATATCGTGGATTCCGGTAACGAGGCCTGGGATAGAAACGTCAGTGTCAGCCCATTCCGATAAGAGGTAGTTCTTCTGCACCAAGACTGAGTGGTTGAGCTTCGGCACCAAGGCCGTATCAAAGACGATAATATCTTTTCCCTCTTGTCCCCTCCTCGGCCGGAGTATGGCCTTCGATGTCACTATTGCTGGCAGATAATTTTTCAGATGCTCCTCTGTCTTGATAAGAAAGGTTTTCGGCATGAATTCTTTTAGGAGCTCATACTGATTCCATTTGTCTGGACACCAGTTCTTGAATTCCATACTATTCACGATTGGCACCGCATTATCAAAATCATCAGTCGGCTTTTTTCTTTGGTAAATAATATCCGCCTTAAACATGCCTGCGACCGAAACGATGCTATGGTCCTTATACTCACACACTTCGCTGAAAATACCTCCGCCTGCATATGCACTTTTGTCCATAGCAATCCTGAAATCAAACACTTCATTACATCGAGCAAAGAACGCGTGATATTCTGGTTTTTCCAAAAAATTATCCTCGACAGGACTACCCGTCGATTTGTTCCAAAAAACGAGTTTTCTTTTATTGTGAGTCTTCATTACGTGGGTCGGGTCGTGGAGGAGGTTAGAACTGTGTTTGAGCTAACTAACGACGCCACGATTTATATTCCAAGACTTGAAAGCTAAATAAGACTACTCATTATCTTTCTCACAGCGTCATCAAGGTTATCTTTCATTAGCTCGAGTCTATTCTTTTTCATAGCTATGGTTCTCGGAAGATTTTTTATTTCATCTTCAATAGTCTCAATTCTAGTCTCTGTTTCCCGATTTCCAGCATCTTGATCAAGCGAGATATATAATTCATCCCTTGTTTTATTTAATTCCTGAAGTTTTATATTTTCGAAATAATTAACTTCTTCTTGTTGCTCAAAATAAGGAACCAATACCTTATCAATTACTTTTACCTTACGCAAAGCTTCTGTTTCTCTCAAAAATTCTCCCTGATCATAAACTCGTCCCTGCCAAGCATCATTCAATTGATCCTGCAGGGCTTTTAGCTCTGGATCTTGATCTAGTAGTGCTTGGGCTTTGCTATCTAATGTTTCGATTTCTTTTTCCTTTGCTTTATATTCTTCAGAACCAAAGTCTAGATTATCCATCATAAACTCGTTGGCTGCCGATGCTTCATCGCGAAGAGTTATATACTCTTTCAATCTAGGCTCTTTTTTATAGTTATCCTCTGCTTGTTTTTCAAGACCAGAGATAAACTTCCACCTTTCTTCTAAAAACTTTTTAAATGCGATGGCCTCTTCCAAGCTTTCTATGTCCTGATGAAACTTATCTTCGTAAAGAAGACCCTCAAACTTGGCTTCGAGATTTTCGTGATCTTGTTCTATTTTTCGCGGGATATTACTTTCCAATCCTTCCATTTCAGAATTATATCAGTTTTAACCCCTCTCAGTTAGAACTCAAAAGTCCTTGTCCTGAAACAAGATTATTGAGAAAAATGTTGATGGGTGACTATCGGGAATCGAACCCGAATTAAAGGCTCCACAAGCCTCTGTGTTAACCGTTACACCATAGTCACCATAAAGCACATTTGTGCTTTGTTACATTATCAATTTGTTCCAGAATTGTCT
>CAZWUU010000039.1:0-3781 GCA_964637485.1 uncultured Candidatus Saccharibacteria bacterium
AATCTCACCTTCGCGGTGATGCATTTGGCCACTTTTCACTTTTGAGGCACATTTACAGTTTGCGGAAAGTTTAACTCCAGTACTTTGAATGGACAGCTTCCAAGACATTGAATTAATCGATGTTTGGGGAGCTGTCCAATCTTGGAGAGCCGTATCATGTGTATGATGCGTATCACTCTGTGGAGGAAAACCATGTTGTCTCTGCTTCGATTTATCGGGAACACGGCCATCGGCGCTGTGTTGTTGTGGGTCGCGTCGTCAATCGGATGGGTGTCCATTGGCACTGAGATGGGATTCGTGCAGGGAGTCATCTTGATTTCCTTGCTGATGAACATCGTTATGTGGCTAATGGGAGTGATCTACTCCCTGGTCATCCTTGGAACGTGTGGAGTGGGCTGCCTGCTCCTACCGTTTTATCTGGCCGGCTTTGGATACCTTTCGTTGCTGGGTGTTGCCGCTGTCGGCAAAGGCTTGCTCACCGTCAACGTACCGTTCTGGTGGCAGGGCTTGATTCTCAGTCTCGTCTTGGGAATGGTCAGAATCCCCACGGTATCCCTGAAGTCAAGCACGAGCGAGCAGTGACGTTTCCGCAAGTTGGTGGTCCTGAGCATGACCTTATCAAATAACTGCTCAACCTCTACGGATGTGTGTCCGTACTGATGAGTCCAAAAGGACGAAAGCTAATAAAATAACTTACAATTGATAGAAAACCCACAAATTAACCGTGGGTTTTTTTGATGTATGGGTCTTTGTCGGGAGTATGGGACGATATTGGAACTTATCTATCCTATAACTATTGACTAATAGCACTTCTTCTGCTATTATTAGCCTATCAAAAATGAAACCAAACTAAATCTCACCTTCGCGGTGATGCATTTGGTGACTTTTCACTTTTGAGGCACATTTACATTTCAGCTTTTTAAATCTTAAGTGGTTGAGAGATGACACTTTTTTATGTCTAGAAGAGTGCTGTCTCTCAATCCTTGAGAGAGTCATTCCACTTTGCAGAAGGAGTAAGTTAGGATGAGAAACTTGATACTGGTACTACTGGTCTTGATGGCTCTGGTGGTGAGCGCTTGTGCTCCCACTTCAGAGACAATGGAAAATCGGAACTCTAAGTTGGGCGAAAGGAGTGCTGACAGCAACTTCCTTGAGGCTCAGCAGATCGCGACGGTCGAGGACTGGAAGGATACCCCAGGCAAGATCGTGAACGTCTACCTGATCAACCCGGTGACCGGCGGACTACTGGTGGATCCTATTCAGTGCATGGGAGTACCCAACAGCAGCACTGAAAGTCTGGAACCCAATAGTGGCTTCCCGGGTGCTACAGGGTCCTATCTCTGGGAGGTGCCTGTTGACGGCGCCAATATCTACACGAGTGAAATGCCGGGTAAGGACGGAACCTTCGGGGATCCAGTCCACTTCCGGTATTGCATGAGTGTGGATGGGAATTACTTCGACTTCCCGGCCTATGGATTACCGTACCTAACCTCCTCGGCTTCGTTCACCTTCCCTGAGGCGACTGTGAAGCGCGACTTCGAAGCCGAAGCGCGTCTCCTCATCGCCGAAGAGGTACTGAAGCGGGGTGGTTGCATCAACCCCGAAACCCTGATCGAAGTTCCCTGCGAGAAATAAGGAGACACATGAACGAGTTGAATCCGCCGAAAGGCGTGATTGGTCTGGCCATCCGATGGATGGCGGTCTTCGCTTTGATCGTTGTTGTCGCACTGGTGATCGCTTATGCCCTCGGTTGGTTCGCCAAGCCGATGGAAGTGATGGGGCCAGACAACATCCAGCGCATGAGCCGTCAGGCGAACGATGCCTGGCAAGCTTTGGAAGCAAAGCAAGCCAGCATTGACGCTATTGAGACGAAGGCAAGCCAGATGGCGCTGGCCTACGGCGAAGACATGACCACTTGGCCGCAAGGCAAGCGTGACGAGTACCTGCAGTTGCAGGCACAAGTCACGAACCTTTCGACCAGCTACAATGCGCAGTGCGGACAGTACAACGCACTGTGGGAAGATGAGTGGCGCTCGCTTCCCGCGCCTAATGACCTTCCCACTAATTGTGAAATGCGGTAAGGAGCTGAAATGAAACAACTGAGCCGTGAGGTATTTATACTTCGCGGCTCAAGCTTTACGGATGTGTGTCCGTACTGATGAGTCCAAAAGGACGAAAGCAACAAAAAAATATTAGAAAAAACCCACAAATTATTGGTGGGTTTTTTGATTTAAAGGACTTAGTCGGGGAGACAGGACTCGAACCTGCGACCACTCGCACCCCATGCGAGCATTCTAGCCATCTGAACTACTCCCCGTATTGGTTCTCATTATACGACACTATATCGTTCTTGTTTGCACTCCAATGTTTTAACACAACCGCAAGCGAAGCACCAATAGCCGTGGCAACTAAAAATAGCGCCATCTTCTGTTGGACATCAAGATGCTTGGTATCTGACTCATCAGGCTGATTCATTCGGGTACTAATTGTTGAGGCAGAACTCGTGTTTGCTCGAGATGCATCAAATTTAGAGTCTAAGTTTGGAATATTTGCGTCATTTCCCGCAGATTGTGGATGTAATTTGTGCATCACCCGTTGTATTCTGTCCGTCATTTTCTCTGCCGCTTGATTGGTACTAACCGACACACCACTCAATCCCTCATTTGACAACCACTCCTCTAAATGTTCAAACGGCTCAGTTAATTCTTTGAGCATCCTAAGATAGTTAATTGGATCACCATACTCCATTGCCAAACCTGGAGTTGCTGGTGCCGGAATATTCAGTGTAAACGCCACATGATCTTGATTATGAGGAGAAAAGATTGAAATTAATTGTTGGGGATCTAACACCCACCTTGACCAATACTTAGTAAGTTTTTCGTCAGATTGACCTGTTGAGTAATAGCGTATGATTCTATTCGCATCTGGAACAAATGCCACTTTTGATCTATTGTCCACTTGCGACTCCGAAGGGTTAAACGCCACAGCAGCAAAACCATTGCCAAAGAGTGAGAGACCAGCGTTTCCAAGCTGCCATGAATCTTCATGGTGTCGTAATAAATCACCTAACGGTTCAAGTGCTAGTATCACTGCTCTTTTTTTCTTTTGAATTTTTTTGTCTTTAGCAGCAATTACATCTGCGAAAAACACTCCACTGCAAGCGGTTCTGATGTCTCTAGCCTGAATCCGCTTTCGTTTTTTCAGTATGCCTTTTTGTTTAGCAAAATTGATAATTTCGAGTGATATAGTCTCTGGCAATACTGCAGAAGTTACCAATACTGCATCGATGTCGTCTCCCCACTTTTGCTGTATCAAAACTTGTTCTAAAAAGTAGGTACCAATGGCAATAGAGCGCTCAAAAATTTCAGCTTCCGAGAGTTTTTCTGGCGACCAATATCTCCCTGTAAAACCATATTTTATTTTTGCTTCGTTTTCAATTAGCACCTCACAAAGATCAATAAATTTCACCTCATTTTTTTCAGCATCGTCTAAGCTATCAAGCAAAGGCCCAATGTCCTCTCTTAATCGAAGTGTGCTAATAACTTCATCAGGCCACTCAATGAATGGCAAATCGACAATGTTTTTATTTGGCGAAAGGCGGTCAGACTCTAGTTCCGCCAGTATCCTCGCCATGGCTTTATTTGAAAGCGGTTCGGAAAATTCACTTACTTCACCTACTAGAAGCTCTTTCTCGGTGCGTTTTATGCGGATTTGTCGTTCACCTCCGTGCAACCACTGCCACCAATACTCACGATCCTTTGGTGCTTTAGATTGCTCCACA
>CAZWUU010000040.1:0-3776 GCA_964637485.1 uncultured Candidatus Saccharibacteria bacterium
TACACATAAAACATGTGCGGATTGTATCACGCCGTAGCTACGCCGTTACTATAAGCTCGCCTTCGCCACTTCGTGGCTTCGGCGTAGCGAATGCGGATGGGGTGAGATTCGAACTCACGGCTCCCTTGCGAGAGCGACGGTTTTCAAGACCGTTGCCTTAGACCGCTCAGCCACCCATCCATTCGGGCAATAATAATTCAAAAAGCATGGTTTCGCAATGATTTTGTGATATTGTATGTGCCATGAGATATTTAGGTGTTGATTACGGATCAAAACGAGTAGGATTAGCAATTTCCGATGAGAACGCAGAATTTGCTCTGCCACTATCAGTCATTACGAATAAGCCGCTTCTAATTAAGGAAATAATTAAGGTAGCGACTGATAATGCGGTAAAAGAAATTGTTATTGGAGAATCAAGAAAATATGATATGAGTGCGAATAAGATTTTGCCGGACATACTCGCCTTAAAGGATTCGTTGGAAAAAGAAAAGTTCATTGTCCATTTAGAACTGGAATTTATGTCCAGTGTCCAAGCAGAAAGGTTGCAGGGTAAAAACGATATGACAGACGCTTCGGCGGCGGCCATAATCCTTCAGGCGTACTTGGATAGAAAAAAAATGGAACAACAATAATATGATCACATACGACGATTTCAAAAAAGTAGAAATAAGGGCGGGAAAGATCGTTTCGGCCGAAAAGGTCCCTGAGACTGACAAGCTCTTGCGATTAACAGTTGATTTTGCTGAGTCTGCACCGCGTCAGATCGTTTCTGGCATATCGGCTCATTTTCCTGATCCTTCTGCTTTGGTAGGGAAGGTGTGTATGTTTGTAACAAATCTTGAGCCAAGAACGATCAGAGGTCTTGAGAGTAATGGAATGCTTTTTGCACTTTCCGATGAGAGTGGAAATTTCTCATTATTAGAACCGAATAATTCTATTGTTCCGGGAACTATCGCAAAATAAAACATGAATATTGTAGAACTGGCAGAATTTCTAACAAGTCCCCAGGCATTGATTTCGGCCTTCGGACTTATCGGCGTTATCACTATAGTATTTCTTGAGACGGGTTTTGTCTTCGGTTTCTTTTTCCCTGGCGATTCGCTCCTTTTCACTGCAGGGCTACTCTCATCCCAAGGATACATGCCCATTTGGGGACTTCTCATAGGAGTTTTCTTGGCCGCAGTTGTCGGTGATAATGTCGGGTATGCTTTTGGTAGGAGGGTGGGGCCAGCGCTTTTTACAAAAGAGGATTCGGCGATCTTTTCGAAGGTAAATCTCGCCAAAGCCCAGCATTTTTATGAGAAATACGGTGTTCGCACCATCATTCTGGCCAGGTTCGTTCCGGTCATTAGAACTTTTGCCCCGATAGTGGCCGGTATCGGCAACATGAAATATTCCACTTTTGTGAAATATAATGTGATAGGCGGCTTTGTTTGGGTCTTTTCTCTGATCGGACTTGGTTATGGGTTTGGAAAAATAATTCCTGACCCTGATCGTTACATTTTGCCCGTCATTGCAATAATAATATTGGTTTCTGCTGCTCCAGTCATTCGCGAGATTTACCATAGATTTATGAGAAAAGGGTAGTAGCGCTTTGGATTTGCTGGTTATTTGGTAGAATAATGTCATGCGATCTTCGTTACCTTTTTTTCGAGTTTTTCCTCCTCCCAAGTTTCTTCTTATACCTCATGTCGGTTTGGATATATCTGATGATGGATTTCACGCCATTCGATATTCAGGATTTGGAGGAACGCGCCATATATCTCTATCAGGGGAGATGGAAATACCGAAGGGTATTTTTCATGAGGGCGATATAAAAGATGAAAAAGAGTTTGTGCGGTTACTCTCCGAGTTTGGGAAGAAACACGATCTTTTGGATGTTAAAGTTTCAGTGCCAGAAGAAAAAGCCTATCTATTTCATACCGAAGTCCCATCTACAGAGCAAAAAGTATTGGAGCAAAATATTGAGTTTAAACTCGAGGAGAATGTTCCTCTGTCTGCCGATGATTCGGTTTTTTACTTCGATCTTTTGCCGAAATCGGCCACCGGTGGTGTATTGAAGGCTAGCGTCTCCGTCGTTCCTAGGACATACATCGAACATTATATGGATTTGATTAAAAAAGCAGGGCTGCAACCGGTATCTTTTGAAATCGTACCAAAAGCCATTGCTCGCTCGATCATTCCGAACGGTTCAGATCAGACCAGACTAATTATTCATGTTATGAAATACAAAACCGGCCTATATCTGGTGAGCGGAAACGTCATATATTTTACATTTACTGGTCCTTGGGGAAGTGAGAGTGTAAGAGAAAATCCTGAACTTATAAATGAAATAAGAAAAGAAATATCTAGAATTAGATTATTCTGGCTGTCGCACAGTAATAATAAAGATTTCGATGAGGCTTTGTTTGTGGGTAAAAACTCGACAGATTTAGAAGCTATAGTTAGAACTGAAACTAATGAGAAGCCTCTTAATGTGCGAGTATCTGATGTTTGGGTAAATGCTATAAATGTAGATAAATACGTGCCGGACATAACCAAGTCGGATTCGCTGGGATATGCGGTTGCCGCCGGTCTTGCCTTCGATACACCTAGAAGCGTTTAAAATATGCAACACACACTCATACCACTTAGAGATAGAAAGAGATTGCATCGTGAATATACGATCAGATTGCTTACAGCATCCGTGGCGGCTCTCTCCTTGGCTACTGCCTTTGGAGCGGCTGCTCTGTTTCCCAGTTATCTTCGCGCCTTTATGTATAGTCAGAGCGCAGAAAATCAAATTTCAGCACTCCGAGCAAATAAAGTGGATAAAAACCTGGATGATATCAAAAGCGAATTATTAAAGGATCAAGATATTCTCAATGCGCTCTCTCAATGGCAAGCAAATCAGAGAATATCGACAATTATAAAATCTATCGTTTCCGTCAGAGGAAAATCGAGAATAAGTTCCATGGTCGTAAGTCATATTGATGATAAAAAAACGAGCGTTACCATCATGGGCGTTTCTCCAAACAGAGATGAATTACTGACCCTGAGAGCGAGATTGGAAACTTTGGTGCCTGATACAAAGATAGAAATACCGATCGATCAGTTGGCAAAAAATATTAATCCAGAGTTTAAATTATCGTTCACTATCAATACTCCATGAAATACACAAAGACTCAAAGAACAGCGATAGTGATTGCAACGGCCATATTATTCATGGCTGTTTTGGCCGGATATTACTATTTAAATTCCGGAAGAGTCGGTCTGGTGGATAAGACTATTTCTCTCCGAAATCTTGCGAAGTCCGCTGAGTCCACCAGAGCACAAGGTAAAGAGATACTTGCTATTTATGAAAATACGAAAGAAGCCAGATCTGGTCTGACAAACTTTTTCATTCCTTCTGACAGTGCGGTCACTATCATACAGGCCATAGAGACGGTAGGGACACATTCTGGTGCAAATGTATCTATTTCATCTATAAAATCACATCCTCCTGAAAAGAAGGATATGAAAATAGGGAAAATCGTCGTATCTGTAGTAGTCAATGGTTCTTGGAAAGAGGTGATGAAAGCCTTTCAGTTGTTTGAAACATTGCCATATAATATCCGCATCGAGAAAGTGAACATGTCTTCGTCCGGCATAACAGGTGAGAATAATGAAGTTATAAAGAAGTGGCAGATGGGCTTCGATTTGTCGGTTCTTACGATAAGCGAATCGATATCAAACGCCACGACAACAAAAAAATAAAGCGATGCTCACAAAATTTACAAAACCAATATTAAAGCAAA
>CAZWUU010000041.1:0-3399 GCA_964637485.1 uncultured Candidatus Saccharibacteria bacterium
GCCAGGTGTTCTCTCGCAATTCTGTTCTCGGATCCTCGGAAACTTCGGCTCCGGCACCTTCGTCGCTTTCAGCGACTACGGCCTGAGGCTTCTTCTGAATCTGACGATTCATCAGAATCGGAAGATCTCAGAGCCAAATGGCCTTTGTCCCTTGGATACTTTGACCCTCGGTCCCTCGTTGCAGTGCAACTCGGGATTGAGGGTCAATTTTTATATCCGAATTCTGAACAGATAACTAATTTGAGCCGATTTGAGCCAAAAAATCACAATTTATTATTGATAGAAATGGCGTGTTTAAAAAACAAGTGATCATTTATCACTACACCGTCTTAACTTTCAGTCTCGACTGTCGTCTCCTGTCTAATTTTGGCAATTTCAATATGAGTAAACCGTGCTTTTCTATGGCCTCGGCTTCATCAACATCTATTTCTTCCGGCAGGGTAATAGTCCTAGAGAATGAGCCCCAATATAATTCTTTCATAAGGTAGTCGTTTGATTCGCTGACTCGTTCCTCCTCTCTCTTTCCTCGTACGGTCACTGAATCTCTGGTGATAGAAACATCCAGATCTTCCGGTCGGACACCGGCAATCATGCTCTTTACCACTATCATTTCTGGAGTTTGATAGACATCTACTGTGAGTTCAGCGTCTTTATCAGATTCTTCATCTATCCAGGAATGAGAATCAGACTCCTTGGATGGGCGCAAAGATTTCTTTTCTGGCACGGTCTCCAGTTCATCATCCATACGAACTGCGCCGGTGAGCTTCTCGAAAAATGATCTTTTATCTTTGGCCATAATTAATATTTAAACTTACTAATGATGTACATTATAAATCTTTATGATGTCCTATTCAACAATTTTGGGCTTAATAACTTTAGATTCTTCGAATAAGACTATGAGTATCACGACTGCGCCCCATATCCAACCGAACACTTTCAGAGTATCAATGCCGGAAGCTTGGGTGATGAGAATATTGAAAACGGCGTGAACGGTTATAGCCAATGCGGAGAAAACTAGCCATGAAATAAACTTAGAAACTCGACTTCGGTAGAAGGTAATAGCCAGACCGAAGCCGATGAGGGCCGAAGAAACAACGTGAACAAACGTTGCTCCTATGGATCGTAGGTTGCCGTGAATGATGCTGGTGGCCAGATCTCCAAATTGCATCGGCTGTAAGACGAAAAGCGTATTTTCTAGAGCAGAGAAACCCAGAGCGACAGCGATGCAATATATCATGATGTCGATCGGCTCATCGTTATAACTCGAAAAGAATGCTACAGCCATGACAGCGATGAATTTGAGCATTTCTTCGGCTCCAGACCATAATAAATATTTATGGTCTTCATTCGAAGCAAATTGAGCCAGCCAATGTTCGATGGGTATAGCCAATATAACGGCTACCATTCCGGCGAAAAAGCATCCTGCCAGGAGAAGTCTCGGTTCAGGCTTGGCTGTATCTTCTCTGGTCCAAAAGAAAAACCAAAGCAAAGAAGGGATGATGCCTACGAGAAGTGCTCCTGCCAATTGTCCAAGTGTCATATACAGAGACATTATATTATGCCCGCTCTTTGATACCAAATGGCCATCTGCTATCATCGGATTATGAAGCGCAGGTTCAATAATGAAATAGACCCAGATCAGGTTCTCCTTGATTCGAGCAATTTGCCAAATTACGACCAGAGCCAGTTCGAGGGGAGATTGGAAAAGCCAATATCAAAAAACGCACTTCTGGCTACTGGTCTTGGTTTTTTACTGTGCCTCATTATCTTTGCCAGTCAGGTTTTCAATTTACAGATCGTGAAGGGTGGCGAATATTCCAAGAGAAGCGAGAATAATATTCTTAATCCTTCACCGATATTTGCTAGCCGAGGTGCTATCGTGGACAGAAACGGTGTGTCTTTGGCATGGAATGCGCCTGTATTAGGGACGACGAGCCTGGACTTCATTCCTCGTCGAGAATATACAGACAGGCCCGGCTTGGCGCATATACTCGGTTATGTACACTATCCAACCAAGGATAAAAATGGTTTTTATTTCCGTGATGATTTCGAGGGCGTCGATGGAGTAGAAAAATATTACAATTCGGTCTTGACCGGAAAAAATGGATCCAGACTAATAGAAACAGATGCGCGCGGACATGTGGTTTCGCATAGTACGATCAGAAAACCTGATCCTGGCCAAGTGCTAAACCTATCGATAGATAGCCGTATCCAGAGTCATCTTTACGAAAGTATAAAAGAGATAGCGTCCGAATATGCCTTTCAGGGTGGTGCGGGAATCATCATGGATGTTAATAGCGGAGAAGTCTTGGCCATGACCAGCTATCCAGAATACGACTCGCAGCTCATGTCGGATAAAAATGATTCGAACCGAATAAGATCATTGTTGCAGAATAAAAATCTTCCCTTTTTGGACAGAGCTATTGATGGTCTCTATACGCCTGGGTCAATCATAAAACCATATATTGCAATGGGTGTATTAAATGAAAATATATTGAGAGCTGATGATGTCATATATACAACAGGACAGATTTCAGTACAGAGCCCTTATGATCCTGAGGTGACAAATATATATAGAGATTGGAAAAACCATGGCGCCGTGGATTTGCGTAAAGCGATTGCTGTATCATCGGACGTCTATTTCTACATTGTGGGTGGCGGTTACAAAGACCAGAAGGGTATGGGAATAGCTAATATTGATAAATATCTCGGTTTGTTCGGCATGGGAGAGGCTGTGCCCGAATCTTTTTTTACTGGACCGAAAGGCGTCTTATCTAGTCCAGCGTGGAAGCAGGCGACTTTCAATGAGCCCTGGTTTCTGGGAAATACATATCACTCAGTCATCGGCCAATACGGAACACAAGTAACACTTGTTCAGATGGTCAGAGCGGTTGCGGCATTGGCCAATAGAGGAAAATTACTCATACCGACTCTTTTGAAGGATGATGGGCCGTATATGCAACGAACAATAAACCTGCCAGAAAAGTATTTTGAGATAGTGCATGAAGGCATGAGGATGGCAGTGACGCAGGGAACCAGTGTTGCTCTGAATAGACCATATGTTGAAATTGCTGCTAAATCCGGCACGGCAGAACTCGGCGTTTCAAAATCTAATGTAAATTCTTGGATCACCGGTTTTTGGCCATACAAAAATCCAAAATATGCTTTTGTGGTAGCTCTCGAGCATGGATCTGTACACAATCTGATCGGAGCGGTTGCCGTAATGAAAAATCATCTTGATTGGATGAATGAGAATACTCCAGAATATTTCAAAGTTGCAGAATAACAACAAGATGGGGTAAATTCTGGGCTCATACATGAGCCCAGTCTGTTATAGATTTACCCTGAATAACGGTCAACACCTTGGAATCACTCTGTGATCATTTGTTTTGGTGTTTT
>CAZWUU010000042.1:0-3380 GCA_964637485.1 uncultured Candidatus Saccharibacteria bacterium
AGTCAGACCAGCGTATTCCCGGCGGAAGTCTACCTGTAAATTCCTCGACTATGACAACTTCACCGCCTTTTACGACATATTCCTTATTCAAATAAAATAATGCTTTGGCTCACACAGCAGTTTCCAAATGATTAACGTACTTTATGCCGACGTCCGTATATATATTTTCAACTCCAAGAGCTTTTTCCGCCTTGGCTATACCTGAAGAAGTCAGATTTATAGCTCGGTGTTTCTCATTCACGGTATAATCTTCGTTTTCAATAAAACCGGAGGCCATAGAGGCAAATTGTTTGTATATGCCTTCTGCATCCTTTGTAGGCGCAGAAATGATCAGCGGGGTTCTGGCTTCATCTATCAAAATAGAATCAATCTCATCAACGATGGCATAATTGAATTCACGCTGGCGCAAATTACGATTCTCGTATTCGAGGTTGTCTCTCAAATAATCAAAACCAAACTCAACATTTGTACCATAAGTAATATCGGCATTATATGCGTCCTTTCGTGTCACTGGTCGCAAAAACTCATGAACCACCTTGAATGAACCGGTTTCATCACGCTTTTCATCTAATTCTTTATGAGCAGGATCGTATATATAACTAGCTTCATGATTTATAACGCCGACGCTTATACCTAAAGCATCATAGATCTGTCCCATCCAAGCCGCATCGCGTCTGGAAAGATAATCGTTCACGGTAACCACATGGACACCCTTCCCGCTCAAAGTATTTAGGTATGCAGGTAGAGTGGCAACGAGCGTCTTACCTTCACCGGTTTTCATTTCAGCAATACCGCCTGAATTCAATATCATTCCACCGATCAATTGCACGTCGAAATGTCTCTGACCGAGAGTTCTCTTGGACGCCTCGCGAACGAGAGCAAAAGCCTCCGGCAATATATCGACAAGCTTTTCACCGCCTGCAATACGTTTTTTTAGATCGAGTGATTCTGCCTTGAGACCAGAATCATCCAAAACGGCATATTTTTGCTCTAGGGCGTTTATTTTAGGGACAATCGGCTCGAACTGGCTTATTCCCTTGGTCGGATTTGTACCCCTTATTTTGTCCCAAAATGACATAGTAGAGACACTCTATCACAAACGAATAAGTTATAAAAATTGCTGAAAAATGCGAAATTTCAGGACATTTTAAATTTTGATTTTTTAATTTTAAACGTTTTAGTTCACCCACTCGACTTCGGCCTCAATCTTTATGCCAAGCGAATTATAAACCTTGTCCATGATTTCTCTGGAGAAAGAGACTACCTCCTCCGCTGTCGCTCCCGGTTTACTCACTATGACCAATGCCTGTTTTTCGTATGTGCCGACATTGCCGTTTGTAACTCCTCTCACCTTACAGACATGATCTAGAACCCAGCCCAAAGCTATCTTCACTTTATCTCCAGGCTCCTCATAACCGGGTAATTCTGGATATTTTTGCTTTAGCTCATCGTACTTAATCTTGGAAATGATCGGGTTCTTAAAAAACGAGCCTGCTGTACCCCATTTTTTCCAATCTGGTAGCTTGTTGCTTCGTATATACAGAACAGCATCTCTGACTTCCGATACAGAAGGCAGGCGACCATCTTTTTCTGAATATCCCTTATTCTCAAAATATAATTTCAAGTCCTTGTAGGAAATCTCGGTAGCATCTCCCTTTATAAGAACCATACTGACTCTAGTCACAATATATTTACCTCTTTGCTTCTTAAATATGCTATCTCTATAACCAAAATCGCAATCTTCGCATGCAAGCTCTTCAAAAGTCATATTCTGCGTATTGAGTACCCTGACTTTGTGTATAACATCGGCAATATCAGCTCCGTAAGCACCGATGTTTTGGATAGGAGCCGCACCAGCCGTACCCGGTATTGCCGACAGATTCTCTATTCCATGAAGATTCTCCTCGACAGACCTCTTCACGACCTCGTCCCAGACTTCACCTGCGCCAGCACTCAAAATGTACTCATTCTCACCCTTGTTGATGATCTCAATACCTGTAATTTCGTTTTTTATGACCAGTCCCGAATAACCCGCATCGGAAATAAGCACGTTTGATCCTCCACCCAGGACGATGAACCTCACATCCTTACCTCGAGCAAAGAGCACTGCTTCAACCATCTCCTTCTCATTCCTTACAGCACAAAAAAATCGGGCTTTGCCACCGATTTTAAAAGTCGTATATTGCGAAAGCGGAACATTTTCTAATATTTTCATTGTCTATTTCATTCCTGCATAGTTGCGCCAACTGATGGCGACGGGTGTGAAGCTCCAAATATAATGTCTAAAATATAATGTGAGTACAGCCGTCGCCGTCACTTGGTGCAACCTGGAAACATTATATCGAATATCCACAGAATGCCAACTGTTGATTGAATAAATGCAATAGTAGTGATATTATATTTCCGTGAGTACCCTGTGTGGGTCTCTCCAAAGAATGTCTACGCAAAGCGTCGCCCTCGGCGACTTTTTGCGTTACGGACTCCAAATTGCAAATAATACCGCTTGCAGTAATTTATCTCGCCCCCTTTTTTTACAATAGAAAATAGATCGGAATTATCAATTGCGACCATTCACAATTCTCAATTCATTATTCACAATTCTTTATTCTGAATTTGTTCCCTTCTACTTCGACGCTTCTATTGTCGCTTCAACACCAGCAGATAATTGAGGGAATTTCTCGGCTAATTTTCTCAAGACTCTGAAAGCCGACTGTTTATCACCCATGGCATAGTAGGCCTGCGCCAATGATACGTATAGATTTTGACTCTCCGGCTGTTGCTTTAGCAATTTTTCGTATAGAGGGATGGCCTTATCGAACTTCCTTGCAATGACATATGCTTGAGCCATTTGCGGAGAATCAAAGAGGTTTGAATCGTCACCAAACAACGCCTTAGCATAATCTTCCCTGCCCTGAACTATGAGACCGAGGGCGTATGTGGCTCGAACCTGCGGATGCTCTGGGGCCGATTCGTAAGCATCTTTCAGCATATCTACAGCCTTTTCCACTTGTCCTGAATTTATAAGCAAAGTTGCAAGGTGAGTAATGATTGACTGTTTTCTTGGTGACAATTCATGTGCTGTTTCCAATAATTCCTGAGCCTCTGATGTCTGTCCTATAGAATCCATGAAATATCCTCCGAGAGAATATATACGTGCATCTTGCCATTTCGACGAGTTTATCTGATCCTGAATATTTTTCTTGGCCAATTCATATTGCTGAACTTTCATATTTTCAGGGGTACCAGAGCTGGTAATAGTTCTTTGAAAACAAGTAAGCATGTGTTCTCGAATTTCCTGATTTGCGACTGTAACGTTTATCGCTAGCGCTTTCTCAAAAGATTTGACATCGCCATATCCACCCGCACACTCTGTAAGCGCA
>CAZWUU010000043.1:0-3316 GCA_964637485.1 uncultured Candidatus Saccharibacteria bacterium
TTTCCGGAAATACTTCAAGGGCAAGGCAGTATTCGGCTGGAGCTCGGTCGTGCGGCGCTACGGTGGCGGCCTCCGCGTCCCGTGTCTCTGCGGGCGCGACGGTAAGGTGGTTCAGGGCTGGGACAGTCTCGACCGCGGCTGGGACGACTTCGATCCGGGTCTCCGCCACGCAAGCGATTTTGCAAAATCGCCCAATGGGTAGCTCTCAGGTCTAAGCCCTCTGCGCTTCAAGCGCTTTGAACTTTGACCTTTGCTCTTGCCCCGCGTTTCCTTTGGAAACGCGGGGCATTTCTTTTTCCTTAATTTGTTAATAAAAGGTGAACTGTTTGGAAGTTTTTAATTTTTTATAGTTAACCAGGTTCATTTTTATAAGCCATTTACAAATTTTCATGTTGAGCTACAATACGCCATTATGTTAAAACAGCGAGCAAAAGCCGTATATGTACTGATTTTCGCTGTTCTTGTCGGATATTTCGTCTATTCTACGAACAATCCTGCATCTCAATACGCATTCAAACTGGGCTTGGATCTGTCTGGAGGAGCACATCTCGTATATATAGCTGACGTATCCAAGCTCGATAAGGATCAGATAAATGATTCTATGATCGCTCTAAGAGATGATGTCGAGCGAAGAATAAACGTCTTCGGAGTGTCCGAGCCTTTGGTTCAAACAGAAATATCTTCATTTTCAGAGGAGGGTTCTCAATATAAATTGATTGTAGAATTACCTGGTATTACAGATACAAAACAGGCCCAAGCAGTCATCGGAGCCACGCCAAATCTTCAGTTCAAGCTGGCCAAAGCCACAGATCTGGATTCATTCAGGGAAAATATTTCAAAAGCCGGTACGACCACAGTAGCAGACATGGTTCGATTGAACTCAATGTTCAAGGAGACGGGCCTCGATGGCGGTTCTATCCAGAGGGCGTCACTGGGCTTCGATCAGACCACAAATCAGCCGAATGTATTACTGACTTTTTCTTCAGAAGGCAGGGATCTTTTCGCAAAAATAACAAAGGAAAATACTGGCGATTACCTGGGAATATTTCTCGATGAATCTCTCATCGAAGCGCCTATCATCAGAGATGAGATACCGAATGGCCAAGCGCAAATATCCGGAGGTTTTACTGTCCCTGCGGCTCAAACATTAGTTCGAAATATAAATTTCGGCGCTCTTCCTGTCCCGATATCACTGCTGTCTGAGCAGACGATCGGTCCTACTCTCGGCGAGCAAGCGGTCAATGGTGGTATATGGTCAGGAATAATGTCATTCGTTATCATCGCCGTGTTCTTGATAGTTTGGTACAGATTGCCGGGTTTCATTGCGACTGTTGCTCTGGCGGTGTATGCCATCATCATGTTGGCATTGTTTAAGACCATTCCGGTAGTTTTGACCGCCGCTGGCATTGCCGGATTCATCATCACCATCGGCATGGCAGTCGATGCTAACATTTTGATTTTCGAGAGAATGAAAGAAGAGATGAAGAAGGGAAGAGGTATATCGGATGCCATGCACGAAGGATTTAACAGAGCCTGGCCATCTATCAGAGACTCGAATATTTCAAGTATCATAACTGGTCTTATATTGTTCAATTTCGGTTCGACGTCGGTGGTCACAGGTTTTGCTCTCGTCTTCATCATCGGTGTCATCGTATCCATGTTTACCGCCATCACCGCATCTAGACTGATGCTTTATGCAGTTGCTCCGAAAAACGATTTGCCTTTCGGTAGATTTATTATCAGTAATGGATTCATGAAATAACATGTGGGCAGTTAAATACAGAAAAATATATTACTCGATATCAGGGTTGCTGGTTCTGGGATCTTTCGTTTCCATGTTTGTCTGGGGTCTCCTTCCTGGAATCGATTTTACGGGAGGAACTCTTATTCATGTTTCTTATGAAGGAAATAGACCGGCTATCGAAAGCGTCTCAAAAGAAATCGCTCTGATAGATCAGAATGCTTCCGTAAGGGCTGGTGTGGGCGCCGATGGGGCACCTGAATATATCGTCAGAATGAAAGATATAGATGTAGCTGAAAAGGATAATGTTATGAAGGCACTGTCTCTCGACGGAACGGCATCTACCACTTTGAAATCTTTTGATAGCATAGGCCCTGTATTGGGAATGGAAGCTTTGAAGAAAGCATACCTTTCAATAGCTTTAGTTTTGTTGGCAATCATTTTATTTATCACTTTTGCATTCAGGAAAGTTTCTGAACCAGTCGCTTCATGGAAGTACGCCATCATAGCGATTATAGGACTCGTTCACGATGTAATCATTCCGACGGGTGTATTTTCAGTGATGGGTAAGTATGCAGGGTATGAAGTCAATACTCTTTTCGTCACGGCATTGCTCGTGGTGCTAGGATTTTCTGACCATAACACTATAGTTGTATTCGACAGAGTCCGCGAAAAGCTCCGAAATGGAACAGGCAAGGATGGCTTCGAGCAAATCGTAGGAAATAGTGTAAATGAGACCCTGACCAGATCTATCAACACTTCTTTGACGACGCTCATCGCTTTGTTCGTACTGTATTTCTTGGCTGGTTCGATGACACAAAATTTCGTACTGACGCTCATAATTGGGATTATTGCAGGTACATGGTCATCTCTTCTCATCGCTCCTCCATTGCTCGTCACCTTCCAAAAACTCCAAAAAAAGACCAAATAATTATCATAAAAGACATAAGTTTTTATTGATATACAAAACACGGCTTACTTTGCTTGACTTTGGTATAAAACCCTGTAATATAGCCGTTACGCCTGTTTTTTAGGCAGGTGGTACTTTGAAAATCAAAAGTATATGAGAAAGTATTGTTCTTCATGTCCTACTAACCTGGGATGATGAAGAAAGTGCAAGAACATATTTATTTATTCCAAAATGTATTCCAGTAATTCATATTGTGTGAATTGCCAGAGCGAAGATAAAAGTGAATTTTAAAATAGGAATTACCGAAAGGTAGCGCATTCTATTTTGTTCCGTTCACTTATAGTTAAGAGTTTGATCCTAGCTCAGGATGAACGCTGGCGGCGTGGATAAGGCATGCAAGTCAAGGGGTCCCGAGAGCAATCGAGGGAAACCGGCAGACGAGGTAGTAATAAATAGGTACGCACCCTGGAGTCGGGCATAGCTCGTCGAAAGACGGGGTAATTCCCGATGGTCCCCGAGAGTAATCGAGGGGTAAAGTTTTTCGCTCCGGGAGCGGCCTATTCGGTATCAGCTAGTTGGTAGGGTAATGGCCTACCAAGGCAATGACGCCTAGGGGACCTGAGAGGGTGACCCCCACCGATGGGACTGAGACACGGCCCATACAC
>CAZWUU010000044.1:0-3290 GCA_964637485.1 uncultured Candidatus Saccharibacteria bacterium
CTGCTACCGCCGATGCACCCAATTAAAAGATCTTCCATTGGAGAAGGTCTTTTAATGAGAAGATCATTTGGGTAGGAATTTATTCCCCAAAAAGCTCTTCTAAATTACCTATGTAGACTTCTGATCTGTAGTAAAGATTATTTTTATCTCGAAAACATTCATAACACCCCTCGATATACTCAAAACTATTGAGGTGAGCTCCCTTGATTATTTTCCCCTCGTAGTAAACAATATATAGGCAAGACAGAAGAAAAGTGAGGGTAAAAAATCCAAGAATAGTAAATGTGAAAATTGGAAATACAAAGGACACATAATACCCACTTAAAAGGAGCATTATGGTTATTAAAATGCTAGAAACTGTTGAAAGCAAAATAAGGTAACTTTGACTGGTTTTCATATTTTAAGGTGCTGTTAAAACATGAGTAAAGAGTCACTCAAGAATCCTAAAACCTTTCACAAACTCAGCTAAACTCGCATCATTGGCGCAATCTACAGTGCTGAGTTCGTAAATGCGTTTTTCGTCCCCAAAACGGTAAATGATGCATTCTTGTGAACTAGGAGGATCGACCCAAGCATTGATCAAGTACTTCTTCCCAGTTTCTCCGTTGATTGTGATGGGCTCTTCTTCAAGGATCTTAAAGCCCTTTGCACTTTCAAGTTCAAGCGGTTCATCAGGGTAAATATCGATTTGAATACCTCCATCCACGTAGAAATGTTCCTTTTGAAAAATCATAAAACGTCCACGTCCATTACTCATTTGGTCAAAAGGATTTTCATATTCTTCAATAAGATAACCAGATGGTACTTTGATAGAAAAGCCAAACTCGTCGCTTTCATAAGGCGTTGATGCAGGCTGACATGCGGTGAAGAAAAGATTGAGGCAAAGAAGTAAGTAGAGATAGTTTTTCATAATTTACTAGTAATTAAGTTTAGTACCTTCTACGATCATCCTGACATCGTATATGTCGTCCACCAATCCACCACCTGTTTGTACAATTCCTGCCCCTTTCACAACCCACTTAAGGTCAATATTGAAAGTCTTAGCTATATAGCCAGCATGTATGTTGCCTGGTGCGTCGTATCTTATCAATCTTCCATTAAAAATATATGCCCAGTTTTTTCTATTCCCTTCCCCACCACCAAAAATTGAATTATCTTTCCAATTCTTGAGATCACCAAAGCCATTAGGTTGAAAATACCAAGCGTATGTGTGGGTAAGGCCATAACTCGTTGCGAAAAAATCTACAACATCTTGATTTAACCCATTCAACTCTTCTGTTATATCCAACGCATACATATCCGCAAGTGTATGCCATTTTTGACCGTTTTTGTTTGCTTCGACTAAAGTCTGTAAATCTATCTTACCAGAAATAATGTCCTTATTGGCCCAATTTGCAAATCCAGTCTCGTAAACATCTTTCCAACTCACGTCAATGCCAAGTGCGTCACTCAATGCTTGAGTAATAATTTCCTCCGTATCATTTTCCCCAATTTCTCCATTCTCCACATTATACAACCCCAACGGATCCACAAACTTGATGGGATTGTTGCGTGAGTAGGAGTGAGCATTCAGTTGCTGCGGATCCTGAATGAACTGGCCCAGGTCGCCGTGTGCCATCGGATCCACACTCGCAAACCTTCCAATGCGCGGGTCGTACCAACGTGCCTCGAAGTAGTAGAGGCCCAGATCTTCTTCCAGTTCTTTGTCTGTGAAGGAATGGTGGGTTTCTGTTGGAGTGAAGCTTTCGTCCAGGGTTTGGGAACCGTAGGGGAGGTAGTCGTAGACTTGAATGACCAAGCCCTGTTCATCTGTGGCAAGGGCAATGCCTCCCAAATGGTCTTGGTGGAAGTAGGTCCGCTCTCCCGAACGCTTTTCAGAAGCCACACGCAGTCCACCTGCCCAGAGGTTGTAGAGGGGCACGCCGTTGCGCACTTCCAGGTAGGCGTTCACGTAGACCGTGGACTCGCCGCTTTCGGCATTCAGAGACTTCACACGTTGGCCATTGGCATCGTAGTTGAAGGTGAGAGGACCGCTGCTTTCGAGCTGGTTCTTGATGTTCCACGTGAAGTTTTGGCTTCCGTTGCTGAGCAGGTTGCCATTCGCATCGTAACTGTAGGCCATGCCCGCCACGTCAGTAACGGCATGGGGGTGCACGAGACCGGTGCCGGAGTAGCTCATGTTGCTGTCACCCCCTAGACAGTCCACAGGACTGAGATCAGATTTGCAGACCATGTTTCCCACGGAATCGTAAGCAAAAGAAAGGGAGTAATCCCCGAGGGCAAAGTTGCTGCTCGTGGTGCTTTGGAGGCGGTTGAGCTCATCGTAGGTGTAAAGCAAAGACTTGTTTGTCGCCGTGATGCTGGCGTCTTCGAGCTGCGTGAGGTTGTTCACGTCGTCGTAGGTGTAAGTGAGGTCTTGAATGTTTCCTATCACTTCCTCTGCGTGCGCGGTGGGAATGAGCCAGTCCATGAAGGAAAGTCGAGGCCGGTACACAAAGCGCAAACTGTCGCAGTTGTTGCGCTCTCCCGTTTCGGCTTGAATCAGGTTCTCAGAATCCATGCACACCTTAACTGTGTAGCTCTGCCCGCTCACAAAATGCTCGATGGGAAGATTGAACTCACGTGAGGAAGAGCCGTCCACCGCCAAATAATCGCGGTCGTTGTCGTTTTGCCAAGCCACCTCGCCCACTAAGATGCCATTCACACGGACGCTGTATTTGCCTTTCAAGCGGTCATAAACATCTAGAGTGCCATCGTTCCCGATGTTGAAGTGCACGCTGTAGTTGCTTCGGTCGAGAGAGCTGATGCTCGCATAGAGATCGGGCAAAGTCTCACCATCGTAATGGAAGCTGGTGCTGCTGCAGTTGTTGTCCTCGGCCACTTCTTGAACAACCCCGCTCACGTCCGTGCAGAGTTCCAGCGTGTGTTCGCCTTCGTTCACATAAAGCAGTTCACGGAAAAGGTAGAGAGGCGCGTGTTGATCCAGGTGACCCCCCACTCCCAAGTACTGGGAAGAAAGCTCGGGCTGAGCCATCCAATCCATGCGCTGAATGGGGTGTCCGTCGATGCGCAGTTCGTTTTGTCCCTGAGCGTGCCAGGCGGCTTCAGAGCCATGGTTTCCCAAGGTATAGGCAAAACTTAAAGTGTTCTCATCCACTTCCAAATTCCGTGCGTAAAGGTCTTTGCCTTCCACTCGTTCGGAATCGTAAATGCCTGTGGTGACCTTGTGGGAAAGTCGGTACGCGTCTTCAGGCAAGTGGGTGTTTTCGGTGACGGTTCCGTTGGCGTAT
>CAZWUU010000045.1:0-3162 GCA_964637485.1 uncultured Candidatus Saccharibacteria bacterium
GTAAAAGGGGCTTCTGAAGGACAAGGCCTAGGCAATAAATTCCTATCAAATATTAGAGAAACTGATGCCATAGCCGAAGTCGTGCGCATTTTCGAGGATGCAGACATAGTCCATGTCGATGGAAGAATAGATCCCGTCAAAGATATTGAGGTCATAAATGCTGAACTAATTATGGCTGACCTCGATACGGTGACTAAGCGCATTGGCAATCTAGGTCGCGATTTCAAGGCGGGTCGGAAGGAAGCAAAAATTGAAATGCCTATGCTAGAACGGTTAAAGGTGGCACTTGAATCAGGGTTGCTTGCAGAGAGTGTAAAAGTCGATGAATCTGAAATACCGTATCTGAGACAACTATGTTTACTTACATCTAAGAAAATACTTTATGTCCTGAATAAGAAATCAGGTGCGAAAAATTTGGATGAATTAAATGATGATCGATGGCAAAGATTGATAGAGACGTTTAAAAAAACAGGAGCGTCATATGTTATCGTTGATGCCGGTATAGAAAATGAATTAAAGGATATGTCTTCAGATGATAAGGCGGAATTGAGAGAGGGACTCGGAGCTAAAGATGATGGAATAAATAATCTGATTAAGACCAGCTATGAAATGCTTGGACTTATAACGTATTTTACAACAGGAGAGGATGAAACACGTGGTTGGACAATAAGGAAAGGCTCTACTGCACCAGTAGCCGGAACTGCTATTCACACTGATTTTAAGGATAAGTTTGTACGTGCAGAGGTCATATTCTGGAAGGATTTAATCGACGCAGGGTCTTTTGCAAATGCACGTGATAGAGGCCTCATACGTACGGAGGGTAAGGAATATGTGGTTATAGATGGAGACGTGGTGGAGTTTAAGGTCTAAACACGTGATTCATAAAGACACATTCAGAAAAATCGACTTCAATGGCTCTAAGGGGCTAGTATTTATAGACGATAAGATACTAGTGTATCGTCGAGATGATAAGACAAACAATTCGCCCATGTGCATTGATCTGCCCGGTGGAGGCAGAGAGAACAACGAAACTCCGTTTGAATGCTTTAGACGCGAGGTTAGAGAGGAATTTGGAATTGAAATTCAGCAGTGTGAGATTGAATTCTCATGTACCGTTAATAGTGCAATTGAACCCGGAAAAAAGTCATTCTTTATCGTTGCCAAGACGCGCCGATATGGAATGGACGATATTGTTTTTGGAAATGAAGGGCTCGAGTGGATGATGATGACGCCAGAAGAATTTATTAAGCGACCTGATGGAATTGAGCGACAACAGAAAAGAGTCGAGAGATATCTTGCAGGAAATATGAAATCTGAATAATGCTCACAATCAAGGCATTAACATTTATATGCTATTATTGTCTTCATGAAAAAGGATAAATCGCCCTACGATCCCGCCAAAATAGAGAAGAAGTGGCAAAAGGCATGGTCATCTAAGCGTATATATACATCGAAAGAATTAAGGGATAAGAAGAAGTATTATGTTCTAGACATGTTCCCATATCCATCGGGTGAGGGTCTGCACGTCGGCCACCCGAAGGGCTATATCGCTACCGATGTCGTTTCTAGGATGAAAAGAATGCAGGGATACAACGTGTTGCATCCAATGGGATTCGATGCATTCGGATTGCCGGCAGAGAATTATGCTATTAAGACAAAAACAAACCCTGAAATAGCAGTTAAGAAAAATGTTGTCAGATATAAGCAGCAACTAGAATTGCTCGGATTAGATTATGACTGGAAAAGAGAAGTAAACACCACTGATCCGAATTACTACAAATGGACACAGTGGATATTCCTGCAATTATTCAAAAAAGGTCTTGCATATGAATCGTACGAGCCCATCAATTGGTGTCCGTCTTGTAAAACCGGCCTAGCAAACGAAGATGTGGAGGATGGTCGCTGTGAGAGGTGCAGTACGGTGGTAGAGAAGAAGCCGATGAGGCAATGGGTACTCAGAATAACTGACTATGCTGATAAACTATTAAATGATCTGGACGCGGTATCAGGCGTACCGATGGTAACCCACAAGGAAGGACCTGATGCATTTCGTGCTGATATGCCTATCACTGAACGTAATGCAGTAGTATGCATAGTAAAACACCACAAGGAAGACAAATATTTATGTGTAAATTGGAAAGCTACGAAATGGCAGGGTTTCGTGATCGGCGGCATAGAAACTGGTGAAAATATCGAAGAGGCATCCATTCGTGAGGTCCAGGAAGAAACTGGATATAAGAATTTGAAATTTGTTCGCGAGATCGGTCGTGTCGACGCTCAATTCTATCAGGTAGTGAAAAAGGAAAACCGATTGGCTCATTACAGAGGAGTCTATCTTGAATTGACAGATGATGATCGTGATGTAGTGAGTGAGCACGAATTAGCCCTTCAAGATGCTGTGTGGCTAGATAGAACACAGGTTAGCGATTTTCTAAATAGAAATGATATGAAATATCTCTGGGATTTGTACACAGGGAGCGAGACCCAGGATGTTCAACCGTTGCTCGATTGGCAGGAATCAATAAAGGATCTTCAAAAAAATTGGATAGGCAGAAGCGAGGGAGCTCGCATACCATTTCCACTTGATCTAAATGGTAAAAAATGCAAATTCTTTTTGATTCATGGTTACAAAGGGAGTACTGATGACGATTTTTTTCCTTCCTTAAAGAAGCATTTGGAGTCATTGGGTCACTCAGTGCAAGTCCCAAAATTACCTAATCCAGTTGATCCTAAGGAGTCTGAGCAGGTGGATTATATTCTCTCAAACTATGAATTTGATGAAGACACCATTGTGCTTGGTCACAGTCTTGGTGGTGTCGTGGCGCTCAAGGCATTAATGCGTGCAAATAAGAAGATCAATAGACTTATCCTAGTGGCTCCTGCTCAGGATCCTTCGCGCAAGAAGATTAGCAATATGAAGGATAGACCATTCTGGAATTCATTTAACTGGAATTATGATTACAATCAACTGAAGGGCCTCGTCAAAGATATTGTAGTCTTGTCAGACAAACAGGAGACAAACAGAATGGAATACTTGAGATTCCTGAGTAATAAGCTTTCGGCTAAACTGATAGAAGTACAAGCAAGAGAGAAGCATTTTACATCGGAGAATGAGCCGGCCATAAGGAATGTCATATTGCCAGCCATAGAAGTATTCACTAC
>CAZWUU010000046.1:0-2925 GCA_964637485.1 uncultured Candidatus Saccharibacteria bacterium
CACCGACTTGAAAGGTCTGCCGTTAAATATAGTAATTGATATTTAGGAAATTGTCAAATATGACTATTATAACTTCCGCATTCGCTCGATTATGAAGCTCTTTTCGCCGTTTCTCATATTGACTGACGCTTTTATAGCAAGACATGCATCAGGCACTATGTAGTCTTTGAATTCTCTGTATGTCCTTGGAAACACTACGGCATCAGCAGATCCGGAAAAGTCTGACACTGTAACAAATGCCATCGTCTCATTATTCTTTGTTTGGGTAGTTCTAACAGCGTCTATTATGATCGCCAATATCACGGATTCACCCTCCTTGATTTTCTCCTTGGCGCGTTTTATGTCTATATCCTTTTTATCGATAATTTCTCGGAAGCGTTCGAGCGGATGACCTGATACATATAGCCCTAACAGTTCCTTTTCCCAAGCTAGTTTTGTGATAAGGTCTGCTTTTTGTGCCTCGCCCAGTTTCAGGGTTGGAACGGAGGAGGTGTCGGACATCAAACCGAAGAGGGAAGTCTGGTCGCTGTGATGCTTGTCGTGTTCCTTATTAAACTCCAGCAAATGGTCCATGTTCGATAGCATGACACCTCGATCCTCGCCGAAACAATCAAGAGCGCCGGATTTGATGAGTGCTTCCAGAGACTTTTTATTGAGATTTCTATCTTTCACTCTGGTTAGGAAATCTGAAAGTGATTTGTATTTTTCAGCTCTCTTTCTTTCATCGATGATGGCGGTAGAGACACCCTGGCCGAAATTTTTTATTGTCACAAGTCCGAATCTGATGCGATACCTGCCGGCAGTGTCGTCTTTCACCACGGTAAATTGACTGAAACTTTCATTCACATCCGGAGGCAATACAGGTATGCCCATTCTTCGGCACTCTGTGACTATTTCACCTATGGTGTCGATGTCGCCGGATTCGGCTGTGAGAACTGAGGACATGTATATTTCAGGGAAATTGGCTTTCATAAAAGCTGTTTGATAAGCCACTTTGCCGTAGCTGGCCGCATGTGCCTTGTTGAAACCGTAACCTTGGAATGGTTCGAATAATTTCCAGATAGTCTCGGCTTTCTTCTCTGTGAGACCGCCGTGCTTGATGCATCCTTCAACGAATATTTTGTGTTGCTTTGCCATCTCCTCAGGAATCTTCTTTCCTACTGCCTTTCGGAATTTATCGACCTCGCTCCATGAATAGCCGGCCACTTCGATAGCCGTCATGAGCAAGTCGTCTTGATATACCAGCACACCGTAAGTCGGCTCCAAGAATTTTTTCATGGCCGGATGAGGATATGTAGATGGCTTGACTCCATTTTTCCTCTGAATATATTCGTTTATATTATCCATCGGGCCCGGTCGATATAGAGCGATCATCAGGTTTATGTCGTGGATCTTGGTGGGCTTCAGATCGATAAGATACCTAGTCATTCCCGAACCGTTTAATTGGAAAAGTCCTATTGTTTCGCCTCTTGCCAGCATTTCAAATGTCTTCTTGTCGTCGAGGGGAACATTTTCTATATCTACTGTTATGTTTTCTATTTTCTTCACTCTCTCCACCGCGTCGGCAAGAATAGCGAGGTTTCTTATGCCTAGGAAATCTAGTTTGAGAAGCCCCGCTTCCTCGATGGCATACATATCGTATTGAGTGATGACTTTGCCTTCACCTTTCGGGTCAAACTGGAGCGGGGTGTAATCGACAAGAGGACCCGGAGCGACGACGACTCCAGCCGCGTGTACTGAGATGTGTCTGGCACAGCCCTCTATTTTCTTGGCCATATCTATGATGCGTCTGACATCCTCCTCATTGTCATACATCTGTTTTAATTCTGGCACCAGTTCGAAGGCATGATCTATGGTCATAGGGAAGCCCTGTGAACCCATAGGAATGAGTTTGGCTATGCGGTCGCCCTCGTCGAATGAATATCCTAGAGCTCTAGCAACATCGCGTACGGATCCACGAGCGAGCATGGTACCGAATGTTCCTATTTGGGCGACATGGTCTTCGCCGTATTTCTGTCTGGCGTAAGTGATCATTTCATCTCTGCGGTTATCGGCAATATCCATATCTATATCGGGAGCCGAAGGTCGGTCAGGGTTTAGGAATCTTTCGAATGGAAGATTAAAATAAATTGGATTAACATTTGTGATGCCGGTCAAATATGAAACGAACGAACCGGCGGCCGAGCCTCTTGTGGTGGTAAATATGCCAGCATCGTGAGCATGTCGGAGAAGATCTGACACTACCAGGAAGTACGGGGCGTAGCCTTTAGTCTTTATGACTTCAAGCTCATAATTTGCCCTTTTGACCAAGTCCTCTGATTGGGGAAGTTTTCTCCATTCAAATCCTGCCATAGTGATGCGCCGAAGTTCATCGTCGTATGATAGACCGCTTTCAACTACATAGTTAGGAAATACCCATTTGCCCAGTTCCAGATTTAGATTGCATGAATCGCAGATTTTCAAGGTATTTTCTAGAGCTTCGGGCAAGTCGGCAAAAAGTTCCAGGGCTTTATCAGTTGTAATAAATGAAAAGTCATCCTCATCATTATCAGAATTTCTATCGCTTGCATCTGTATGAGAATTGACACGCAATAAAGTCTCTCTGGCCGATCTGTCATCAGGGTTTATATAGTAGACATCATGCGCGGCCATTATGGGCACACCGTGCTTCTTGGCGAATCCCATCAGTAATTTCATATTCTCTTCATGGCCGTCTATTTCATGATGTCTGGTTATCTCGAAATAGAACCTGCCTGCCATGCCAGTGCCAAATATGTCTTTGTAAAAATTCAGTATTTGCATGGCCTTTTCGTCATTTTTATTTTTGAGGGCCTGTATGATTTCTCCGGAAAATGAAGGCATGATAGCAATGAGTCCTTCCGAATACTCCTGTATGAGTTCTCTGTCTATTCTTGGCTTATAGTA
>CAZWUU010000047.1:0-2695 GCA_964637485.1 uncultured Candidatus Saccharibacteria bacterium
GTGAAGATGCCGGTTACCTGCAGTTAGACGAAAAGACCCCAGAAGCTTTACTACAACTTGGTATTGAACATGTTGTGAAATTGCGTAGAATAAGTGGGAGACTTTGAAGCAAAGATTTCGGTTCTTGTGGAGTCGTCAGTGCAATACCACTCTCTTTTATGGCATGTTCTAACCTATACGGCAAAAACGTATGGGGACAGTATCTGGCGGGTAGTTTTGCTGGGGCGGCACCCTCCCAAAAAGTAACGGAGGGGTTTATTAAGGTTAGCTAGGCGCGAATGGAAACCGTGCCGATAGTGTATGGGCACAAGCTAGCTTGACTGTAAGGCGTACATGCCAAGCAGAGACGAAAGTCGAACCAAGTGAACCGATGGTACGCATTAGATGCGGCCGAAGATTAACGGATAAAAGCTACTCTGGGGATAACAGGCTAGTTCCGCCTAAGCGTCCATAGCGACGGCGGAGTTCGGCACCTCGATGTCGGCTCACCTTATCCCGGGGCTGGAGAAGGTCCCAAGGGTTTGGCTGTTCGCCAATTAAAAAGGTACGCGAGCTGGGTTCAAACCGTTCAGGAGTGAAAGGTAATACTTTAACTTTTGAACTCGTTTGAATCCACGAGGACTATTGAGAAAAAATTTAGTAGCTGTTATACAAAAACATATTTCGTCAGCAACGAGTATGTTTCGAATTCTGAGAATTCTACAACCATGCACAAGTTATGTGCATCACGGCGGCATCACTTAGTAATAAGTGATTGCGCTCTCAACTTATATCGGTGAAGTCCACATTAGTGGATAATACCGAGGGAATCATAGGAAACTGTGAGCCCGTAGAGACTACATGTTGAGCTCCTAGAAATAGGATGAAGATATAGTCCGATCCCACGAGTAATCGTGGTTCTGCAACGGCAGTTGCGGATATAAAACATAGATGCGTGAGACAGGTTGGTCTCCTATCTACTGCAGGCGTTGATATTTGAGAAAAGTCGCTCCTAGTACGAGAGGACCGGAGTGAACGAACCTCTGGTGTACGAGCTCTACCGCCAGGTGGATTGCTCGGTAGCTATGTTCGGAATGGATAACCTCTGAAAGCATCTAAGAGGGAAGCCAGTTTCAAGATTAGATATCGTTTGAGGGCCGTAAGAGATGATTACGTTGATAGGCGTTAAGTGTAAGCACAGTAATGTGTTCAGCTGAGACGTACTAATTGCCCGATTCCTATTAGGAAAGTTGAAAATCACACGCACGTTTGCAAACGTGCTTCATACTAAAAATTGCACAATTACATAGTTTCAAAACCAAATGATTCCATTATTTGGTCTTGGTGATTTGTCTTCAGGGTCACACCTCTTCCCATTCCGAACAGAGAAGTTAAGCCTGAAAGAACCGATGATAGTCCACAGGGGCAAAAGTAGGTTGTCGCCAGGACCAAGTAATGGATTTTTTGTTTAAAAACCCGCCGAGCGCATGCGCTCGGCGGGTTTTTAGTTTTTCTTTATGTTACAATCTATACATGTTTGAACTATCCGGAGCTATTACAGCATCATTTGTCGCGTCACTTGGCGTGGCATTAGTCGCGGTCGTTATTTTGTCTGTGGTTTGGTATGTCATCAGTATCATTCGTGCGCGTAATGATGTCGCTGATATCGGCTGGTCTACGTACTTCATTGCGATCGCTGTTGCTACGTTTATGATGCATTGGCCACGCGTTGATTTACGCGTCGTACCGATTGTGCTCGTGCTCATTTGGGGATTCCGCCTCTCATCACACATTGCAGCCCGTCACGCCACTCGTGGCGAAGATCCACGCTATCTCGCATGGCGTACTGCGTGGGGTGCTGGGTGGTATTTCCGTGTCCGTTCATATCTCCAAGTCTTTTTGTTTCAAGCCGTCCTCGCGCTCATCATCTCGCTACCGCTCGTTGTGCTCGGACTCTTTGGCCCCATGAAGTTGGGTTGGGTCATCATCGGCACAGCCGTATGGTTCTTTGGATTTGTGTTTGAAAAAACTGCAGACGAAGATCTCGCTGCGCATCTCAAACGCGTGCAGGAAAGCGGACAGCCTGCAAGTATCTGCCAAGAAGGACTTTGGAAGTATTCACGCCACCCAAACTATTTTGGCGAAGCAGTTCAGTGGTGGGGTATGTGGCTCATGACTGTTGGCGCACCATTTTGGGGCGTTGCAGTGCTCGGGCCGCTCACTATCACGTTTTTGTTGCGATTTGTCTCCGGCGTGCCGCTCACAGAAAAATCAATGGCACGATTACCCGGCTTTGAAGATTACAAGAAGAAGACGAATATTTTTGTGCCGTGGGTGAGAGGGAAATAGGGGTTTAGATTTATTTATCCTTTGTTAATAACCTTTTCATGTCGTTGTAAAAAAGGGGGAAATGTGAGAAGATTCTGACTATAATGAAAGACAACAAAAATCCAAATACCACTAAGGAACAGGAGCGCGCGGAATTACATCGTGCTATTTGGCAAATTGCCAATGATCTTCGCGGTAGTGTTGATGGTTGGGATTTCAAGCAATATGTTTTAGGGATTCTTTTTTATCGTTTCATTAGTGAAAATCTCGCTAATTATATTAATACTGATGAAAGGCGTTCTGGTAAGAAAGATTTTGATTACACCACCCTCTCAGACAAGGAAGCAGAATTTGGTCGCGCAGATACCGTAAAAGAAAAAGGATTTTA
>CAZWUU010000048.1:0-2540 GCA_964637485.1 uncultured Candidatus Saccharibacteria bacterium
ATATTGTTTTGTATCTATGTTTTTTTTTGTCTTAAATCAATTGTGATTGGGCAAAATTTGGTTCCCAATCCTAGTTTTGAAGAGTTGAACCCTTCTCCAAAGAGAAACTATTACTATGGTGTCACTCTTATCAAACATTGGATTGGGTCAAATAGTCGACCCGGCGATTATTACTTTAGAGGTAATCCCGACAGACGTTCATCTGTTCCTTCTAATAGATTTGGGAAACAAGAGCCACACTCGGGCAATGCATATACTGGCATTTGCATTGAAAACGGGTTTATAGAGTATATCCAAGTAGACCTTCTTAGCCCTCTTATAAAGGGGAAAACGTATACGATAAAGTTTTTTTTGAGCAAGGCCGATAGGCGTGGTTCATGCATTACAGAAATAGGCATACTTTTCCTTCCCAATGAAAAGCAATATTCGATGCGCGGCATTGCGCAGAGGCCTCACGTGGATTTCATAAATGAGAAGGGATATATAGATGACGATTCCTGGATTGAACTGAAATCGGAATACATTGCTGAAGGTTTTGAAAAAACCGTTGTACTGGGACATTTTGTATATTCCTGCGACATTGACCCCCTATTCCTGACAAGCTGACCCCCCAGGATTATTGGTATCGAAGTAAGATTGTTTTTTCAATGGCGGGTTAAAGTTATTTACTTTTTCTTAGTGAGTCACCTTTGAGTTCTATTCTATTGGATTTACTTGTCAGTCGGTCCAGTATTGCGTCCGATTGTCTCAGACCCCGATAAGTTGGAGACTTTTCGCAAAACAGTTTAGGTCTTTTTCCTATTCTGCGAATGAGTTTTTTTAGGAATTGGAACAAAAATGATTTTCAAAAGAACCGGAAGAAACCAATGGCACTTCCGGATCATTTTCGTTCGTCGGGTTATTCCTGGCGGGTTGCTCTCCAGCATTGCCCGTTTCCGCTTTACCCGACAAGGCAAATATAATCTGCGTTATCGTTTTTTTCTTTTCATACTCATCCCACTTTTTCTGTGGCGGAATTCTTCCGATTGATCCATGTTTTCGAGAGTGATTGTACCACTCCAGATGCGCTTCAAAGGTCAGCTTTGCATCATAGTACCCGGAAAATTCAAATCGCTGTATCACTTCTCTGTCAATGATGCTGTGAAAGGCTTCTATGTATGAATTTTCTTCAGGAGTGGCAATGTGAGTGAACTCTTGCCTGGCTTCTGCTCTTTTCAAAAACTGCCTGACATCATTGGCGATAAACTGTGAGCCATTATCATTTCGAACCGTTACACCTTTGATACCGTACGTGTTGTTGATTCGCCTGAAAATATTGATCACATCAATTTTCCGGATACTTCGCTGAAATATCTGCTCTATAGCTTTGCGGCTATAAACATCAAGAACGGTCAACAAATAATAGTTACGCTGTTCTCCTTCCACCCAAACATATTTAATATCAAGACAGACATATTCCATCGGATAACTGGAAGCAATCTTGCGGAATTTTACAAATTCCCGCTTGCCATTGGTTCGAATTACTTTGCCCAGAAGAAGATTACTTTCATCCATCAGTCGGTATACCTTCTTGTGATTGATGATGTAGCCCATTTCTCGCAGATCATCTGTGATATTATGATAGCCATAGCAACAAAACTCCCGGCTAAGAGATGAGCGAATGTCTTCCATAATAGATTCATTGCTCACTAATGTTCCATCCATTTTTCGCGTTTGGAGACTTGGTCTGGCACCACGTCTGCCGTAGCGAGGCTGGTAATAGAAGACACTGGAGGGCAGTTTCACCCAATCACACAGAGTAGATACCGCAACACGTTCACTATACATTTTGATCAGCGCAATTTTCTCTTGGTTAGAACAGTCGTTTTTTTTAAAAGCTCTGTCTTTACTTCCAGCTCTAAAGCCTGATTAGCAACAATCCGTTTAAGCCGTTGGTTTTCTTCCTCCAGCCCACGAAGAGCGGGATCCACACGTTTGTGCTGGTTCTTTAAACCATCCACTCCCCCCGTTTCATACTTGGCTTTCCAGCGATCAAAAAGCGATGGTGACAGATTGTACTTGCGAATGGTCTCTGCACGACCTTCCCGCTGAGCTTCCTGCAGAATCGACAACCGTTCTTCCGGTGTAAATTTTCTTCTTTTTTTCATACCCCTGTAAATTTATTGGAGACCTATATTGTTTTAGGTTTTTTCTCCAACCTTTCAGGGGGCTAAGACAGGACTACTGGTGTGGTAAAAGCACTGACCCTGAATTTGAATCTAAGATGCTTAATATAGTAGGATTATATATGAGCCCACCGGAAAATGCCATAGTGTTATGTGCAGATGAAAAGACACGGATACAGGCGCTTGATAGAACTCAGCCGGAATTACCTTTGCGACAAGGGAATCCTAATAGACTTACAGCTACCTACAAAGGTAATTGAGTAGTTAATCTCGTAGCATCTCTGGCTGTTCATCACGGTGAGATAGCCGCAGATACAATAGAGAGTAATAATGCAGAAAATTTTCTGAAATTCTTTAAGAAACTTAAACGAAAAT
>CAZWUU010000049.1:0-2418 GCA_964637485.1 uncultured Candidatus Saccharibacteria bacterium
TCACACTACGCACCACTTGTTCCATAGTATTTTTATTCTAACACGGCCACATGATAGACATCGGTATTTCCCCCGCCTCGGCCCTATTTGAATAAACGTAAAAAAATGGTATAGTGCATGCCACAACTAAATAATATTGGAGAGATGGCTGAGTGGTTGAAGGCGGCAGTCTTGAAAACTGTTAGGGGTGAAAGCTCCTCGAGGGTTCGAATCCCTCTCTCTCCGCCATTGACATCTAGCTGTTGGTACGTCGTAATGATGCGCCCGCAGCTAGCTGTTTTCGTTCCCTATCGAAAGGTCAGAAACAGACGTCGCAATTTCATCAATCAATGTAAGGGAGGGCAAACTGGTGAGGAAATTGCAAAATTTTGCTTTACATCAAGGAACTACTGGGTTTAATTCTAGTTATCGTATAATGATACATATGAAAAAATACAAAAATCTCGCAGAGTTTTTTGCAGATCAAGACACTAAAACAGAAAAACAAATAAATCTCGTCCGTGATCTAATTTTCAAAGCGGAACCATCTCTGACTGAAACATTAAAGTGGAACGCGCCCAACTATGTGTACAAGGGTGCGGATCGTATCACGTTTAATCTAATGAATAAGGAACACAAGGTAAAAGTTCTTATTCACATGGGCACAGCCAAGAAAGAAAATAAGGCAGGCGAACCAATACTTAATGATGCAAGCAGGATTGTAAGTTGGAATTCAGATATTCGTGGCACAATTACTTTTGAAGACGAGACTGACGTTAAGGCCAAAAGTACGGCATTTAAGAAAGTTGTGCGTGAGTGGTTGAAACTATGACGCTACATCAGAATCGCTTATCACTTTTCGGGATAGGTATATAGCTAGCACGAGACGGTTCGATTCCCTGACAGGCCGCACGACATAGAAAACATCACCTAAACGGTGGTGTTTTCTTGGGTTATGGGAAATACGTAATAGTGCTATGCCTTAAGCAATCAAACCAGCTTTATACAGGTCGATAATCACCTCACGGTAAGCAAAAGCGAGTGGAAGCGTCATAGCCTCATTGTACGAAAACCAGCCAAAGTCGGCGACTTCACTTGGTTGTGTCGAGATGGCACCGGAGTGTGTGCCGGTATGTACGAGTGCCATACAGCGTTTTCCACCCACGATCACTTCATAAAATCCAAAGCGTGCAGTGGGATTAAAATCTAATCCCGTCTCTTCGGATACTTCACGAATAACTGCCGCCGCAACAGTGGTATCAGTCTCCTCTACCCCACCTGATGGGAATGTCCAACAATCAGGAAATGTCTCTTCGGTTGATAGACGCTTTAGGAGGAGAAGCTTTTTATCGCTGTTTATCAGTGCTGCTGAGGCAGCAATCCGTCCCCAAGGTAATACGTTCATGTGATCTATTGTAGCAAATGTAATAAAACAAAGATTGTCGTGTATTAATGATTGACGGGTGACATATACATGAGACACGATCATATATATCACCCTTCAACAACGTTGTTCATTAGTTCTACCATCATTCATTCTAACCAATTCTATGTTGAAACAAATATTTATTCCAGTGGCGGCTCTGGCTATCACCGCGAGTGCCGCTAGCGCCTTTACCGGCGGTGACATGCTCGAGAAACTCAATATCTCCCTCACCGATACCGAGACAGCAGCACTTGAAGAAGCTCGTGAAATCCGTGAGACCGCCCATGAAGAAGCTAAAGCAGTACTCGAGAAAGCCGGCATCACTGATGAGCGTATGAAAGAAATCCACGGTGCGATGCGTGAAGCACACAAAGCGGAACGTGAAGCGGTCAGAGCGGCCGTCGAAGCCAATGACTATGAGGCATTTAAAACGGCCGTAACAAATAGCCCAATGGCAACAGAGATCGATACAGCCGAAAAATTTGCCAAACTGGTCGAAGCACACGAACTCCGCGAGAACGGTGACCTTGATGGCGCCAAAGCAATCATGGAGGAACTCGGCCTTAAAGGACCCCACATGGGTGGCCAAGGAATGGGCGGTGGCCGTGGCGGCGATCGACCAACTGAGGAAAACTAGCGCCAATCCGCTACTACATATATTGTAAGAAAGTGGGCACCTCGTGTCCACTTTTCTAATAAAAAGCCATCTATGGTGTACTACTAGTATGGATCAAAGTGATGAGGATATTGTCGCTCTCGTACAGCATGGCCAAAAAGAGCTGTTTGGTGAGCTCATCACCCGTTACGAAAATAAACTGCGGCGATACGGCCAACGTTTTCTCGCTCGGACTGACGATATTACTGATATGGTACAAGATGTATTTATCAAAAGTTATCTCCATATTCAGAGTTTCAAGACAACCGAACGATTTTCGCCATGGCTGTACCGCATTGCCCATAACACATTTGTGAACGAATTGCGCCGCCAAAGCCGATTTTCGTTCTTACCGTTC
>CAZWUU010000050.1:0-2248 GCA_964637485.1 uncultured Candidatus Saccharibacteria bacterium
CGATACGTGGGTTTATGACAGAAAGAGAGCGTTTGTGGGGGAGGACAGGAAATGAGCAAGATTGAAGAACTGCTAGCAAAATATAATGGCAACCTGTTCGATGCCATTCAGTTTGACGAATGGTATAAGGCGAAAATATCCCGGAACGAAATCATCACCTACGTTGATTACATGGCTTGGGTTTGTTCGGTCTGCAATAATGTTATGGTGAAAGCCGACAAGCTTCGAAAATTGCATCGGAAATTTAGGGGGATGAAGAACCGACCCCCCTTTTAGCTTGTAAAGGTAGGGTTTAGGTGTCGTATTCTCAAGTATAAATGTAGAAGGAGAATTAAAAAATGAAAACACTATCAAAGGGAGAGAGTGAGATGAAGGATCAACAGATTATATGGATTAACAATCCAAAAATCGCTTGGAAATGGGCCATGGAATGGGTTGAAGAAGCAAAAACTGGAAATCATTATCCAGTGAAACACATTATAGAAGCGGCTAAAAAAATCAAGGATAGATTTTGCACTGATGGATTATGGAGTCCAGGTAGTGAACTTGTATATAATTATTTGCGCGAGGCTGCTGACATGGCTCAATCTGAGTATGAAGACGCACAGCCGGGAATGGAATGATTTATGAGATGTCGCAATCCCTTCGTAAATCAGGTCTTTGTCGTCGAGATATGAAAAATGAACGAGCAGGAAGAAAGGAGAAACAAAATGGCTTATGACAGTATTAAAATTTATCAAAAAACTGCTGATGCTATAACTAATTCAACTGGCATAGACGTCTATGCTATAGACTCGCCAGAGAAGATGGCTTGGATTGTTTTACTACTAAAAGAAATTCCTGATAGTGAAAAAAACTTTCCCTTTGGAAAATGGGCGACAATTCAAAATATAGAAACGCAACTACATAACTGCGCCAAAGAAGTAGTGAGGCAGAAATGAGACGTAAATGCGGACGCTGTGGAAAGCGAAAGACGGTAGGTGGTATGGCTGTGTTTGCAAAGCGTTATTTATGCCGTAAGTGCGTTAGACGTTTGCTATGGGAGGAGAAATGATAAAAATCCATTACAGACATAAAATATGGTATCGTTATTTGTTGCCACGGCGATTGACTCTTGCTTGTAATCCGTCTGTATATCGGTGGTTATGGTGGGTGTGGGGAGGAAAAGAGCAACTATGAAACACGAAGAGATCAACAGACGTTTCTGTGAGCTGGCGGGGATTCGCTGGCATGAGCGAAGAACCGATACTCCATACAGTTGTTCGTGCGGCGAAGATTTTTCTGGTGCAGCCCATTTTTATTGGCATAAGGATTCTCATCCAAACCGCGACTTCTGCGCCGACCCCCGCCTTGTGCTGGAAGTGATGAGGAACAGAGACGACTGGCTCGATTTCATACAGTCGGTATATGACGAGAATCGACCATTGTGGTCTGGGCTGCTGGATTATACTGACCTTGTAATGGACAAAACCGGACAGCTTGCGTTGAAGGCAATCAAGTGGATGGAGGAGAAAAAATGAAAGTACAGTGTATAACAAGAAATCCTTTTGATTCTCGTTTTTGTATTTCCAGATTATTGTTTCCCGGTTTTAAAATTTCCTTTTCCTTGCACCCATATCTCTGGAAATTTGAAAAACATTGGAAAGAATTTCGTCTTACGATCTGTGGTATAAACGTACATTATAAATCTTCAAAAGCATAGAAAGGAGCGCCAATGACCGAAGACACAAACGAAAGAGAGACACCACTGTGGGAGAGAGTTAAAAATATGCAGGAAGGTAAAGATTATAAAATAAAACAGTTGCAACAAAAAGTCGCTGACTTAACTGAGCTTGCAAACAACATGGCTAACGCAGCATGGGAAATCAATAAAACCTGCCCTGTATTTACCAATTCAGAAAGTATTTGTGTCGCCCTGCCGCTACTCAACGAATTATTCAGGGCGCGGCTGGATTATGATAACCATAAGTCACGCGGAAGAGTTGCGTCATTAGGGCCAAGACAACAGGAGGAGAACCCATGACACCAGAAGACAAGCGGTTGATAGCGGAGTATATGGGGTGGAAGCTCTCGGAGTGGAGGATGATTGACGGTTCTGCTCACGTTGTAAATCCGCACTTCTTCGACCTCACGATGCCGCCCTCTGTGTTCAGGAAATGCAGAAACGTGGAAATTGGTTTGATTTTTACTGGCGTACCGTGCAGGACAGAGATTGTGCCGAATTTTCTGCTTGGCTGTTCAACGCCGA
>CAZWUU010000051.1:0-2238 GCA_964637485.1 uncultured Candidatus Saccharibacteria bacterium
CAGCTTGAATAATACTCAATGATCAAAAAGAAATATTGATGGTTATATGAAAATGACATCAAGAATTACGAACCCCATGATGAACTATAGAGGCGTGAGAAGATGAATTACACTGTCTAGCAAGAGAACTCCAAGAAGAAATATGACTTACACTTGTAGATGCCAAATTTATAAAACAATTTGCATGACCATCAGCATACACTCCAAACACAACAGTGCACAATTTTGTATACGTATGTCAGACTAAAGGAGATATAATTATAGACAATGAAATCGCATCATATATTCGACTAGATAAAGAATCTTACCAAACAAAAAAATATAAGCACGTACCAGCAGATATACAGGTATTTGATTATCTCATTTCCAACAATATTCGATAATGACCAACCTCCGTTCCGCCCTCGAATCTGCAGATCAACTCGAATACGCCGTCTATCTGACCGGCATTTCTGAATCCACTGTCAGACAAATTTCTGCTGATCAAAACGAACCAGAATGGATGCTTGCACATAGACTCAAGAGTCTTGAAATATTTTTCCAGAAAGAATTACCTACCCGATGACCAAGTTTGGAAAAACTCAACCTGGATGATATCGTCTATTATGCCAGACCAGAAAAATGACACTCAGAAAAATATGCCGACAACTGGGATAATGTTGATCCAGCTATCAGAGCCAAGTTTGATAGGCTCGGCATCCCTGAAGCCGAAAAAAAATATCTCGCCGGAGTAGGAGGACAGATGGATAGCGAAAATGTCTATCACAAGATCAAAGCTAAACGAGCTGAAAAATGAGTCATATTTGAAGATATGCCAACCGCAGTCCAAAAATACCCAGAACTCGTGCAAAAATATTTTATGAAACTCGTCCCTGCACACGACCATAAATTTGCAGCATTGCATGGCGCAGTGCGAAGCTGAGGAACTTTCATCTACATCCCCAAAGGCGTCCAAGTAACCGAACCTCTCCAAGCATACTTCCGTATGAATACCTACGGTGGAGGACAGTTTGAACATACGCTTATCATTATAGACGATGACGCAAAAGGTGATTACATAGAATGATGTTCTGCTCCGAAATTTGATAAAAAATCACTCCATGCATGACTCGTCGAAGTCTTTGTTGGTAAACGCGCCAAGATGCGCTACTCATCAGTCGAAAACTGGTCTACCAACACATATAATCTTAATACAAAAAGATCCCTCATCGACGATGACGCCTATATGGAACGGGTCAATGGTAATCTCGGAAGTTGTACCACCATGCTCTATCCATGCTCAATTTTGAAAGGTCACAACAGTAAGACAGATATGCTCGGTATTGCAGTCGCAGGAGCAAATCAAAATCAAGATACGGGTTCCAAAGTAATCCATATCGGTCGCAATACCTCATCTACTATCATATCCAAATCTATCTCCAAGGATGGCGGCATAGCTACCTATAGAGGCATAGTCGATATCAAAGCATCGGCAGACAACGCTATCAACAGCACAGAATGTGATGCACTACTCCTAGACGATAAATCCATCAGTACTACGATCCCACACATAGCTACAGCCAATAGCACAGCCACTGTAGCACATGAAGCCAGCGCTGGCAAGATAGACGACACACAGCTTTTCTATCTCATGGCTCGTGGTTTGGATGAAGAAAAAGCAATGGGAATGATCGTCAATGGCTTCTTCTCTCCCATCGTCAAAAAACTTCCCCTCGAATACGCCGGTGAATTAAATAAACTCATTGAGATGGAGATGAATATGGAGATGTTCAAACACATGGCTGGACAATCTCCGAGTGAGTAGTGCCATGAGGGTTCGCGGTCCCCAGAACGACCGTGCGGGGTTGCTCCCCATAAGAGAGCAGGAGGATCTATGCCAGAAACCGACGTACTTGAACAGACTCCCGAGCCGACTCAGGAAGCACCTCAGGAAACCGCGCCACCTCAAGATGAGGTAGTCGCATCGCCTGAGACGGCACCTGAGCAGCCCACCGCAGAAGAACCACACGCCCTCGAACCTGGGGGTGAGCGGTTCAAAGAGGTCTGGGCACGTGCCAAGCGCACCGAGGACCGACTGGCCCGCGAGCGTGAGGAGCGTATCCGGCTAGAGGAGCGCCTGAAGGCCAAGGAGGATGCGGAGAAGGCCAAGCCGACATCGCAGGAACGAGTCTACACCTGGAATGAATTGGAGGAAGCGATCACCGCTGGCAAGATTACTCGCGGAGATGCCCAAGAATA
>CAZWUU010000052.1:0-2212 GCA_964637485.1 uncultured Candidatus Saccharibacteria bacterium
AAGATGATTGCTAATACTATGTATATTTTTTTCATTATAATTTCTTTCAGTGGGCACGGGGAGACTCGAACTCCCAACCCTTGCGGGATACGCTTCTGAGACGTACGCGTATACCAATTCCGCCACGTGCCCAACTACAGTTTTATACCATAAAACTATAAGTTAACACAGAATTTTTACTATTAATTACCGAATTTCTCCGTCGCTTCCATCTGCTTTTTCATGTAATCACTTATCAGCTTATCAGCATCTTTTACGCTCATAAAGGTAGTTGGCTCCTGTGGCATAAATGGTTTATTGATGTCCGACATAGCAAAGGAAATAATTAGTTCCAATTGTTTATCGGCAAAGTGAGTCAACTCATCGGAAGGAACAAATCGTAATCTTATTTGTCCTTGGCGAGCATAACCTTCAGCATCCAACCACAATTCAACGAACATGTTCTTATTCAGGTAATCAGATAGAATTTTCGCGTCTGGAGTATTGAACTCGTCTTTCAGCGCATCGACTTCAAGAGTTGTCATTCCACCCACACTCAGCTCGTTCAGCATATCGTAAAAATCAGGTATATTTTCGAATTTCAATTTAAGAGAATATTTCGTAAGATTTTCTCCCTGAACTGACACGTTGTTTGCTACCTTTTCGATTGCGAATAGCTTGATCGAATCTACTCGCTTGGCCACTTCCATGTTCTTTACACTATCATTGGACTGTGAAATTTCTGTTTTTTCCGTCCTGACAGAGTTTAATGCCTTAGCAATATCTTGTAGCATAGATTCGATAAATGCATAACCATCATGGTCGCTTGATTGTTCCAGATCGTTTATATCTGCGAATATCCATTTTCCACGTAACGGGGACAACATGCTCAATTCTTCAAGGAAGGGATACTCATTGATGATAAAGAATAGCTTTTTATCAGAAAGCAGTGACTCAAAATCAACATTAAACGACGCGCCATTCATATCCAGACCAGCTTTTAGTTGGAATTCCATGTCTCCAATTGTTTGATTTTCCGTACTGATATTCCCTCGTGTTGTTACACTCAGATTTGCATTAAAATCTGATGGCGCTGAATAAAGAACATCATTAACGCCAGAAATAGCTTGACCGAAACTGGTTGAATCTGATTCATTCACATAAGGCACGGCATCGACTTCTCTTTTGGCAGTGCGTATTACGAGATTTGCTTGTGCTGTGTTAGATTTTATTTTCTGACTGTTAAGATAGAGATTCTCAAAAAATGTTTCATTCGATACTGTCTTACCACTAAAGCCGAAATATCCTCCTACATAACCATAAGCCAGTCCTGCCCCTACAAGCAGTGTGAGTAACACTGTAATGACGATGACATTGCTATGACTGGACGATTTAACAGCTAAATTATTTGCCTGAGATACTTGGGGTATTACCGTCGACGTCTGCTGTGTCAAATTGTCTTGAGGTTGATAAACTGGAGCCTGAGGAACAGGCGGAACGGATTGTTGGCCAATCGCTTGTGCGAATGCGACTGACAAATCTTCATCGCTCCATCCAGCAGAAGTTTTTAAAATTTGTCGCAGATCCGCTTCAGTCTTACCTTCTGCTAATTGGGACTTTATATAATCGATGAGTTGTTGTGTAATCATGCAGGAATAATACCACAGGAACCATAACACTCAGTGTTAATAAAACACGGCGTCCTTCGTATGAAAGACGCCGTTTGCTTTCACCGGAGACCGAGACCTTCGTCCAGGGCTCCGATGAAAACGTATGCGATTCCTGCCGCCGCCAGGAAGATCATGAATCCTTTGGCAGCCAGTTTAGCGATGCGGTCGAGAGTCGACCGATATCGCATCGGCTGTCGTTTGCGAGCGACAACCGTGACACTAGTCGGCACCCAGAACGGGTGCGATGCGATGTGTCTTTTCATGGTGAAATTCTTACACTATTATATCATATAGTATATGATTGTCAAGTCTGTAAAGGCGACAAAAAACCGCCCTGTTTAACGGGCGGTCTCTGTATGATTTGCGCGCTCTATTTTGTTCCGTTCACCCATGAACGATTCAATTGATATCGTCCATGTGGTGCTGAAGTTCATCTTCAGCTAAGCGCTTTCGTTTGAGGTCGAAAAGCGATCACCTTCTTAACGTAAACGTTAAAAATCGACTATAAGTCCGTTAGGGCAAATGCCCTAAGGACGTTGATTCTCTTGAAATATTCCACGAGC
>CAZWUU010000053.1:0-2033 GCA_964637485.1 uncultured Candidatus Saccharibacteria bacterium
TTCAGCAGGCCGTACCAATATTTTAATAGCTCTCTCAGCTTACGTTCGGTAAAATGTTCGACAACATGTGACGAATAAATCTCGGTTAGACTAATTGGCTCATAGGGAAGTTGGCCAATATCAGCAATAACATCGACACCGTCAATCTCCCTGTGATCAACGTTAATATACTCTGGAATGATGAATGATCCCGACCCTAAGTTGACACGAGTTATTTCCTTATACCGATCTTTGTGAATAATTTTCGTCTCTATCTTCTCAGAGTTGCCGTCAGGAGATATGTCCTTGTTGATTTCCGCCATTATTTCGCTTTTTAGTCGATCAATTAGTTTCTCGACTTCATAAATTTTCTCGTTAAACAACGCCGGAAGATTTCGTTCAATCGCCTCGTTGCGAGCAACGATCTGATCTAGCTTTGATTGCATTTCGTTATGCAGCGAATCAACTTGGTCAAGGACTTGAGCAAAAGACCGCTGGTTTGCAACAGCTTGCACCCCAAATAGCTTGTTTGCAGCTCTAGACTTAATGCCCGTTCCTTGAAATGGTTTTGTATTAATCAAACTTACGAGCGCTCGGCGTGGCGGATTCTGCTCACTATCATCGGCAACCACATCAGATAGACCATTTGTGAGCCTGTCAATCCTGTCAAGAATAAGCGCGGTCTCTTTCGATGTTTTTTTAGTCATAATTTCTCCAGCTCCTTTCTCTCGATTGTACCACTTTATGGTATTCTGGTATATGAATATCCTATGCTAAAAAAAGTTGTTACTATTGATGCACGTAGTCTCGTGCGCGATCGTCCGAGCGGAGTGTCACACTACATGACATCTCTTCTACTTGCACTCGATAATGAGCTCAGCGAGCTTGATGCTCCCAAGGATACTGTATATCGCCTAGCGGTGCCATACAGACACGCATACAAATTGGGTGCCTACGGGTTCAGAAACTTCAAGATAGTTAAGATACCTTTGCCGTTTAGAGGAATTAACTTTCTAATTCGAAAACAGCTTATGCCGCCAATAGACCTATTCTTAGGGCGTGGTATGTATGTCTTCCCCGAGTTCATCAGACCGCCGCTCCTCTATTCAAAATCTACAACATTTATCTACGATACGGTATTTCGCGCCATGCCCGAGAGCATGGACAAACGAATGCTAGAGAGCCTCGAGAAGAACGTTATGAAATCCATGAGTAAATCAGACGCAATCGTGACTATCTCAAATTCAACAAAACGAGAGCTGTCTGCAATATCACCCGCCTCCCGTAATAAAATGTACGTTGTATACCCATCGGTAAATCGAGCACACTTTTATCCTCGATCGCAGCAAGAAATCAAGAAGGTTCTCGCAAAATACGAAATTTTCGGAAAATATATTTTATTTGTTGGCAACTTTGAGCCGAGAAAAAATCTTGCACTACTGTTCGAGGCGTTCTCCCTATTGCCTAGAGGTATTCTTGATGACTACCAGCTCCTTATTGTCGGGGCATCAAACTGGAACTCTGACGACATATACGCAAAAAAGGAATATTTTAATCAGACCGGTGCTAGGATTATTTCAAGACTATCAGTTGTATCGGACCAAGACCTTCCCGCCATCTACTCAGGTGCTTCACTTTTCGTTTATCCAAGTTTGTATGAGGGTTTTGGGATGCCAGTGCAAGAAGCCATGGCATGCGGCACACCTGTCATCTGCAGCAGAAATTCTTCTATCCCAGAAGCTGCTGGAGACGCAGCGCTCTACATGAACGAGAAAAATCCTCGTGATATTTCAGATAAAATAATTGAAGCGCTAACAAAAGATTCGTCAAATCTTATTGTGAAAGGGTTCGAACATGTTGATACAGTTGCAACATGGAAAGAAGCATCTCGCTATTTTCAAAAAATCATAGATACAGCCCAGAAGAGAAGTAAAGGCAAGAAATAACTATGCGATTAGGAATAGACGTACGACCATTACAACTACAACACAGTGTGCGTGTAATTGGGAAGGATCTTGAGGCACTAGTTGTTGAATTACTCAATAAGTATGGCA
>CAZWUU010000054.1:0-1961 GCA_964637485.1 uncultured Candidatus Saccharibacteria bacterium
GCTTATCTCTATACCACAGAGAAATACACAGATTTAGCATTCCGCCGGCTCCAGCAAAAACAACCGCGCCTAATAGTACTTTCATGTTTATATCCTCGGGCAAATATCCGAAACTGATGACGCCCTGCCATAATTCGACAAGATTTTCCGGTTTCAATGTAAGAATACTGGAAATCACAAGCAGACCGAAGAATGTCGGAACAATGATCTTTAGCGACTTTTCAAGAATTGAATATGCGACTTGTCCGCTAAGCGTCAGCAATAATACTAAACCCAGACTTACGAGCGCCCACATAAGATAGTCGCCAAAACCGAAAAGAACCTTAAGCGTAGTACCGAGCGCGGCTGCCCAACCCGGCCACACGTACAGGAGAACTGTCGAAATCAGCCAGAACGGAGCGAACCATTTCAGCAATCGTGATGATGATGTAAAGAAGCTTTCACCCGTAGCCAGAGCATGCCTTGCCACTTCCTGATTTATGAAATATTGCAATGTAATACCGAGAATAGCCGCCCAGATGATGCCCAGACCGTGCTTCGTGACTAAGTGAGGCCACATGATGAGCTCTCCAGTGCCTATTGCAAGACCCATCACAACCACTCCGACACCAATGAATTTGAAAATATTTGGTGGAGCAGGCAATTCTCTGGAATGTTTCTCGCCATAGTGATCCTTCATGAGAATTATTATAACAACAAGCACAGAAAGGCGACAGGATTTGCTGTATAAATAATGTTAAAATATCACCGTGAAATATACCGCAAGATCAAGCGACTCTTTTCGAAGTTTTATTTTCGGAGTTGAAGACAGTCTCGTCTCTACGGTAGGTCTCATTTCCGGAGTAGCTGTAGCCGGCACAAAAACATCATTCATCATACTTACCGGCATAGTCCTCATATTTGTAGAAGCTTTTTCTATGGCCGTCGGCGCACTGCTATCTGATAATTCGGTGAAGGAATTCGAACAAAAAGAAGACGTGGCTATCGGCTCATCGGTAAAGACAGCCACTGTAATGTTTTTCTCATATCTATTGTCCGGATTTCTAGTGATATCGCCTTATTATTTCCTCAACCATGACCTCGCCTTTACGGTGTCTATAGCAATATCCGTCATCTGCCTATTCATTCTAGGAACCATAAGCGCGCATTTTTCGAACACTTCATATGTGAAAAAAGGTCTCACCATGGCTGTGATCGGAGGCCTGGCGGTCGGCATAGGAATATTAATAAGTAATTTAGTAAGTAACCTACAATAATAATAATATGAGTAAAGAAAATATTTTGAAACTTATCGTTTCAATAATCATATGTCAGACGGCCGGAATAATAGGGTCTCTATTCACAACCCCATATATACCCACTTGGTATGCAACACTGGTAAAACCTGATTTTAATCCTCCGTCATGGGTATTCGGACCTGTCTGGACGACTCTGTATCTCCTTATGGGAATAGCGCTATTTCTCGTTTGGAAAAATGGTTTCAAGAACAAGAACGTGCCTGTGGCCATGGCAATATTCGGCGTTCAGCTCATCCTAAATACCGCCTGGTCTATCATCTTTTTCAGACTCCAAAATCCCGGTCTGGCATTCATCGAAATGGTCTTCCTATGGGCATCCATACTAGCCAGCATGATTTATTTCTACAAAGTCAGCAAAGTCGCCTCATGGTTACTCTTGCCTTATATCCTGTGGGTAAGCTTTGCCGGAGTGTTGAATATGAACATTTGGTTGCTTAATTAGACATGTCCGATATTGTAGTCAACGATAAAATGCAAAAGGGTTACATCTACACCCTTTCTGAGCCCGTAGGCAAAAATTTCGATCCTACTTTCAAACCCGAGTTAACGCCACAAGAAATGCTCAGTCTGGGTGTCTTTGGTGGCAGATATATGCGTGACTGCCGTGACGAATTCCCTGCTGATTGGGTTCGGAATGAAAAGTTACTCCCGGAAGGACTGACG
>CAZWUU010000055.1:0-1880 GCA_964637485.1 uncultured Candidatus Saccharibacteria bacterium
GGAGGGCGGACACAAATTTGCATGTGGTGCGAATGCTCAGCTGATATGAAATATACCTTGAAGGTCCCTGGTTCTCCGCCAGCTGGCGGACCAGGAGGGCGGACTCACACTCGTACGCTTTTAATTATTTGTTTGCAAGCAAGAAAGTACTGTTTTCTGATGCATAAAGTCTTTCCGCTTCCATGGCAGTAAGAGCTCTGGAATAAACTCTGACTCTATCTATTTTTGCATCTGCATAGCTACTATTATATGGATTTGCGCCAATATTAAGATTTCTTACGTTGTTCCATGATGATATGCCACATGATGTAGGTGTCCCCGCCTGTTTGCCGTCTACATAAAGTGTCCTCGTCCCATTGGAGGAAACTGTACCTATGAGGTGGTGCCACTTTCCGACGTCACCGGATGTTCTAGTCCTGTATGGTTCATTGCAAGTATTCCATCCTAAAAAAAGAAAGCCATTATCATTATAGCCATAGGCAAGAGAAGCTCCGCTTACCGTACCATCACCTTTTAGTATCAAAGTTTGATTGCTGTTAGAGTTTAATTTTACCCACATCGATACTGTAAAATTATTTGCCAATTTTAAGGACGTCACATCTGGTACTGAAACATAACCTGTAACAAAATTGAGGGAACATCCGCCGGAATACGGTGAATCCGTATTCCATCCAAGGACGGTACCTTGAAGTGTGCCGTTGTTACTATTTCCCGATGTGTCGATAGTAGGTGTTCCGACTCCACCAGAACACTCGTCGAAATCCCACATTCCCGCCGTCTGGTCTCCCGTAGATCTATACACTTGTCCTTCAAATGCTTGACCTGCACCTAGCACCGCCTTGTCTCGAGCAGTGTTCAAACTTACTAATACTATAGATGCAAGCATGCCTATGATCGATATTACGACTAGTAACTCAATCAGTGTGAAACCTCGTTTGATATTCATGATGACTGTATTGTAACAATAAAAATTTTCATTCGAAATGCATATGAGCATCCCTGTCCGCAACCTCTCTATGGAGTGATGGGTGTCTCGTCAATTCATGATCTTCATCGATCAGTCTTAGCGCTTCATTTCTTGCGGCTTCGACCAGTTTCAGATTTTGCAAAGCGTCCATGGCCACATCAGATACTCCCCACTGTCTCATACCACCCAATTCTCCGGCGCCTCTTTGAGCCAAGTCGAATTCTGCCAATTCAAAACCATTTTTTGCTGTCTTCAGGGCATGTAATCTTTCGACGGATTTTTCACTTGATGATTCGGAAAAACAATAACAATATGCCTGGTACGAACTTCTCATGACACGTCCGCGTAACTGATGAAGCTGGGACAGGCCGAATCTTTCAGCTCCTTCTATGATGATGACTGTCGCATTTGGCACGTTGACACCAACCTCGACGACGGATGTGCTACATAAGATATTTATTTTGCCGTCCTTGAATGAATTCATGACAGCATCCTTTTCGGCCGGTCTCATTTTGCTGTGCATTATGCCGATTTCATATTCTGGAAATACCAACTCTTTCAATCTCTTTGCCTCCTCTTTCACTGACTTAGCGATTATTGCTGCTTCTTTTTCAGGATCCGGCTCGTCGATTCTCGGACATATGACGTATGCTTGTCTGCCACTTCTCAATTCCTGTCGGACCTTTTCATAAGTTTCATCGCGTTTCGAAGGGTATACTATCTCTGTGATTATAGGTTTTCTGTCGGCTGGTGATTCATCGAGCAGAGTGAGATCAAGGTCTCCATACATAGTGAGTGCCAATGTTCTAGGTATCGGTGTTGCTGTCATGGATAGAAGGTGAGGAGCCGGTTTTTGAGGTATGTCCGATTCCTCGGAAACCGTTTTTGACTGAATATTATCTGGATCGAATTC
>CAZWUU010000056.1:0-1720 GCA_964637485.1 uncultured Candidatus Saccharibacteria bacterium
ATGAACGGTCAAACAGCCTCTGCCTGCATCACGGACCCACCCTATATTTTGGATTATCTTAACGGAAAACAACGTCACGGGAATCCTACCGTAGGTTTTGGAGCCAAAAAGAACCGCAGATATTTGGAAACTGACGTACTCCCACCAGATTTTACAGAAAAATGGATGGCAAACGTTCATAAGGTGCAGGAAGAACATTTCAGCATCATCGTATATGAAAATTGGAAAAACATTCGGATCATTTGGGGAGAGATGGAAAAATACTGGAAGGTCAAAAATATGATCGTTTGGCATTTGCCGAATCGCAATCAAGGGTATGCAGCAAGACACAAATTTTTCTCAAAACATGATATTGCAATGGTAGGAGCTTCGCCGGGTGTAGATATCGAGTTTAATGATGAACCTGAAGAAGATGGATTACAAAATGAATACGAAACAGCCTTGTATGCAATATCGGGAAATCCTCAATGGGAGGGATACAAGAAAGGGAAAAAGATTCAGCCAACAGACTTTATTGACTACAAAGCATCAGACGAGAAGAGTTCGGGACAAGGGATTATCTTCGGAACAAAACCAGTTGAGATTCTTATTCCCTACATCAAGGTACTAACCAAACGGAACGATATTGTACTGGAGCCTTTTTCAGGAAGCGGCAGTACTCTTATTGCCTGTATAAAAATGAAAAGGCGTTGTTACGGAATGGAAAAGTCGCCTGTGTATACGGAAGTGATTATAAAACGATGGGAGAATCTTACCGGACAAAAAGCTATCAAAATTTCTAATTCAACCCAAAAGTCATGAAAAGCAAGGTTATAGAAAAAAGACAAAAAAAGGAAAAAGAAACAATCATTGAAAATCTAAAACGAATGCCGATTATTGAGATTGCGTGTAATAAAAGTGGCGTATCTCGTGCAACCTATTATCGGTGGAAAGAACAGGATGTTACGTTCTCACAAGCGGTTGATAAAGCTCAAGAAGAAGGCGAAGCGTTAATTAGAGATGTGGCCGTCAGCAAAATCATCAAGGGGATCAATGACGACAACTTAACTGCTGCAATGTACTGGTTGAATCACCGAGATCCAAGATTCAGTAACAAAGTAGAAATATCTACCACCACAAAACCACAGGAAACACTTAGTCCCGAACAGGAAGAAGCAGTCAAAAAGGCACTGGCTTTGACAGGGTTATCTGAAAAAGAGAAAGAAAATAAAAGTTAATTACTATCATGGCTATCTCAAAAGATCTTATACAGTTATTAATGAGTGATCGTCGGGTAAGAATCGAAGCGACATGTCGTGATCTATCTCTCTTTTTTAGTTTTTACTTCACAAAATATATTCAGTACGAAGTAGCTCCATTTCAAAAAGAAATCATAAGACTCCTTCAAGACGAAAGGAACAAAAGAATTGTTATAACAGCTTTTCGTAACTCGGCCAAATCTACACTATGTAGTCTCGTCCTTCCTATTTGGTCGATTGTTGGATTACTGAAAAATAAAAATATTCTTATTGTCAGCCAAACGGATCAAAAAGCGGAGCAACTTCTAATTGATATTCGTAGGATGCTGGTTTCCCAGAGATTATTACTTGATGACCATGGCACTTTTTACAGCAGTAATGATGAGTGGAATAAACGGACACTCGTTATACCGAAATACGGAGCAAGAATTACTGCAGTATCCATAGGAGAGAGTATTCGAGGAATGCGGCATGAAGAAACT